>CAZOTB010000143.1:0-16197 GCA_964582645.1 uncultured Verrucomicrobiota bacterium | reverse complement strand
AGTTCGCCGGGTTTCGTAACGAAAGCTACGGTCGGATGAGCGGCATCCGCGATCCCAAGGGTCGCGTCACGCAATTCTCCTACGACCAATTTGGCCGGCAAGTGAGTCGCACGTTGCCGATGAGCCAGCAGGAGAGCCAGACGTATGATTCCTTCGGGCGGCTCGCCACGAAGCTGGACTTCAAGGGACAGAAGACGGAACTCACGTACGACACGCTCGGGCGGGTGGAAACGAAGAAGCTGTACGCGACGGGAGCCGGTTCGCCGTCGAAGGTTTATTGCTACTCCTACGACGAACTGGGTCGGCAGAAGAAGATCGTGGAGCTGCAAGGCAGCGGACTGACCAACTCCTGCGAAGCCGTCGCGTTGGGTTTGGTTCCGCCGCCGAGTTACAGCTTCGCCGCCGTCGCGGGACGCTGGGCCACGAAGCATTCCTTCGGTCTGACGCTCGCTCTCAGTTTCCTCTGTTCCCTCCTGTTCGTAATTTGGATTGGCCGCGAGAGAACGCGAGGAACGCAGAGATATGTTTCACCGCAGATTACGCGGATTACGCAGATAATTCGGGTTTTGTTAAGAGCTACACATCTGCGCCCATCTGCGTCATTTGCGGTGTATCCTCTGGTCGTTCTCTGCGACCTCTGTGCCTCTGTGGTTCATGCTGTCCGCTGGATGTTGAGTGTTGAGCGTTGGATGTTGAGCGTTGAATCTGTCCATCCTCCATCTTCGATCCTCGATCCTCAATCCACCTCTCGCTTCCGTCTCCGCCTGTTCCCGGTCTGGGTCAAGGCTCTCACCATTTGGACCATCATCTCCCTCCTCGGCACTGAATCGAACTGGGAACTGCTGGCCGCCAACTGCCCCACCGGTCAAACTCCGATCGACGACACCGTCCGCGTCACCGAGTTCCCCTACGACGTGGATGGCCGCGTCACGTCGGTCTGCTCGCCCGAAGGCACGATCCACTACGAGTACGATGCCGCCACCGGCCGCAAGACCCGCATGTACACCGACAACAACGACACGCGATACACCTACGACGAACTGGGCCGCTTGAAGACAGTGGCCGTCCACAAGAAGAACGGCCAGCCGGTCAGCCCGGCCGAGGTCACGACGTACAACTACACCGACGTGGGCAGCCGCGAATCCGTCGAGATGCCCAACGGCACCAAGACGACGTACGAGTACAACGATCTGAACCGGCTGACCAAAGTTTCCATCCTCGATTCTCAATCCTCCATCCTCAGTTCGTTCGCCTACACCCTGCACGCGACAGGGCGACGAACGGCCTCCACCGAAATCACCCGGCAGGACGACAGCAGCTACACCACCAACAACTTCACATGGTCCTACGACCAGATGTACCGGCTGGTTTCAGAGGTCAGAGGTCAGGGGTCAGAAGATCAGATAACCGATTCGTACAGCTACGACCTCGTGGGCAACCGGCTTAGCAAGAACACTGAGTCTCCGGTCTCCGGTCTGTTGTCTTCGGTCTCCTACTCCTATAACGCCAACGATCAACTGTTGCAGGAGGTCTCCACCGTCACCGGCACAACCACGTACAGCTATGACGCCAACGGTTCGCAGGTACAGAAAAGCGGCGGCGGCGTTCCCGCTCCGACGACGTACACGTACGATCTGGAAAACCGTCTTGCTGCCGCCGGCATCAACCGCATCGAGAGCGGACAGACGGTGAGCATCGTTGCCAGCTACATCTATAACCCGTTTGGCATTCGCACCCGGGCGGACACGACGACGACCATCGGCGCCGGCCAGCCGACAACCCGCAGCAAGCTGTTCCACGTGGATTCAATGAACCACACTGGTTACGCGCAGGTTCTCGAAGAGTGGTCCTCGACCGATTCAGGAGACGCCACTCTCGACCGCTCGTACACTATCGGCGACGATGTTCTTTCGCAAAGTGTCGGCACTTCGTCACCCGTCACACATCACTTCGGGTATGACGGACATGGCAGCACGAGAATCCTGACAGATGACGACGGTTTGATCGCCTCCGGTGGCCGCTATAACTACGACGCTTACGGCGTTTCCCTTGGCGAAACCTTCGGCCCTTCCCACTTGCCGCTTACCTCTTTGCTCTACACGGGAGAACAATTCGACACCGACCTCCAGCACTATTATCTGCGGGCGCGGTATTACAATCAGACCACGGGCAGGTTCTCCAGTGTAGATCCGTTCGCCGGAAACAACTTCGATCCGCAGAGTCTGCACAAATACGCGTACGCGCATGGTGATCCGGTTAACGGGAGCGATCCGGGCGGCCTCTTAGTTATTTCCCCGACAGTTTTCTGGACGATCGTAGCGATAGTTGCAATTATAGCGACTGCCATTGTCATTTACGCGCATTACAAAGCCAAGAAGGACCCGGAGGCCTACCTGAATGAGCATCCGTATCTGGCAAGCGGTCCTGGACGATGGCGAGCCTCCGCTTCAAAGACGGAGGGCCAGGCGAAGATCCGAAATGTCAAAGGTGCGTTTATCACCAACAATACGACGTCGCAGACATATCCCGAAGCAAACTTAAGCGATGTTTTCGACAAGTACACTGAGGTTTTTTATTTCGCGTGTTCAAGGAACTGCGGATACGCAGTTGACACCACGGCAACAAGCTTGACGTTCCCGGATCTAGCAACGAGGAAAGGAATCACTTTCGTGCCTGCACTTATGAGAATCAGCGGTGCGCCGGAGCCTGACAACATTATCATCCTCGTCCCGGACCAATTCATCAAGGAACTGGAGGCACCTCTACCCCCCAGCCCTCCCAATCAAGTGCCCGACCTTCACTGGACTAGGCTTGGCAATCAGCTCTGGTACGAAACGGGCACGGCGGAAGAGAAGGCCGCTAAACAGAAGATCATCATGTTCTATCCAGGGTCTAGCCCGCTCGTCCCCGTTTATTACTTGTACGACGCCATAAGGGGGCCTGATTCGCCGTTTGGACCTTACCTGAGTCTCGACGTGTACCCAGCCCAAAAGTTTTAGCGAACAACTTGATGGACACAAATCCGAAAAAATAATGGCTGTGAAATCAATGAAAAGGATGGTGATTGGCGTTCTTGTTGCAATCGCCTCGATTCTTATCGTAGTGGCTTTTTTCTTGCTGTCTCCCTCCCGCGGCTCGCCGGCTATCTACTACGCGGCCATAAACGGTAACTTCGATCAAGTAGAGAAGCTCCTCAAGGCAGATCCAACACTGGCAAATGCCAAAACAAAGTACAACGTGACGCCGCTGCACTGCGCGGCCGCGCGAGGTCATAATGGGGTTGTTGAATTACTCTTGGCTCATGGAGCAGAAGTTAACGCCGCTGACCACTTTGGGTTAACTCCGCTTATGGAAGCGGCTCATTCCGGACAAAAGCAGGTGGTACAGATACTCCTTTCTATGGGCGCGGAAGTTGCGGTACAGGATAAGGATGGTTTGACTGCACTTCACCGGGCGGCACAGGGCGGCCATAGCGAACTCGCGCAACTCCTCCTGGGTAAGGGAGCAGATGTGAATGCGAGAGATAAGTGGGGCGAGACTCCGCTTTGGAAAGCGGTCGTGGGTAGGCATTTGCCTATGGCTGAGCTGCTCCTGAGCAAAGGCGCTGAAGTCAACGCTACAGGGCAGCGTGGTCGGACTCCATTGCATTTCGCTGCTGAAAATGGTCTTAGGGACTTGGTGAAACTGTTGCTGGCAAGGGGTGCAAACGGCAACATCGAAGACAACGTCGGTGCGACCCCGCTGACACTTGCCATTACCAACTCGAATCGGGACATAGTGGAGATCCTCAAGCATAGGTGAAGAATCAGGGTCACCCATTAACCCGGATATTTCACAGATCTGTCTGTTTGGGACTTTTTCAACTTTTGAGTACCTGCCGACGATGCCACAATTGCTCTTTCCGGAGTATCCCGTCCCAATGCGAGGCCAATTCGCCCGCTTCCCTCCTCGCACCGACACACTCCTCCCGCTTCTCCCCACTCCCCTCGTCACCGGCCACCACGCTATCCGCTGGCCACGGCCAACGCCCGCTGCGCGCGCACAAACACCTCCCGCAGCACAAAGCTGCTGCTCAACTGCACGTACACCCGCCGCACGCTCACCGTCACTATCGCCCCCACCTTCAGCAGTTGGCTGCGAATCGTCCCCGCCGTCGCCGTCGCTAGCGCGGTGCCCCGCAGCCCGATCACCCGCACCCGCTCCACCAGCCATTGCGCAAACGCGCTGAACCACAGCCGCAACTGGTTCGCTCCGAGCCAGTGGGTCGAGAGCCGCTTGCCGAACAAATCCAGTTGCTGTTGCTTGATCTGGTTCTCCATTTCCCCGCGCCCGCAGTACAACTGCTCGTACAGCGGCTGTGCCCAGAACCGTTCCCCATCCTCCTGGGCCCACCCTTGCTGCGGCAGGTTCGTCACCACAAAGCGCAAGTTCTCTTCGCCCTGCACCATTTCCGCTTTCCCGATCACCCGCCGCGCCCGACTCCAGGTCTCCAACGTCTGGTATTCGAACTCCGCGAACGCCCGCGCCACTCCCCCCATCAGGCACGCCATTGCCCGCGCCCTTATCACTGCCGGCTCCAGCAACGCCACCAGGCGCGGGTTGCGCCCCATCCCGAGGCAGTAATACACCACGGGCTGCTGTTGCTCGCACCAAGCCAGGATCGGCTCTCGACAAAACTCGCTGTCGCCCCGCACAATCAGCCGCGCCTGCGGACACCGACGGCGGATCGCCGCCACCACCTTCGAGAGCGCCGGCACCACCGCCTCGGTCGCGTCCCGATCGGCGGTGAGCAGTTGCGCCCACAACGGCACCGCCCCCACAAAGAGCAGCAACGGCGTGTAACAGTAATCGCCGTAGTAGCTGCTGTAATGTCGTCCCTCCTGCAGCCCGTGCAACAGGATGCCCGTCAGGTCCACATCCACGATCAGTTCCCCTGCTTCCTTGTCCAGGGTACTGACGCCCAACTGTAACAAACACTCGGCGATGGCCTCTTCTTCCGCCTCGATCTTGTGATAGCGGCTGGCCGGCTTCTGATTGGTCAGTTCCAGCCGGTTGAGCGTGCAGGGCGCGGCCAGCGGCTTACCCCGATCCTCGGCGCACACCCGCTCCTCGCCCAGCGGATCGGTCTTGCCCACCGCCACCGCCAGCAGCGGATCGACCTGTTACGCACTTTTTTCCGGTCACAAAAACGCCCACTTTCTCGTCGTAGGGTTTTTGCCCCGCCGCCCACACTCTCGTCGTATTTTGTGCCCAAATTGCCACGCTCCGGTCGTAGAGCTACGACGCGGCGGGCCGTTTCGGGATCCGCAAGTGGCTTGAGGTCTTTTTGACCGCACTCGGATCGTAAGGTTGACTTTTCTGCGGCTCTGCCCGCACTGCCATCGTAACCTGGCGATGCGGGTCGCCGGTTTACGCGCCGGTGATCTCACGCATGGCGTCGTGGAAGGACAGGCCCAGCACCTGCATGTAGAAGTCGATGGCGTTGCCGGCCAGGCCGCGTTCGGGCCAGCGCCAGTAGGAGGCTTTCACCAGCACTCCCTTGTATTGCTCGATCTCGAAGTTGCCGCCGCCACGTTCCCGCAGAACCAGTCCCCGTTTTTCCAGCAACGGCGCCAGCTCGACCTAGCGGGCGGCGCGGATTTGGTCGCGGGACCAGCGGGGTTGTTTAGGGGAGGGCTTGATCATAATCCTTTCTCCAATGAGGTTGAAGCAGGACGCGGTTGACCTGTTTGAGGTCCACGATGCGGGTCTGGTCGCGGACGGCTTCCAGCAGCGAGCCCAGACAGAGGTTGCGGGTGCGCCGCAACAGACCTTCGCCGCTGCGAATCAGGAGCGCGAGGGCCTCGGGGCTGAAGGTGTTGTGGCCGAGGCCGCAGCGATCAAGTTGGTCGAGGATGAACTGCTCGACGGCTTCGGGACCGAGGCGTGGGAGCAGCGCCGAGTAGGTGATGCGGGAACGGATTTCCTCGTGGACGGACAGGCACAGCGATTGGAGCAGCGGCGGTTGGCAGAGCAGGACCAGGTTGTGGGACCGGGGAAAGTCCTCGCACAACAGCTGCAGTTTGCGCAGGCAATCGGTGGGCATGAGGTGGGCGTCGTCGATGATCGGGACGAGCAGTTTGCCGGCGCGATGGATGGCGAAGGCTTGTTGGACGAGCAGGCGTTCGCAGCGATGGTCGCGGCCCTCGAACTCGATCTGGAAGGCTTCGCAGAGGATGCGCAGGGTGTTGTGGTAGGTGTGGAGGGTGCGATTGACGACGGGGGTGATCATGCGTTTGGGATCGTGGGTCAACAGCGCCTGTTTGAGGACGCTCTTGCCGGTGCCGGGTTCGCCCAGGACCAGACAGAGGCCGCCTTGCTGGGCGTGGACGCGCAGGATGTCGAAGACTTCCTGCTGGTGGGGCAACAGCGGCAGAGACTCGGTGTCGAACGGGTTGCGTTGCAGGCCGAAGTGGGAACGGACTGTGGTTTACTTCTCCTGTGGTGTTTGCGGGTTCAGCGGTTTGCGGTCGTTGGCGATGGCGTCGAGCGGGCGGGCTTCGCCCATGCGCTCGCCTTTGTAATAGACGATGACTCGATCCCGGGGACGGGTGCGCTGGAAGCGGACTTGCACGGTGCGGTCGGGCAGATGGCGGGGCGCTTCCCAGCGGCGGGCCTGGAAGGAGAAGGTGTTGTCGGCGCGGACGTGGCGTGATTCTTCGACGAAGAACAGTTCGTCGTTGGTTTCGTTGGGCGGAAGGAACCGCAGCCATTTGCGATCCAGGGCGAAGCGATCCAATGGCGAGATGCCGAGGACGGAATGGATTTGGGCGTTGTATTGTTCCTCGACCCAGTGAGTGAACTGGCGGTTGAGAGTGTCGAGACAACTCAAGTCCAGATCGCGGGCCAGGAACTGGTCGCGCACGGTACGGAAAAATCGCTCGATTTTTCCCTTTGCCGCTCCATCCCGCACGGGGGTGTGAAGGAGCCGGCAGCCGACGCGGGCGCAGATTTGGACGATCTCCTTGGAAGTGTAGATCGAGCCGTTGTCCACATAGAGGGCATGCGGCACGCCGCGTTTGTACAAGGCGGCGCGCAACGCCTCGATGAGGGTGTTGACGTTCTCGGCGAAAAAGAACTGACCGTGACAACAGACCCGGGAGGCGTCGTCGAGGAAGCCGACGAGGCGGGTCTGCACGGGGGTGCCGTGGTTTGGGACATACGGTCCGTAGAGGGTGTCGGCCTGCCACATGTCGTTGGCGTGCGCCTTGGCAAAAGCCAGGCGGTGTTTGCTGACACAGTCTTGCTCGGGCTTGAGCAGTTCGTACTGTCGGACGAGACGACGAAAGGTGTTCGGCGCGATCTGCGAGCGGGCGAGCAGGCCGTCTTCGATGCACAGCCGATAGAGCAAAGCCAGCGTCGGGGTCTTGCCGTGGACTTTGGGCTGCACGGTGCGGATGGCGTCCAGGAGTTCTTCGAGGACGATCTTTCGGGTTTTGCCCTTGTCGGAGCGAGGTTTGTTTTCCATGACGGTGACGCCATGCTTTTGGTAGCGGGAATACCAGGTTTGAATGGTCCGCCAGGTGAAGGAACGCGGCTGGCCCTCCTCGTCGGTGAAGGTCATCTGGCTGACCGCCTGGATGCGAGCCTGGATGGAGTGGCCGGGGGCCATGTCGATGGCGCCCAGCACACGCATTTTCAGATAGGGAGTGGGATGTTTCATACGGTTTGTTTTCTCCATGGTGGGTGGTTGCTCCCGTCCCGTTGATTGAGAGCGAGACGGGTTTGGTTTCATTGACGGCGGCGACGCTAGCGGGCCGTCGGCGCCGACAGGAATAGGATTGTGGTGTTGTCGGCCGGGCGCTCCGGGGCGCGCTGCGAACGCGGCGGTCGGAATGTGGCCGAAGACAGCGGCCCGATCTGACGTCCGGCCGGTCTCAGCCGGGGAGGCTCGCCACGAAGGGTTGCTGAAAATGGAGTTGGAACTCGGCCGGCGGACAGCCACTGCGAGGAAAGACCTGACGCAGATGTTCCACGGTCTGCAACCAGGGATCGGCCTGCGCGCTGGCGGCCGGCGGACACAAGCCGCAGAGCAGCACGCGCAGGCGATCCACTTGCCGACGCAGTTTGCGTCGCCAGTGATAGACCGTTTCCAGAGCGAATGGCAGACGCAGCGATTCAGCCGCCGCCTGGAGGGAAGTTCCATCCAACAGGCCCACCCACAGAGGCCAGAGCAACGAGGCGGGGAAGGTGTGACGGGGGAACACCTCGGCGAAGACCAGGCAAAAGGTTCGTCCGCACCCGCCCCGTTGTCCCCGATTGGAACAAAACACCCGCTGCCCCCGCAACCGCTTGCCCGTTGTCTTCAGCGGATCGATGCCGAAACAACGGCTGTGGCGGTTTAACGTGCCCACGCAGCCGCAATGCGGACAGGGCGACTGCTTGAGCGAAAAAGCCGTGCGTTCAACTCCTGCGGATCGCGCACGAAATGAAACGGCAACCGGAACATTCTTCCTTGCTGCCCGAAAAGCCCGGGCCAAGTCGAGCCGTTTTTGGACGGCACTGTCCCGACGGCGCGACTCAGGTAAGCAAGGTTCGAAAGAAACGGGGCACGGCACGGACGGCACTTCGCCCTGGTTGCCATCGTAAACGCCACCGAATTGACGACGCCAGTTCGGCCCGAAAACGGCACTTTTTTGCGACGGCACTGCGGCTCTTAACACCTTCTACGGAACGCAAAGCACCGTGAGACTCCAATACGACAGCGTGAGCCGGGTGACCAACATCGTGGACTCCGTCGGCGGCACGATCTCGCTCGCCGACGACGCGCTGGATCGGCTGGCGCGGGAGATCGGGCCGAACGGCACCAACACCTGCCAGTACAACGACCGCGGCTTGCGCACCAACCTGACCATGACCGGCGAGACGGTGATCACGTACCGGTACAACGTTCTCAACCGGCTGACCAGCGTCGTCCAAGGCTCTACTTCGGTCTGTCCCGCCACCGGATAGCTTGCGGAACTTGTCGCTCCCGTTCGAGGTGTGCTACAGTGCGCGGCATTGATGAGTGTGCGTGCGACCCAATTTCTGCTGATTGTTCTCTCCGCGCTGATGCTGTCTGCCATGTCGTCGGTGGCCCAGGAGTCCCGGCTCTACAGCGCGGGCAAGGCGGCGTTCAAGGACGGGTTGTACGAGGTGGCGGAAAAACAATTCCAAGAACTGCTGGAGAAGTTTCCGGCCACGTCGAGGCGTGAGGAAGTGTCCCTGCTGCTCGCGCAGTCGCAGTTGAACCTGGGCCAGTGGGAAGACGCGGTAACGATTCTCAAGAACCTGCTCGCTGCCGCCAAGGCGCCCAGCAAACCAGCGGACGCGATTTTCTGGCTGGCTGAGGCGTACAGCAAAGGCAAACAGTACGCCGATGCGGAAACGCAGTACCGCGCCTTGCTCACCAAATTCCCCAAGAGCGCCTACGTGCCGCAAGCGGAGTACGGGCTTGCGTGGGCGTTGCATCGAACGAAACGGTCTGAAGACGCGCTGAAGCTGTTTGAGAAACTCGCCGGCTCGACGGACCGATCGCTCGCTGAGATCGCGCAGGATGCCCGGCTGGCGATGGGCCAGGTGTATCTCTCGTCGGGCGAGATCGAGAAGGCGAAGACGGTATTCCAGCCGATCGCAGACAAGACGCCGCCCGGCAGACTCACGTTCGAGGCGCGGTATTGGATGGGCGAATCCGCGTACAAGCAGAAGGAGTACGCCGACGCACTGGAGCAGTTCCAGAAGATCGTCGAGCAGCCCAAGGTCTGGCCGTCGTGGGTGCTGGGCGAATCATGGTCGGCCATTGGTTGGATTCATTGGAACAAGAACGAGTATGAGCAGAGCGCGACGGCGTTCGAGAAGGCGATCCAGACGCTCGACTCGGAGAGCAAGCGACGAGAGAGCGCGATCCAGTTTGGCGAGTGTTACCTTCGGCTCGGCCAGGTCGAAACGGCCATCGAGAAACTCCGGCAGTTTGTGAAGGAACACCCGCAGGACGCGTTGGCTCCGGACGCGCAGATCGCTATCGCAGACATTTATCTGTCCCAGAAGAAGTTCGAGGAAGCGGCGCGTGAGTACGCGAGACTGATCGCCGACCATCCACAACACCATTCGCTGCCGTCAGCGCGCTACTGGCGCGGGTGGGCGTTGTTCGAGTTGAAGCGGTACGAGGAGAGCATCCAGGACTTCCAGAAGGCGGCCGACACACTGCGCGACGAAGGGCAGGCGGCCGAGGCGATGTACAAGATCGGCGACGCGTACTGGAACCTGGGAGATCACCAGAAAGCCATCGTCGCCTACAGTGCCTTCGTGGAGAAGCATCCCGACAATGGGCACGTGGAGCAGGCGCTGTTTCAAATCGTGCAGAGCCAGCTTCACTTGAAGAACACGACTCAGGCCAAATCCACGCTCGCGACGCTCGTGGGCAAGTTCCCAAATAGCCCGCTTCGCGACGACGGCTATCTGCAGATCGGGTTGGAGATGGTGAAACAGGGATTCCAGGCGCAAGCGCGGCTGTTGTATGAGGACTTTCTCAAGACCTATCCATCGAGTCCGCTCGCGGTACGCGCAATGCTCGAATTGGGCCACGCGTTCTACCTCGACAAGCTCTACCCCGATGCGCTCGAACAATTTGACAGAGTCATCGCGTTCACGCCGCCACCGCCACGGGAAGTGCTCGCGGTGGCCAAGTACCGGCGCGGACTGTGTCTCTACCAGTTGGAAGACGCCAAGGCGGCGGTCAAGGAATTCACCGAGTTGTCGGAGAACTACAAAGACGTGGCCGTGACGCCCGAAGTGCAGTTCCGCATCGGCGAGTTCTATTACAACCAGAGGAACTACGCCGAAGCACAACGTCAGTGGGACATTCTCCAAAAAAACCACCCGAACAGCGTGTATGCCGATGCTGCGTTGTATTGGGCAGGACGCGCCGCGTACGGACGACAAGGCTACACTGAAGCGGTGCAGTTTTTTCAGAGTCTTCTCGACCGGTATCCCTCGAGCGTCTGGCGGCCCGACGCGCGCTTTTGGCAGGCGGAGGCGTTGATTGAACAGGGCGGCGACCCGGGATTTCAGAACGCGCTCATGGTCTTCGATCAGCTCATCCGCGACTACAAGACCAGCGATTTGGTGGACGACGCTCGCGGTCGAAAGGGCGACTGTTACTTCACCCTCAAGCAGTATGCGGAAGCCATTGTCGCCTACCGCAGCGTGGTGGACAGTCCCACCGCCAACGCGACCCAGCGCAATCACGCCCGATACCAGATCGGGTTGTGCTACGAAAAGATGAACCGTCCCGGGGATGCCCTCGACCAGTACATGGTCATCGTCTATGATCAGGTGGCTGACCCCGAGCCCGGGAAGGTGAAAGAGTCCTACTGGTTTTGCAAAGCCGGGCTCGCCGCCGCCGCCATTCAGAAGCAGCAGGACGAACTGCGCAAGGCGCGCAACATCTACCAACGGCTGGCGGACGCGGACGTGCCTTGCAGCCCGGAGGCGCAGGAACAAATCCGCGACATCGAAAAGAAGGTGCTGCCGATGGCGGAAAAGCGAAACGGAGAGTGAAGCGATGCGACGAAGCACATTGGAAATGATTTGCAGTCCGCGCCGGTTGTTCTACCGTGATGTCCTGAAATCGAAGCGCCTATTGTCCTGCTTTGCGTTGGCCATGGCCGTGGGACTCACCGGCTGCGACCCCGACGACGTGGAGTACTTTGGCTCGACGGATCCGTTTTTCTTCGTCTTCTCATTCGGGGATACCGTCAGCATGAAACCCAAGGACGTCCACGGCACCGTGATCGTGTCGGCATCGGGGCAAGTGCCATCCACGAATGCGGTGCCGACCGAGGCATCGGTTTCCAACTCGACAACCGGCGCAGTTGAGCGGGTGTTGTACTCTTCCGATCGGCCGAGTTATCCGATCTCGTTCGATGCAGCGCCACGGGAACGCAACCAGGACAGCAATCTCACTGTGCAGTCGCCAACCGCGCCCGCAGCCTCTGCGCCGCTTCCGTCTGAGCCTTGAGTTTCAGATACGGCTCATCCAGCGGGAGGGTGCTGACGCTCGACGGGGCGAAACCGCAATCGGGATTCAACGTGATGCGATCGGCCGGTACGTGACGCAACGCCTCCTCGACGCGCGCCTGAATCGTCTCGGGCGGTTCGACTTCGCTGCCGCGGACGTCCACACAACCGAATCCCAATTGTTTGTCCTTCGGGAAGTCTTTGAGCACATCCACACCGCCCGCGGCCGGTAACGCGAACTCGAGCGCGAGCTGCCGTGCCTGTGAACGACACAGGTGATGCCAGATACGGTCGTAGCTGCCCACGGCGTCGCTGCCGCGCTGCCAGTTGCCGCGACAGACGTGCAGAATCGTGGTCGCTTTCTTCACACCGGTCAATACGTGGTTCGAGGCCTCAATCGCCACCTCGCATTCGGTCTCCACGTCGTGGGGAAACCATGTCGCGCCAGGGTGACCGCTCGCCTGCTTGCGATACTTGTCGTCCACGAAGTAGCCGATCAACGGGTCGTCCACCTGCACGAAATCCGCGCCCGCCTCCTCGAGTTTGCGCGCCTCCTTGCGCAGCACCTCGGCGACGGCGAACAGAAAGTCGTCGCGGTGCTTGTACGCCTTCGCCGAGTGTTCGGGATGATAGAACCGCCGCGCGATGATGTACGGACTCGGGATCGTTGCCTTGACCTTGCGGCGCGTGTGTTTACGGAGGAACGACAGCGCATCGCACGTGATTGGTTGCCGGTATTGAATCTTCCGCACCACGGCGGGCCAATTCCGATAGCGTCCCGGGATCAATCCGTCCTGAAAACCGCCGACCTTCTCGATGAACACCTGAAAATATCCTTCGCGCCTCCATTCGCCGTCGGTGATGATGTCGAGTCCGGCCGTTTCCTGCAGGGCGATGGCGAACAACGCCGCGCGATCGCTTTGCTCCTGGAACTCCCGTTCGCCGACTTTCCCCGCCGCGTGCGCCGCCACGAGGTCGAGCACCCATTGCGGCCGCGGCAGGCTGCCAATCACGCTCGTGGGGAACAAAGGCAGGGAAGTCTTTCGTGTGCTCATGGAAGCAGAACGTAAGAGTTCCGCGACGAAGCGGGCAAGGAGAAAGCATTACAGGCCGCGCCACGTGCCTGCGAGGCCAAGATCGCGCTACGAGCTGGCGTAGCTGTGGAGGCCGCTCAGGAGGAAGTTCACGCCCACATAGGTGAACACCACCGAAGCGAACCCGATGATCGAGATCCACGCGGCGCGTTTGCCCTTCCAGCCGCGCATGAACCGGCAATGCAGAAACACCGCGTAGATGAACCAGGTGATCAACGACCACGTTTCCTTCGGATCCCACTGCCAGTAGCTGCCCCAAGCGGAGTTGGCCCAGACCGCGCCGCCGATGATGCCGATGGTCAGGAACAGAAATCCGAACGAGATGCTCTTGGCTGTCGCCGCCTCGAATCCGTCTCGCGTCTCCGGCAATGCCTTGCCGTTCTTGCGGACGGCGATGATGTAGGCGATGCTCGACGCGAACGCCACGGCGAACGCACCGTACCCGAGGAAACAGGTGAACACGTGCACCGCCAGCCAGTTGCTCCGCAGCGCGGGCATCAGCGGTTTGATGTCCGACTCGAAACTGCTCGCATAGGCCAGCGAGAGCAGTGCCAGCAACGCCGTCGCCGCCGCGAGCCATGGCAGACGCAGCCGCACCTGCAGCCTCAGATAGACAGCCACGATCGCCCACGCAAACAGCACCAGCGACTCGAACATGTTGCTGAATGGCGCCCGTCCTGCGGCGATCCAGCGAAGAATGATGTAGCCCGTCTGCGCGACCAGTCCCGCCGAGAGCAGTGTTGTCGCGGCGAACGCCAGCTTGCGCGGTTGCTTCGCGAACAGGTTAGCTGCGGCAAGCAGTAGCGCCGTAAAGTATCCAGCCAGGCTGAGGTTGAACAGTGGAGTCATGGCGTTTCTCCGGGACCGAGTTGAGTTTCTCCATCAACGCAGCGGTCTTCTGCTCGATGATGGCGTTGCACACGGATAGCTCCTGTTCGCGCGAGCGGACGTTATCGCGCACGATGCTTTCGAGATGGTCAATGTTGTAGAGATAAACGTTGTCGAGTTTCTCGACGTCGGGATCCACGTCGCGCGGCACCGCGATATCAATCAGGAACAACGGGCGATTCTGCCGGGCGCGCATCAGCGCTTCGATGTCGGGCTTGTGGAGGATCGTCTTGGGACAACCCGTCGAACTGACCACAATGTCGGCGCCGACCATGGCCTGGAGACATTCATCGAACCGGATCGCCCGGCCGCCGAATTCGGCCGCCAGCGATTGGGCGCGCTCAAAGCTGCGATTCGACACGAGCACCGACGTCGCGCCCTTCTTGGCAAGATGCCGGATGCACGTCTCGCCCATCTTGCCGGCGCCGATGATGATGGTTGTTTTCTGTGCGAGTTTGCCGCCGAAGATTTTCTCCGCCAACTCGACCGCGACGCTGCCCACGGAGGTCGCCCCCCGGCCAATCTGGGTGCGGGTGCGGATTTCTTTCGCGGTCTGGATCGCTTTCTGGAACGCGCGGTTCAGGACTCCGCCCGTCAGCCCGGCATCGCGTGCGGCGTCGTACGCTTGTTTGATCTGTCCCGTGATCTCCGTTTCGCCGAGAACCATCGAGTCCAGGCCGCTCGTGACGCGGAACAGGTGCCGCGCCGCGTCGGCATTCTCATGGACGTACATCAATGGACGGAAATCCACACGGCTGGTGGTGAGATGTCGGAACAACGAATCAATCTTGCCGTTGAGCCGATGGGTCGTGCCGTACACCTCCACCCGGTTGCAGGTGGAGAGCAGCACCACCTCGGAGAGCTCCCCGCCGATCTTGAGCCGGCAGCCGTAACAGCGGAGTTTGGACGGCGCGATGGCGAGTTGTTCGCGCAACTCGATCGGCGTCGTTTTGTAGCTCAGGCCTGCGACGAAGAATGTCATGATATTCAGTACCGAAGTGTCTAAGTGTCCAAGTTTCTAAGTGTCTAAGTGCACAAGCGCATGAGTAGCTGAGTGCTTGGGCACTTGGGCACTTGGGCACTTGGGCACTTTCCGTTGTTCCATCCATGGATTCAGATAAAACACAACAAACAGTCCCGGGATCATCATGGCGAATCCGGCATAGACCACCGGCACGCCGGGGTCGCGTACGACCTGCAGCGACGTCCACGAGAGATCGCGGGGGTTGTAACCCGATTGATAGAAGGTGTAGCCCTTGTAACGGAACGGGCTGTTGACCTCGACCTGCTTCGTCTGCACAACCTGCTCGCCCTCGATCACATTGACGGTGCTCTTGAAACTCTTGATCGGGCCAGCCACCTCCGGGTTCGCGTTCGCCGTGGCTGCAGTTTGATAGATCATCCGCAACGGACTCTGCGGTGCTCCGTCCGTCCCGTGCGCGCCGAAATCGGGGAATTTCGCGAACAACCAGCGAGTGTTTTTGTAGTTCGGTCCGACCACTTCCACCAGAAGCGCGGGATTGTTCGGCTGAGCCGAGCGACTCGTCACCTCACGTGTTTGCATGTCCACGGTGAAATCAGCCACGTATCGCAGCACTTTGATCTTGAATTCGCCCGCAAAGGTTTGCTCGACACCCACGGTGGTCTGCAACTGTTCGGTCTGCTTCCGGTCGGCCCATTCCACCAACAGTCGGCTGATCGGTTGTTCACCCGGTTGCTCCTTGTCGGCGTAGGTCTCGATCTGAAAATCGGCGAGGTGAAGCGCGAACGGCAGCGGTTGTTTTCCCTTCTCGACTTGGAACTCGGCGCGTGTCTGTCCTTCGCGAAACTCGAGGTGCCCCTTCTCGCCCCAGATGCCGCGTACGACGCCGCCGGTCAGGATGAGGAGGATGCTGATATGCGTGATCATCGAGCCGAACGCCCGCCGTTGCGCGAAGCCGGTCGTGTGGCGCAGAGTCACAAACCGTCGCGTGCTGCACGTTGCCACGGTCGCGGCCAGCACACAGAGCAGTCCGATGAACCACCATGAGTAGAAGACATGCGTCAGCCCCAGCTTCCCGAACCACTCCATCCGCACTGCCGCCCCGGGATTCTTGCGCAGAAACGCCTCCACGTCCGTGCCCTGCGGGAGAATCGTTCCCACGATGCACGCGAGGGCGATCAGCACCACGACCGTGAC
>CAZOTB010000142.1:0-16267 GCA_964582645.1 uncultured Verrucomicrobiota bacterium | reverse complement strand
TCTCAAGAAACGAATCCGGCAGGCGGGGATTCGGCTCCATTACACTCACCCGAAAGGTCTATTTCAGCCTGCACTGGACGGTCGCGTGACTTCCTTCTTTGAATGGTACGAGGCGGGAGTGTACGAGGTCGGCAAGAACCTGACTACCATGTATCGTGGTGATCGAACGCTGCGGGCGATCTATTTCGGCTTCAATTTATCGCACCTGCATCTACGCCTTGATTTTGAGCCGAAGGCCAACAGGGCCGATGTGAGATTTCGAATTCACGTCGTCGGCTCCCAATACCATCTCATCGAGATCGAACCGGCGACAGCCAGCGCAAAGGTATCCGTCTCGCGTTCATCAGACGGCGGACTGCACTTCGATCATGCTGCCGAGGCCGTTCAGTTCAGTGTCGGTGACATCATTGAGTTGTCCTTCCCGGCCGAGCAACTCGGCCTCCAACCGGGTGCGCACTTCGGTTTCTTTGTTCAGGAGCACAGAGCAGGGGTCGAGGTGGCGAGCCATCCGGAGAACGGTGTCATCCGCGTCGAGTTTCCCAGACCTGACTTCGAGTTGGAAAACTGGCAAGTTTGACCTGCACCGCAAAAGGTGACATAAGTCAAATATCGTGCTCCCGTAGCTCAGTTGGATAGAGCAGCGGTTTCCTAAACCGAAGGTCGCGTGTTCAACTCACGCCGGGAGCGCCATTCCAATCGTCATGTGATTCCCGATGTCCGCCCAAGTCCACCAGCCGACGTGCAAATCCCTTGGTATTTCGCCGCAGATATAGGATACAACATATATTGTGCGAAGAATCTGGAATGCGCGTAAAAGCGCGGAAACACTATGCTTGACGACCAGCAGGTGCCACTCGTGTGGTCAACTCAGTTCTGGAACCGACCGCAACAATTCTTGTATTTCTTGGGCTTGCCGGACGGATCCTTCGCGCGACAAGGACACGGATCGTTGCGACCCACTTTCGGTGTCTGCCGACGGATTGGGGTTGCAGACGCAGCCTTCAGCGCATCGTCAACGATGTTTGAACCTGCGCCTGAAGTTGCGGGAGGTTGTTGAGGCTGAGGAGCTGCCTGCTGGGCCGGCGGCCGAAACGCACCACCGATGGAACTTTCGTCGGGACTGGAAAAACGCAACGGCAGGTTGGTCAAGAACCGCTCGAATGCCTGGACGCTGGACGCCGACCTAAAGACGTTGCCGACGATTTCGGCCTTGATGTTGTCCATCATTTCCTCAAACAGCTTGAACGCCTCCGTCTTGTATTCCACGAGCGGATCCCGCTGGCCGTGTGCTCGCAGATGGATGCCGGTTCGCAAGCTATCCATATTGTACAAGTGCTCCTGCCACAACCGATCTACGGCGCTCAGGATCACGTACCGCTCGATCATGCGGAGCGCGTTCGGGTCTTCGAATGACTCCTTCGCCTTGTAGGAATTCTCGATTCGCTCCAGAATGAACTTGGCCGTCGCTTCGGGCGAGCCAGCGGCCTCCAACTGCGACCTGTTGAGGCCAACAGGGAAAGTGAGGTTCAGCCAGTTCACAAGCCCGTTCCAGTCCGGCTCACCACCTTTCCCCTGCTCCATCGCCTGCATCACCCGGTCTTCAACGACCTCGCCGATGATGTCGAACAACATCTGGCGAGGGTTGTCCGTGCGGAGTGTTTCGTTGCGGAAGCCATAAATGACCTCGCGCTGTTTGTTCATCACGTCGTCGTACTGCAACGTGTGTTTGCGGATGTTGTAGTTGTGGGACTCGACCCGTTTCTGCGCCGTCTCGATGGATCGGTTCAAGAGCGGGTGCTGCAGGTCCTGCCCCTCCTCCATGCCGACCTTCTCCATGATGCTGGCAATTCGGCCGGAGCCGAAGAGACGCATCAGATCATCTTCGAGCGAAATGTAGAACCGTGACGAGCCGGGATCGCCCTGGCGCGCGCAACGTCCGCGCAACTGGCGGTCGATCCGCCGCGCTTCGTGTCGCTCCGTCCCGATCACGTGCAACCCGCCGAGATCTTGCACACCTGGACCGAGTTTGATGTCGGTGCCGCGACCGGCCATGTTGGTGGCAATCGTCACCGCGCCCTTCTGACCTGCCCCGGCGACAATCTCCGCCTCGCGCTCGTGGTTCTTGGCATTCAATACCGCGTGTGCGATTCCTTCGCGCTTGAGCATGCGGCTCAGCAGCTCCGACGCATCCACCGACACGGTGCCGACGAGCATCGGCTGTCCGCGACTGTGGCGTTCCTTGATCTCATCGACGACCGCTTTGAATTTCTCGCGTCTCGTCTTGTACACGACATCGTTCTCGTCCTTCCGAATGCACGGACGATTTGTCGGGATCACGATCACGTCGAGTTTGTAGATGTCTTTGAACTCATTCGCCTCCGTCTCGGCGGTGCCGGTCATGCCCGCCAGCTTCTCATAGAGGCGGAAATAATTCTGAATCGTGATCGTGGCGAGGGTCTGCGTCTCCCCTTCGATCGTGACGCCCTCCTTGGCCTCGACCGCCTGGTGCAAGCCATCGCTCCAACGTCGCCCGGGCATCAAGCGTCCCGTGAATTCGTCCACGATGATGACCTTGTTGTCCTGCACGACGTACTCGACGTCCTTGTCGTACAAGCAATACGCCCGGAGCAACTGGCCGATGCTGTGGATCTTCTGGCTCTTCTCGTCGAAGTCCTCGGCCAGCTTCCGTTTCGCCTCGAGCTTTTGTTGGTCGGTCAGATCGGTGCGCTGATCAATCTGCGCGTACTCATCGTTCAATGCCGGCAACACATACGAGTTCGGATCGTTGGGGTCGAGGAAGGTTCTCCCCTTCTCCGTCAAGTCGGTTTCGTGCCCCTTCTCGTCGATCGTAAAGAACAGCTCCTCCTTGAGGTTGTGGAGGTCCTCCTTGCGCGTGTCGTTCATCAACTCGAGCTCCGCCTTGTCCACCATGCGGATGACTTCGGGGTTCTCCATCAGCTTCATGAGCTGCGGATTTTTCGGCATGCCGAGCTTGACCTTGTAGAGCATCCGGCGTCCCTCGGCCAGTGAGCCTTCGTCTTCCGTCAACTGCGGTTCGCCATCGGGGTTCGTCTCGCCGTTCTGGCTGAACAGCTTCGCCTTCGCCTCGGATACAAGGCGGTTGCACAGCAGCGATTGATTGCGCACAAGTTCGGCGACGGCGGGCTTGTACTTGTCATACTTGTGCGAGTTGGTGACCGTCGCCGGGCCGCTGATGATCAAGGGCGTGCGCGCTTCGTCAATCAGGATGCTATCCACCTCGTCCACGATGGCGAAATAATGCCCGCGCTGCACCTGCTGCTCGACGGTCGTCGCCATGCCGTTGTCGCGGAGGTAGTCGAAGCCAAACTCGCTGTTCGTGCCGTAGGTAACGTCGCAGGCGTACTGTTGCCGACGCAATGCCGGCGGCTGATCGTGCTGAATGCAGCCCACCGTGAGCCCGAGAAATCGGTACACCTCCCCCATCCACTCGCTGTCGCGGGCGGCCAGGTAATCGTTTACCGTGACCACGTGCACGCCGCGCCCTGTCAACGCGTTCAGATACACCGGCAACGTAGCGACGAGCGTCTTGCCCTCGCCCGTCGCCATTTCCGAAATGTTGCCGCGGTGCAGCGAGATACCGCCAATCAACTGCACGTCGAACGGCACCATATCCCATTTGTTGAGACGACCGCGCACCGTAATCTCGCGTCCACACAACCGGCGGCAGGCGTTCTTCACCACGGCGAACGCGTCCGGGAGAAGCTCATCGAGGAGTAGCTTCTGTTCCTGCGGTGTCTTGCCGGCAAGCCGCGCCTTGTACTCATCGGTCTTGGCCCGCAACTGTTCGTCCGTGAGCTGCTGCAGCTCCCGTTCGATGGCGTTGATGCGCTCGACGACCGGCCGCATCTTCTTGATCTCGCGCTGGTTCCTCGTGCCGATGATTTTTTTGATGAGAAATCCTACCATGCACTCCTAATTATGCAGAACAATCCGTCATTTGCAATGGAGGGAACGGTTCAGTAACGCCGCCGTCCACGCGAGAAAAAGGCGCTGCGTACTTTGGGCAGCAACAGGTACAGGACGCCCGAGCCGCACCACAACACACACATCCATAACATCGGCGTCCCAACCAGCGCGCCCGCCTGCGCCGTGTGCATTCCGCGCACCGCCAACGCTGCCCCACCCAGGATTGCGACCGCGCCGCACGCCAGTCCGCCGTACCAACTCCATCGTTTCGTTCGAAACAACCCCACACTCACGACAACCACCGCCACGGCGAATACGAGTAACGCCGCCACCCAGATTTCGGATAACGGCTCGGTTGCCTCCTCTCCTTCCCCATCCGCGCCGGCCAGTTGGGACATCGCGTACACAAACACGAGCACGGCGAACACATTCGCCACACATCCCATGATTGTAATCCCGACCGGCTTGCGCGGACGGCCGCTGACCGAGGTGACCGAGTCTTCCTGTTTGCGGAACACCTTTTTGTGCATCCAGACCTGGTCCGGCTCGTTGAAGTAATACATGCGCGATTTGGGGAGCAGCATGCAGATGCCCGAGGCAAGAAACCAGAGCCCGTGCGCCGTCGCGATGAAGAACGGAATGGCTTCCATCTCGACATTTTTGGTGACGAACGCCCAATGCGCCAGGTCACTGCCAGGAACAACGATATGATCCCGACCGGCCAGAAGGCGATCCACGCGCTCCGGTACATGCGCAGTAATCCTCCGCCAATCAGCGCCACCGCGACCTGCCCCGCCAACAGTGCGTAGGTGATCCAGCGGTCCCCCGCCTCGACGGCAGCTTGCGCGGTGAGCAAATGAATCAACAACAGGGTCATGTTGAGGATTGCCATCCCGATGCTCCCGGCTCCGACAAGCCGCATTCCTGCTGTGAGAAGGACCAATTCCCTGCCCTCCCCTACCCTCGTTTGACCCGTGCGCCTTGGGCGGTGTCTTCAAGCACCCAGCCAAGTCGCGTCAACTCTGCGCGGATTTCGTCGGCGCGTTTGAAGTTCTTGGACTTGCGCGCACCCTGGCGTTCCTCGACGAGACGCTGGATTTCAAGAGGAACTTCCGCTGCCGTCGCGGGACCGACCCCTAACACGCTGTCAAATCGTTCCCACGCACCGAGCATCGCCGCGGCCTCTTGCGGAGAAACGCTCCGCGAGTCGAGACGCTTGTTGGTGTCGCGAACAAACTCGAACAACACGCCGAGCGCTGCCGCGATATTCAGATCATCGTCGAGAGCCTCTTCAAAGCCTTTGACTGCGCGATCCACGTCCGCCCCACCTTCGGTGGGTGCAACAGTGGAGGTAAGCTCCTTGAGTTTCAGCCTCAACTCATCAATGCGCCCCAACGAACTCCGTGCGCCTTCAAGTCCATCCATCGTGAAATTCAACGGCAGCCGGTAATGAACGCTCGCCAGCGCGTACCGCACTTCCCTGCCCGTCCAACCCTTCGTCAGCAGATCGCGCAACGTGTAGAAGTTACCGGCTGATTTCGACATCTTTTCGCCATTCACCATCAAGTGCGCGCTGTGCAGCCAGTATTTCACGAACGGCTTGCCGGTGGCCGCCTCGCTCTGCGCGATTTCATCTTCGTGATGCGGGAAAATCAAATCCTCGCCGCCGCAGTGCAGATCGAAACTCTCGCCGAGCAGCTTCATGCTCATCGCGCTACACTCGATGTGCCAGCCGGGGCGTCCCCTGCCCCACGGACTGTCCCAGGCCACGTCGCCGTCCTTTTCGTTCCACGCTTTCCACAACGCGAAATCGGAAAGCGATTCCTTCGCGTACTCGTCGTGACTGACCCGCGCGCCGAGCTTGAGTTCTTCCATCTTCAGCCGGGCGAGCTTGCCGTACTGCGGAAACTTCTTGATCGAGAAATAGACCGAGCCATCATCGGCCCGGTATGCCACGCCCTTGTCCATCAACGTCCCGATCAGCGCGATGATTTCGGCGACGCATTCGGTGGCACGCGGTAGATGATGGGCGGGCTTGCAGTTCAGTGTCTTGAGGTCATCGAGAAACGCCTGCGTGTAACGCGAGGTCAACTGCGGGAGCGTCTCCCCCGTCTCGCGGACTGACCGGATGATCTTGTCCTCGACGTCGGTGATGTTCATCACGTGCGTGACCCGGTAGCCCCGGTACTCCAGGTAGCGTCGAAGCAGGTCCTCGAACACGAACGTCCGGAAATTGCCAATATGGGCGAAGTTATAGACGGTCGGCCCGCACGTGTAGAGCCGGACTTGTGGAGGACTCAGCGGAACGAACTCCTCTTTCGACCGAGTCAGAGTATTAAAGAATTGAAGAGACATGGTTCTTACAGAAAATCCGAAATCCGAAATCCGAAACAAATCCGAATGGAGCAAGTCGAAATGTGCAAATTGCCCGGGACGAAACGATCATTTCATATTTCTGCATTTCTGGATTCCGTGCTTGTTTCGGATTTCGGATTTTCAATTGCCGAAGGCGACTGATGCCACCGCCATCGCAGCGATCCCCTCCCCCCGGCCAATGAAGCCGAGGTGTTCGTTGGTGGTTGCTTTGATACCGATTTGATCGGCATTCACGCCGAGGGCTTGGGCGACGGCGGCTTTCATCTTCGCCATGTGCGGCATCAACTTTGGCTCCTGCGCGATCACGGTAGCATCCACGTTCACGACCGTGGCCCGCTTCGACTTCGCCAGGTCGCGCGCGTGACGCAGAAACTCCAGACTGCTGCGGTCCTTGTTCGCCTTGTCGGTGTTCGGGAAATGCTGGCCGATGTCCCCCACCCCAAGCGCGCCGTACAACGCGTCCGCGATGGCATGGCACAACGCATCCGCGTCCGAATGGCCCGCGAGCCCTTTCGTATGCGGAATCTCGACTCCGCCGAGGACGAGCCGTCGTCCCGCGACCAGCGGATGCACGTCATATCCAATGCCGACTCGATTCACGGGCGAGACTTATATCACAGCAAGGAACGCGGACAAGAGGCGAATACGAGGGAGGTCAACGCGAATTGCCACACTTGTGAGCCGAGGTCGCCGTGTGTTCGCGCCTGCGGGGTGGTACCCCGTCTGCTTAAAAAACCCCAATGAAATCGAGGTCAACGCCGAGGGCGCAGCCCCAGATTGTCATCGCGGAGGATGATGAGGCGATCGCGCGCAACGTGGCCGATGCGTTGCGGGGGCTCGGCTACCGGACCCACTGGAGCAAGGACGGGCTCGATGCGATCAACAGGATTTTTAAATCCAAACCGAGCGCGATCATTCTCGACGTATCACTGCCGAAGTTGTCCGGGACGAAGATTTGCCGGATGGTGCGCGACACCCGGGAACTCAGCGCCACGCCGATCATCGTCATCTCCGGTCACAGCGCGACAACCGATAAGATGCAGTTGTTCGCGTTGGGTGCGGATGATTATCTGACCAAGCCCTTCAGCGTGGACGAACTGATCGCGCGCCTCCACGCCGTGATCGGGCGTTCGCTGTTCCTGCGCCCGCACGTGTTGGTGCCGACGCATCTGTACCGGTAGGGCGCCTCCTCTGGCCTCGTTTCCGGCGCCAGCGTTTGGAGTACAAGCTTCAGCTTGTCCGGACTGCTGCACCAGAGCAGCAAGCTGAAGCTTGTACTCCGAACGCAAGCCAGACGAGCGTTCAGGGTTGCTCAACGACCTCGCCGAATTTCTTCGTCTGCGACATCATGTTGCCGGCTGTCATTGCGTATACCGGCGTGATCGGACAGCCGGCAGCTCGCAACGCGCGAGCCGTCCACGTGTTGCATGTCTTGGGCAGATAAAACTTGCCGTTCGCGCGATAGAAACGTCCATCCCCGTAGAGGCTGGGGTTGAGCGGAATGGTCTCGCCTTGTTTGTTCCTCCGATAACTTCGCTCGATGTACCGGCAGAGCTTTTTGAACCCGCGCTCGGACAGTTTCACTGCGATGATTTCGTTCTCGGGAAATGCGGAGCGCAACGGTTCGTGGAAGCCGGCGACGTGCAACGCGCTCGACGTCGGCCAGAGCGCGGCTTTGCAGGTCACCCACAACGTGGGATCGTCGGCTTGATAAAAATCTTCGTCCCCCCAGCCCACTTCGAGCCAGCGGGCGGTGGGGAAGAGATTGTTCTCGGGCCACACGCCACGGGGGATGTCGGCACGATCCACGGCGATACCGGTATGCCAGCCGTGACTGACAACATACACGGTTTTCGCGGTATCATCCGCCCCGGGCGGATACAGCCCTTTGATTGAGCTGCAACATCCGCCTTGCGCGAGGATGATTCCGCAGCACAGTCCGGTAAGAATTGCCGCGCGCATCCTGCCGTAAGATAGCCAGTTCCGACCCTGCTCCAAGCGGAAACCCAGCGCATTCTCAATGGAATACACCCTGCTCAATCAGGGCGCATGAGCAATCATCTTCATTCACAGGACACGTTGGTTGGATTCAAAGGACTGCGACCCGTCATCGCCTACCTGGAGTCGCATCCCGACCAGACCCATCTCATCGCCGTCAAGGACGCCAAAGAGGTGCACAACCTCATCGTGACTCCCAAGCGCTGCCGGCAGGTCGTCTCCGATCTGCGCAAAGTGCTCGGCAAGTCCAACGGTTCGGCGCGGAAAGTTCAAAGCTTGATCCACACGCTTTGAGTGCGGGAGCGCCGCGGCACGAAGTTCCGCTTGCAGAATGCGCGCCGGCTGTCATAGCCTCTGCGCGTGTCAACAACCGCAATCCGCGTCACCGTCTGGAATGAATTTCGTCACGAGAAATCGAACAGGCTCGTCGCGTCCATCTACCCCAAGGGCATTCACGCCACCATCGCCGACGGATTAACGAAGTCCCTTGGCGGAGAAGTTTCCATCCGCACCGCCACGCTCGACGAACCCCAGCACGGGCTCACCGACGACGTGCTCGCCAAGACCGACGTGCTGACCTGGTGGGGTCATTGTGCCCACAAGGACGTCAGCGACGACATCGTGGACAAAGTCCATCGCCGGGTGCTCGAAGGAATGGGAATCGTGGTGCTGCATTCCGGCCACTACTCGAAAATCTTCAAGAAGCTGATGGGCACCGGCTGCGGCCTGAAATGGCGCGAGGCGGCGGAACTGGAGCGAATCTGGTGCGTGAATCCCGGCCACCCCATCGCCGACGGACTGGGCGAATACTTCGAGTTGAAGCATACGGAGATGTACGGCGAGTTGTTCGACATCCCGACCCCCGACGAACTGGTGTTCATCAGTTGGTTCGAGGGAGGCGATGTGTTTCGGTCGGGCTGTTGTTGGACACGCGGCAAGGGACGCGTCTTCTACTTTCGTCCCGGCCACGAGACGTTTCCGATCTATCACGACGCGAATGTGCAGCGCGTCCTCGCCAATGGGGTCCGGTGGGTTGCGCCGCGGACCGGCAGCCCCTACTCGCTCGCAGCGCCGAACATCAAGATGCCGCTCAGTCCCATTCGCTCAAAGCATGTCGTGGACGAAAGTCTCCATAAGTAAAAAGGATGCAACAAGCTGCAGCTTGAACTCCGAACGCAAGCCTCAATTCGCTCTCGTTTGGAGTTCACGCTTCAGCTTGTTAAGATTTGCGGAAGCAAAGGAACCTCATGACAAAACAGCTACGATTCGGAGTCATCGGCGCGGGGGCGATTGGCTGCCATCACATGGCCGCGGTGACAAGCTGCCCGCGCGCAGAATTGGTCGCCATCGCGGAGACGAGCCCGCAGCGGCGCGAACAAGCCAAGGCCGCCCATCGGGTCGGGGCCGCGTACGAGGACTACAAGCAACTTCTGGCGCGAGAAGACATTGACGCGGTCAGCATTGCGTTGCCCAATTACCTGCACGCGCCCGTGTCCATCGAGGCGCTTAAGGCCGGCAAGCATGTTCATCTCGAAAAACCGATGGCCATGAACGCCACCGAGGCCGCCGACGTGATCGCCACGGCGAAGAAAGAGGGCCGGGTATTCATGGTGGGACAGAACTGGCGCTTCACGCGCGACGCGCAAACGCTGAAGCTCCTGATTGATCGCGGTGTGATCGGCGAGGTCTATCACGGTCGCGCGTGGTACATCCGTCGGTTCGGTATCCCGCGGATCGGTTCGTGGTTCACACAGAAGAAGTTCTCCGGCGGCGGTGCGTTGCTCGACATCGGCGTGCATTTCCTCGATCTGGCTCTGTACCTGATGGGCAACTTCGAGCCGGTAGCCGTGCTCGGTTCGACCCACGCCCGGTTTGGTCCGCGTGGATTGGGCGAAGGCGGCTGGGGCAAGAGCGAGATTGATAAGAATGCGGTGTTCGACGTGGATGATTACGCGATCGCGCACATCAAGCTCAAGGGCGGCAAATCGTTGCACTTGGAGGTCTCATGGGCGGCGCACGTCGTCGAGCCGAGCCATGGCGTGGACTTGCTCGGCACCGAAGGCGGCGCGGGCGGTTTCCCCGCCAAAGTGTGCCGACCCAACAAGGGAATCGGCGACCTCGAAGCCGGACGCGATGCATACGAGGTCATCAACCCGGTCATTCCCACCCTCCCCTACCCCGAGGAGAGGCTGCATCATTTTGCGGAGTGTGTGCTCGACGGAAAGCAACCCCTCGTCGCGCCCGAAGAATCGTTGGCCGTGCAGAAGATCCTCGATGCAATCTATGAGTCGTCGAGGCTGGGACACGAAGTGAGTTTGAAGTGAAACGCCAATGCCAGATTCTGGCGCTGACACTTGCGCTGGCCGTTCCGCTCTGCGGCGCCAGTTGCCGCAGCACCTATTACTCGACGATGGAGAAGTTCGGCGTCTATAAGCGCGACCTCCTGAAGAAGGAAGTCGCCAGGGCGCGCGACGACCAGCAAGCCGCCAGCGAACAGTTCAAGGACGCGCTCACGCGATTGAAGGAGCTCTATGCTTTCAACGGCGGCGACCTGGGACGCATCTACGACAAGCTAAAGTCCGACTACGACGACTCCGAGTCGCGCGCCAAGGCGGTCCGCGAACGGATCAAAGACGTGGAGACCGTCGCACGCGATTTGTTCACGGAATGGGAGGCGGAGATCAAACAAATCTCCACCGAGTCACTTCGCGACAGCAGCCGGGAGCAGCTTCGTTTGACGCGCGCGAAGTACGACGAACTCCACACCGCCCTCAAAAAGGCCGAGGAGAGCATGGCGCCGGTGCTGGTGAAGCTGCGCGATCACGTGCTGTACCTGAAACACAATCTCAACGCGCAGGCCATCGCGTCGCTGAAGGGGGAGGCCACCAACATCCAGGACGAGATTGCCCGGCTGATCAAGGACATGAACGCCTCGATTGCTCAGGCCGACGAGTTCATCAAGACAATGAAGTGACGGGATCGGGACCGCCTACGGCCCGGTTTCTGCCACGGCTATTCCAGCACGGGGCCGTCACGCGTTTTCGAAATGAGATTCCCTTCAACGTCGAACAGACAGTTCCATTCAATCAGCTTGTTGGCGAGCTTGGCTTCATAGGTCGGAGGTGAGTCCGGCAACTCGATCCGTTCCTCTTCCATGATTTCGTACCCGTCCTGGGACTTCAGATAACTTTGCGCTTTCTCGGGCAACGCCGAGAACCGAATCGGCGACACGGTTTTCTTCCAGGTACCGTCCGGCGAGTAGTGCGCCTCGACGTTGTCCTGCCCTTGCCACACAAATTCCGCCTCGAACAAACCGTCCTCGATCTCCCACATCACTTCGGCGGCGGTCGGGAATTGTTTGGCGAAACTCGCCCGCACGGCTTCGGGGACATCCGTTGCCGCAAGAGGATTCTCCGTCTCGTACACCGCATGCATGAAGTAGAAGACGAACGCAAGCCCTCCCATCAGCAGACAGGTGAAGACAGCCACCGCCACAATCAACAAGCGCTTCGTTCGGACCTTGAGGGGCATGTTCGCGTCGCGTCGCCCGATGCGAGTCGGACCTCAGTCGTCGTCCTCGGGATCGTCCTTGCCGTCCTTGTCTTGGCCCTTCCTATCCTTACCCTCCTGTTTGACGCGGAGGACTTTGCCTTCCTCGGTGACGTTGATCTCGTACTTCTTTCCGTCGGCGGTGCCTTCGACTTCATAGACAATCCCTTTGCTGGTCTTCTTCCACTCTGCCTCGGTGAACTTGATGCCGGGCACGGCTTTCTCGGCGGCGGCCAACACCTTCTTCGGCACCTTGGATATGGGGATGTCCTTCTCCGCGCCAGCCAGGGTCGCAGTGACTCCGAGGATGCAGCCGCAAACCAGCGCCAATACCACGGTGCGTAATGGTTTCATAGTGGCTCCTTCGTTCTCTCGTCCTTCTTACCACATTCAGTTCGCCCAGCCAACCACGGAAACTTACATTCCTGTAAGGATCGAATCATTTCAGCCAGTGTGATATAGGCCGATGGTACAGGTAATGGCCACCGAACCGCTTCAGATCCTCGTCGTCGAGGATGATCCCAAGGTCGCCCATTCCGTCTCGGCGAGCCTGCGGGAGCAGGGATTCCTCGTCTTCCGATGCGGTACCGCGACCGATGCGATCGACCGCTTTGAAGGGGAGCATGTGGACATCGTTGTCCTCGACCTCGGCCTGCCGGACGTGGACGGGATGGAAGTGTTGCGCCGCATTCGCATCAAGAGTCCACATGTACCCGTGCTGATCCTGACGGCCCGGGACGCCGTCAAGGATCGCATTGCCGGGTTGGATGCCGGCGCCGATGATTACCTGGTCAAACCATTCTCGCTGTCGGAACTCCTGGCACGCCTCCGCGCCCTGGAACGTCGCGTCGAACTCGGTCGTCAACCTGTCCTCCGCTGCGAGGACCTGGAATTGGACGTCGCCACGCGCACCGCCACGCGCGCGGGCCAACGACTCGACCTCAGCCCGCGCGAGTTGGACCTCTTACGTTATCTCCTCGAACGCCGGGGGCAGGTCGTCACTCGTTCGATGCTGTCGCGCGACGTGTGGAAGTACAACTCCCGGGTCACACCGATTGACAACGTCGTGGACGTGCAGATGTCGCGTCTGCGGGACAAAGTGGACAAACCGTACGCGACGCACCTGATCCAGACCGTCCGAGGGGTCGGATTTAGAATGGGCGCGCCCGAATGAAGCGCACCCTCCGTGCTCTCGTCTTCCGCTACATGCTCGCGGTGATCATCGTCACCGCCGTCATCCGCCTCGGAGTCTGGCTCGCATATCAGGCGTACGAGATCAAGCAGGGACACGTCGTCTTCCACGAACAGATCGGCGAGATGCTCCTCCTGCTCCTCGTCGAGGTGCTCGCGCTCGCCATCCTCGGATTCATGCTGTGGCGCTTGTCGCGGATGCTGTTGAGTCCGCTTCGTTCGGTGGCCAATGCGGCGAGCCTGATCGCCCAGGGAAAGCTGGGGAAACGCATTCGCACCCGGCACTTGCCGCCGGGAGAATTGCTCGAGATCGCCGAGGCGCTCAACAATTCCTTCGACCGATACCAGGACGCCATTGATCGCATCTCGCGATTCAGCAGCGCGGCTTCCCATCAACTCCGCACCCCGCTCACGGCCATGCGCGCCACGGCGGAGCTTTCGCTGGCGCAGGCCCGAACCAAGGAAGAGCATGAGCAGGCATTGGTGAGCATTCTCGAGGAAGTTCAACACCTCACCCGCATGACCGAGCAACTCCTGCTGCTCTCCCGCATGGAGGTCGAACACCTGCGCGAGGATTTCAAGGCCACAGACTTGAATCCCGTCGTCCGTCGTGTCGTGGACGTGTATCAGCCCGTCGTGGAATCCAAAGAGATTCAACTTCAGGTCAACTTGGCCAACTCCTGCCCCGTGCATGGCGACGAGACTCTGCTACTGGAGGCGGTGATGAACCTGCTCGACAACGCAGCAAAGTGGTCCCCGCAAGGCGGCAGGCTGACGGTCACCACGACGTGCCGGGATGGGACTTCGGCGCTGGCAGTTTCCGACTCTGGCCCCGGCATTGATCCAGCATTTCGGTATCACCTGTTCGAACGGTTCGCCCGTCATCCCGCCGCGCCGTACAAAGGAAGTGGTCTTGGTCTGTCCATCGTCAGTGAGGTGGTTCGTCTGCACGGCGGACGCATCGAGTTCGATTCCAACGAACACGGCGGGGCGACGTTCCGCCTTTCGTTCCCGGCCGCGGATGCGCCGGATACCCCGCGCACCAGTCCCTCCAGCCTTACCTGAATGTAAGGATATTCCGTTACCCATCCTCGATGCCGCTGCGTACGTTGCCGACGAAAAGCAAACGCGCCCGGCCTTCATAGTCGGGAGAGTTTTCGCGACGGGCTGCGGGCGCGATCAGAAAGGAGCAATGCAATGAAACGCATTCTATTGGCAGTGGTTGTGGTCGCGGTCGTTTCCGTCTCAGCGGTCGTGGTTCGCGCCGCGAAGGAAGAGATCGAGTTCGATGAAGCCCATATCTTCTTCGAGGAAAACGCCACGGACGGGGATCTGGGCCTTCAGTTCTTCTTCGACGGCGATGGCTGGCAGAAAGTCACCATCACCAGCCCGGACGGGAAGAAGATGGTGGACATCAAGGTCGGCGGAAACGCGAAGCTGATCGGACTGACGGAGATATTCAGCGAGAGCGAAGAGCCGTCCTTCGACGAACTGCCGCGCGACGAGCTCCTGGCCCTGTTCCCGGCGGGAGAGTACACGATTCGTGGCAAAACGGTCGAGGGAGACGATCTGGTGGGTACGGCGACGCTGACGCACACGATGCCCGCCGCCCCCGTGATCACCTCGCCCGAGGAAGACGAAGTCGTGGACACGACCGGGCCGGTGGTGGTCCGGTGGAACCTCGTGGCCGATCCCAATCCGCCCGACAGCGTGATTACCGGCTACCACGTCGTGGTCGAACTGGACGAGGAAGGCCAACCCGAACTGGCGGTCAGCGCGGACCTGCCGGCCACGGCCACCAGCCTGACGGTCCCACCGGAGTTCCTCCGACCCGGCAGGAGCTACAAGGTCGAGGTGATTGCGACCGAGACCAGCGGAAACAAAACCATCACCGAAGTCCCGTTCACCACGGCGGCACCGTGATTGGCTGCCGGGACGTAGTCTGGATGCGCGGACTCCATTCGCCTGTCCCATCCTCCACGGGGAGGGCGGATGGAGTCCCGTCCGTTGAAGTTACCGAGGGCGGGGCCACTCGAAATCCCAGGCAATCTCGAACGTGATGCCCCAGTCCGGGCTGGCCTTGGTCAAGCCCACGGGGAACTCGATCGCGCCCTCAACGTCCTCCCAGATGGGAAAGGCGAACTCGGGAATGAGTATCACCTCGTCGTGCTGATCGCTGACGTTGCCCTCGACGCCCAGCGTCAGTTCCCAATCCTCCACGATCTCGTACGTCGCCGTCACCTCGTACACAAACGAACTGTGGTCTTCGTTGAATTCGCCGCCGGCGCCGACGAAGAATTCGATGGGATCCAAGCCCACATCCAGGAGAAGCATCGGTTCGAACTCAAAGCGGTTATCGCTGAGTTCCTCGCTCTTGTTGTGATCGCCGGTGGGGAACGTAACGTCGAGCGAGGTCGAGAGCGCTGCGCGCCCCATGGTGAGCCAGAGAAATTTGCCGCCGAGAGTGAAGTCGCCGAAGCCGTTTACATCCTGTTCGTTGCCTTCGGGCACGACGAACAGGTAGGGTTGCTCGCAACTCAGTTCGAGCCGTTCGGTCAATCCGTACTCGATGCCCAGGATGAGTTCCACGGTCTGTTCGTCGTCGTCGTTTTCATAGACCGAAGAGAGGCTGATCTGCCATTCGCCCTTCTCCCGAGGCAGCGCGCTGTCGCGAACGGATGGAGCGGCGCGTTCGTCTTCTTCCTCCTCCTCTTCATCCGGTGCGGCGGCGAGGACGGGGGAGGTCAACGCGAGGAAGCACACCATTGTCAGAAGCCGAAGTGCGCTGGTGGAGAAGCGATTCATTCCGTGCTCGCCCTGCATTCATTACCAAATTGTAAGAATTGTGCACGTTGTTTCTCTCACGAGACGGCGGATGGTGCGAAGTGCAATGAGTTGCTCATGCCTTGGTAGCCGGGAGGATTTCTTCCGGCGGGCGGCTTGCGGAACGGAAACGCTTCGCAAGAAAGCAATGAGAAAGGAAAATGACATCATGAATGCAAAGAAAACCACACTGCTGCTGGCCGGCGCGTTGGTGCTGGGCAGCTTTATTCCCGTGGCTGGCTTGGGGGCGGGAATTCCCTTCACCGACACGTTCCACCTCGAAGACTGCCGGCTCGGGCCGCGCGGAGTGAACGATTACTTCATCCCACGTAACTGCTCAGGTAGCCTCCCGCGGCGGGAGGCTGCCTGAGAAAAATCGGGC
>CAZOTB010000141.1:12861-16376 GCA_964582645.1 uncultured Verrucomicrobiota bacterium | reverse complement strand
CGACAACATGAAAATCCGTCCCCCCGAATCTCAGCAGAAAACTTGAAGCTCTACACAAAGTTGAAAAGTCGCACCTCGTCCAAGCTACCGTTAACTCCCCCCATAATTAGCGGTGTACTGACGAGGTCAACGGTGCCCGTGTGCGATAGACTGCTATCCAATTCACCATCTATGTACAGTCTGAGATTGGTTCCTGTATAGATTCCTGCTATGTGGTGCCAGTTTGTCAGCGATAGTGCTTTCGTCCCAGCTAGCGTAGCCAAACTGCCATTCAGATATACTTGGAACTGAACATTGGTTGACGTAAGTCCCAAGCGATAGCTTCCGCTCACTCCGTTCGTGCCCCACTTCGCAACAGGGAAAACTTTGCTGATCGCGCTGGGCTTGATCCAAGTCATTATCGTGAACGCATTTTGCGGGGTCAGCACCGTCGTATTTGATACCGAAACGCGATTCTGCGAGCCATCGAATGACAGCGCGTTGGAGAATACGCCGCTCGTCCATGTTGGCAACGGAACTCCCAACAGCACACCGTCGAGATGGTTAGTTGTGGAATCAACTGCATTTGTTCCGGCCCCCGCATTGAATTTCCAATGGCCAATCAGTTTCTCCGGCGTGTTCGTGGACGAAGATCCCGGAAAATCTCCAATCTGGCCAAAGTTCCCGCCGTCTACATTGAATCCCCACGTGTACTCGTAGCCGCGATTAGAACTAAAAACGTCATGCAAATAGTGGCCGCCATCCGGCATTGGAAGCGGCGCGGGAGGCATCCCGCTGAACTGATCATACCAATCCCCCGGCTCGAATTGCACTTCATTGCCCCCCGGCCAAGGGAATCCAGACATAGAGAAGCCGGGGCCGAATACCTCGGCGTCATCGTACTCGACGCGATACTGATCGTATTGCAGATGCAGGGTCGGTGCGTCCACGGTTCCCGTCCACCAAGCATTCGTCAAGCTCGGTCCGCTCACATACACATCGGCCCCCCAGTTTTCCGGAGTCTCAAGTCCCCAATATACTGAATAGTAGCCCCCGTCCCCCCTCGCATGCCTACAAACTGGTAAAAACCATTCGTGACAGGAACGTCGGCGTAATGCGGGTCCCATCCGTTGTCCGCGCTAAGATGCATGGTTTGATTCGTGCAATCACCCCCTGCGTAGCTCCAAGAAACATTGATCCGTGAATTGGTTGTGCTTGCCGTGAAACCTGAAATGTCACAACCCCAGATATGTCCGCTGAGGCAGGCGAGTCCCAATGCCGCCACTGCCATCGCGATCCAATTTTTCGTCATGCGCGTCTCCTTTCCACTCCGTCTTCGATGCGGGCAAACTACGGCGGGGGCGAGTCGGCGGGCGAGTCAAACGAGGTGACCTAGATTCTGATTCTGGTGACGTAATCTCTGGCGATACTCCAAGGCTGTGCATCCAGCATAACGGCGGAAGATGCGGAAGAAATGGCGTGGAGACTGGAAACCACATTCGAGAGCTACCTCTTTCACTGGCCGGGAAGCATCAACCAAAAGCCCTTTCGCTTTCTCCACACGCGCGCGACACGTCCATTGCTTGAATGAGCCGCCAGTCGCCTTCTTGAACACCCAGCAGAACTGCGGCACGCTGAGTCCCGCCTGGCGAGCTACGAGTCGCGTCGTCAGCTGTTCTCCCAAGTGCGCCTCCACAAAAGCCATCACCTTGGCTACGGTTTCAGTCTCGCGGCGCCTTGGGCTGAGGAGGGATTCAGGAGCCGGGAACTCGCATCGAATCAGTCGCACCCGGTATCCAGTAAGACGTTCCACGGCATGAATGTGCGCTTCGATGGCTCGGGATTCACACAACGCCTCCGCTTCACTATACCTCCGAGTTCCACCTGATCGTGCCGACGACATATATCGTTCCCGCCACTCGGCTGCTCCTCGCCAATTAAACGGGGCGCACTTACTTGCACCCCAGTCAGGCACGGGAATGACTAGAAAGGAACACTTTCGGCACGCCCCTTGTCGGGGCGTGCTTGCAGCGGTGTCCTTTCTCGCAAACTTTCCCGTTTTGACTTGGACAGTGGCTGAAGCCGCGCGGAATCATGTTTAGTGATTGTTACTCGTCGTTAATACTTCCTCCAGTAAAGGTGCTGTAAAGGCTTACTCGTTTCTAACTGCGGAGCACACGCAGGGCAACTCGGAAATGCGATCGTATCGGGGTTGATTCTGTTCGCACCAGCCTCAAGGTATGCACATGCCTTGAATACAGGCTGGACTCAAAATAGGAAAGGCATTGAGTTCACGGCTGGTCCACATTCTCACGGTGTCCCTGTGTTGTTATCTTCGTCAGGATCCCACTGGTAGCGGTAGCTTCCCCAGTACACCTCTCCTGCGATCCCGTTGTATGAGCCGAAAACACCCGGGTCGGTTTGCGGTGGCGCATTGTTGTTGTAGGCCATCACCTTGAAATAGTTCTTCCATTCCGCATGGCCATCGAAAAATACGATGTTGCTTCCTCCGCGATGACGACGGGAGATTGGCCGAAAGTTGCTTGCGTTGGTTGCGAACTTGCACAGGATTGCACAGAACGTGTCCTCCTGAACGGGCTGCGTGCCCACGAGTCCAAATGCGCAGTCTGCGAACCAGACTTTGGCCGCCGGATTCTTTACCTGCGAGAGAAGAATGCCTTGGCCTCCCCCACCATTGCGCGTGGCTTGGCTGTTCATGGCATAGCCGGGCCAATACTTACGCTTCGGGTAGGGAGCGGCGGGAGGATATGACGTGCTGCGAACCGTGCGTTGCGAGGGGCACTCGATCAAGTCGAACTGTTTTCCACCATACTCGAAGATCACGTCCATCCACCGCAACGCAGGGAAGGGTACTGCTACGATCTGCGAACCCATCGCTGACGTAGAACCGACAACACGCCCGTCATTGTCGTCAGCGTACATGATTGCGAGCGAGCCAATTTGCTTGAGATTGCTAAGGCATTTCACGATCCGGGCCTGTTCCTTGGCATTCTGCAGAACGGGCAACAGCATCGCCGCGAGGATCGAGATGATGGCGACGACGACAAGCAACTCGATCAAGGTGAAGGCACCGTGAATCGTGAATCGTGAATCGGGAATTGTGATTCTGACTCGCTTCATGGGCGCTTGGACCTACGCAACAGCATAGCACAAGTCGCCAGCACGAGGAGCGTCATCGCCGACGGCTCGGGCACCGTCGCGGGGATGAGGAAACCGCCGCCGCCGAGCGGGTAGATCAGGTCGTTGAGATAGGAGTTGGCGGCGACGAGGTTCGAGACAGCGTAATAGACGTTGATGTTGGGCGTCAGCGTGTGGAGGTTGTTCGTGGCGGCTGATAGCTTGGCGGCGTCGCTCAAGCCGGGCATGTCGAGGAAGAACACGTACAGCGCATTGCTCGATGCGCCGTCGCCGGTGCCGAAATAGACGTGGTCGGATGCGGAGCCGAGCGTCAACTCGCCGTACCAGTAGTTGTCCAGGTAACCGAACCCATTCGTCCCCACGTCGCGTCCCGTGAT
>CAZOTB010000141.1:0-12761 GCA_964582645.1 uncultured Verrucomicrobiota bacterium | reverse complement strand
CCGCTGTTGGTGACCGTGCTGGCGACGCGCGCGCCGGTGGCGTTGGTGACGTGCAACCTCGTGCCCGCGGTGATCTGTAGCGCGTCGCTGTTCCATTTCGGATTGGTGCCGGCCAGCGACAACTCCTTGAAGCTGCTCGCGGCGTCGGTGAGCGTATAGGTGCCGGCGATGTTCGCGTTGGTGGAGGAATCGAGCTGCAGCCCGCTTCCGCTGACGAGGTTGAATTTCGCTGTCGCCACAGAGACGGTGAGAGCGGAATAGTTGCGGTACGACAGCGTGCCTCCATCCACGATCTTGTCACCCGTGCCCAGGACGTGGTCCACGCCGACGAACTGCAACACACCACCCGTGCGGTTGCTGAGGATGCCGCTGGCGCCGACGTGGATGGTCTTGAGCTGCACCAACCCGCCTTCGAGAATCGCCCGCCCGCTGGCGAAGGCATTCGAGCCGACGATGATCGAGGCGACGTTGGTGCTGGTGGCGGCATGGGCGGTCACGGTGCCGGCTGTGACGCGCAGAGTACCCACACTGTTGCTGCCAAGGCCCAGCGCAATGTAGCTGTTCGTGTTCAAGAGCATGGTGCCGCCCGCGACGTTGAAATCTCCGATGGTCGAAACGGCCTCGCCGACATCAATGCGACGGCCACCGACAGCCCCGCCCACCCGGAGCAGGCCATTGCTCAGGTGGACAACACCCACGCTGCCGGTTTCAGCGCCCAGCAGCCAGGCCGTACCGTCATGCACCCACGTCCCACCGGCGATCACCACTGTCCCCGTAGCATAGCCTTTGTCCGCCAGGCCTGTTGATCTGCCGCTCCCGACCAATACGATACCGCTGCTGACATTGGTGACGGTTCCTCCGAACAGGAAGAACTCGCCATGGGCGCGAGGCCCGGCGCCGATCCGGATGGGCGATCGGGCATCCACCGTGCCGTTGGACACGATGACCTGCCCGTAACCGCGCTGGGCCGATTGTCCTTCGCCCGAACCGATTTCCATCGCGCCCTGAGGGATTTGAAGCAGACCGCTGGTCATCACGATGCGACCCGTGCTGCTCTGGTTGATGCCGAGGAAGGCACTGTTGCTCCATACGAATGTGCCGCCGATGACGTTGACCTGCCCGACGCCATTGCTGAAGCCGAAACGCACGTCGCTGCTGGTGAACGCGAATACGCCGCCCGTGTAGATGTTAATGACACTCATGGAGCCCGGGCTGACACCGATGCTGGGTTGGACGGCGTTCACGCGACCCGAGAAGATGTTGAGGGTGGCGTTGCTGCCGAATCCCGCCGGGTTCATGGATAGAATCCGACTAAGGGTCAGCGTCGCATTGGGTGCATCCCAGTTGACGGTGCCATCTCCAATTCGCAAAGGTGTGGCGCCGGAAGAGTTGGTGGTAAGGACGAAGTCTATCGCATTGGTGTAATTGAACGTCAGAGTCTGGTGGCCTGAGGCGCGGCCGATGTCAATCTGCGTGTTGGTGAATGAGTTCGGAACGGTATCCGCCGCGGAATTGCCGACAGTGACGGTGTAGGTGCCGGCATTCGTGAACCGCACGAAGTCGTCGAAGTCGGGAACACTGCCCTGCGACCAGTTGGCGGCGGTTTCCCAAGTGCCGCCGAGAGTATTTGTCCAGTTGTTGGTCGTGAATGCGTGCGCGCTGCTGCCGAACCACAGGCAACACAATGCGATCCCGCATCCCGACCAGACCCTTCGCCAACTCAAATCCTTGACGCTCTGCATACGTGCCTCCGAGCGTGAAAAATAGCCGATTTGGCGGGCGGTTGAGAAGCGCAGACCACTGGTCAACAATCTTGACAACGCCTCCGGTTCGACGCTCAGTCAGCGCGCCTCAGCCAGACTTTCGCCGTCGTGGAACTCCATCATCAGTCCGCTTTCCTGCGGTTTCCAGAAACCCGACTTCGCCCACGGGAGCACCAGCCGGCAAAGCTTGCGTACGTAGGCTTTGCGGTCGAGCGCGTAGTGCGCAATCGAGGGGCAGACATGGTCGAAGAACGGTTCGTAGCCGATCCCGATGAGGGAGACATCTTGCGGCAAGTGGATGCCGGCGGCGATCAGGCAGGTGACCGCTGCCAGGGAGTGTTGGGGACGCAGGACGATCAACCCGGTCGGTGGGTCCGCAGCGGTGAACAGGTTTCGCAGCAACTGCTGGATGGATTCCCGGCTCCGCGTATGCCAGACAATGCGCGCCGCGAACCCCGGCGTGCCCACATAGGGAGCTACCGCCTGCTTCCAACTGAGCACCGCCTCGCCCGCGGGATCCGATTCCGGGCTGGCATGTCGCAAGGCGGAAACCGGTCGCGGCAAGACCAACGCCAGCCGGCGGTGGCCGTACCCGACCAGCTTGCCTGCGGCGTGACGGTACACGGCCTCCATGTCCACGCTCAGTGACGGATGATCGGTGGTCGGTCGCGTGGTGAGCGTGGAAAACACCGGCAGACCGCGATTGCCAAACCAGTCCACGATGTCGGGGGGCGAACCCACCAGCAGCCATGCATCTGCGGGCGCGCTGCGGAGCAATCTTTCGAGCGCCTGCTTGAAGTTCTGCGAGGCGTATTGCGTGCCTGCGTGAACCTGTGCGATCAGCCCGGCGTTGTGGAGGTGGGTTTGGAGTTTGTCAATCGAGTACAGTGTGAACCCGGAGGCCTCATCGAGGGGCACGAAACAGAGGATGCCCACCGACTTGGCGCGCTGCGTCGAGACGCGTCGCACCTTCGCGTGACCGACCCGCCAACCGAGTCCGCGTTGAGGGCGAATCCAACCCTCCTGTGCCAGGACAGTGAGCGCCTTGCGCAGCGTCGGGCGGCTGACCTGAAGGCGTTCGCAGAGCTCGCGCTCGCTGGGGAGACGATCGGCCCACTCGCGCGCCTGCAAGTCTTTGCGCAGCGCTTCGACGAGTCCGGCAACGACCGAGAATCGGTGAACGAGATGCATCGAGTTCGCCGCCGAGTGTATCGGCTCGGGCCCGCGTTACAAGACTGCGGGGGGCGGTGGGAGGTGTGTACTGACTGGCCTGCCGCTCGCGACCCAAATGCAGAGTGGGCGTGCACGTCACTGGTTGTAGCGTTCTTTATACTCCTTGCGCAACGCCTCGGCTTCCTCCGGCTTGAGGCCGATGCGCCAGACGTTCTCATCCCGGGCCAACAATTCTGCGACCTTCTTCTCCCACTTCGGCTTCAACTCGGGCTTCACCTCCGTCACGGTCTCGATGATCTCGGGAATGAACTTGGTGTAAAAATGCTTTGCCACTTCGTACATGCCATGCCAGTGCGTGTAGTCGGGCCCCATCATGCTGGCACCGTGCCGGGCGCGTCGGCCTTCGTGGTGCCACAACTCGTAGTACGTCCACTGAAGCTTGTGCTCGAATGGCGCGTTCTTCTTGAGCACGCCGTCGGCGATCAACTCGTCCATGATCGCCTTGGCCGGTTTGGCGAACTTGTTGTTATAAAGATCCACCAGTGTGTCGTACTGTACATAGAAGTTGTCCACGTAGGTGTCGTTGTGGCAATTCAGGCATGCTCCCTTCATCTTCCCGCGACGATCCTGCCATGTCACCGTGCCCGCCACCTTGCGTTCGACGGTCTTGCTGACGAGTTTCTCCTCCTTGACCTCCTTCTCTATCGTCTTGACCGTCTCGCCGATCTTCGGCAGCGCGCGCGTCTCGGGATAATCCTCCTTGAAGCCGTCTTCGTAGATGACAAGATTTTGTTTGACGCTGATCTCGGGCCGCAACGTCCAACTGATCCGCTCGCCGACATCGTGCGAGTTGCCGACGGCGACGCCCTTCGGCGTCATGTAACTGCTGATGTGGCACGACGCGCACGTTGGCGCGGCGGAGTAATCCTTGCCCAGCACCCAATCACCCTCCTTGTCGAGCGCCATGCGGTCCCGGTTGGCCGCGAAGGCGATGCCGTGTTTCGACTCGTTGAAAATCTCGATCTGCGGATGGTCCGGCCCCATGTGGCATTTCCCGCAGTTCTCGGGCGCGCGCGCCATCTTGGCTTCGAACGAGTGACGCGAATGACACGCGTGACACGCGCCCTTCGATCCGTCGGGGTTGAGCCGGCCCATGCCACTGTTGGGCCAGGTTGCGGGATCAATGACAGGTTTGTTCTCCTTGCCTGCGCGCACGACCTCGCCTTTCTCATCGCGCTTGAACTTCACGATTGCACCGTGGCATTGCCAGCAACCATTGATGGCATCACCCTTGTTGTCGGGCATTCCCGCGGCTTTCTCAGCGAGCACGTTGTCGAGGCTGGCAAGGATCTCCCCGGCGCGCGCGTGATGACTGCGCGCAAATTCTTTGTACTCCTGGTCGTGACACTGGGCGCAGTCCTTCGGCGTCACCAACGCGGAGACGTAGTTGCCTTCGTGCAGCCAGGCGTCCGCCTCTTCCTTCTTCGCTCCATGACAATCCCCGCAGCCGATTCCCATTTCTGCGTGCCGCGAGCGCTCCCACTCCATCACCAGCGCGGGCGAAAGTGTGCGATGGCAATCCACACAGGCATCGCCGGTCTTGTGGGAGGCAGGGGATTGAGTTGAGTTCGCTGCTGCTCCGACCGGCAGGGCGATCTGCAGCAGAAGCAGAAGCGCGACAGCGACCAAACGGGCGGACATCGGATTCATGGCTTGACCTTTCTCTGATTGTAATGAGCTACCGCATGCACCGATCAGGAGGATATCGCCGCGGTCCCGGGGGGTGTTGATTCAAGTCAACGACCTATCATCTTCAACAACGCCACCGGCTGGGCGGGCATCCTGACCGAAGCGGAGGATTACGCACGCCAGGGACAGGGATCGGTCGCCGGGTTCAACAAAACCAAGCCATAGGTGCGCACCCAAGTTGTGATTTCGTCATTCGTCGGCGCAAATGGTTGAGCTTGCGAACCGGTGCTCCAGCGTGGTACCACAGTGCCCTGTAATTCACGAGCAGAAGGGAGCACACGATGTTAAGTCAGGACGCAATCAAACAGTACCGGCAAAAGGGATGGGTCGTTGTCCACGACGTGTTCAGCCGTGACGAGGCGGAGAGAATCGCCGCGCTCGCGTTGCAGATCAGCCAGGAAGAGGTCAAACAAGCAAAGGGGCCATATCAGGTGGACCACTCTGCCGACGGCAAGGTCGCTCCGCGGAAGATTGACCACCCTTTCCACAAGTCTGCGGAGTTCCGCGCGTTCGTCACCGATTCGCGTCTGGTCGCGGTGTTGCGCGAGCTGATGGGCGTCGAACCGTTGCTCTGCACCGACCAGATTTTCATGAAGCCGCCCCGGTTCGGCTCCGCCAAGCCGTATCACCAGGACAACGCCTATTTCCTCTGTAAGCCCGCCGACCATGTCATCACCGCGTGGATCGCGCTCGACGACGTGGACGCGGAGAACGGCTGTCTGCGGTACATTGACGGCTCGCACAAGGAAGGGATCATTCCCCACGAACCTGTGCCCGGCGAGCCGCACAATCAAGCGCCGCCGCCGCATCTCATTGATCTGAAGCGGGAATCGCTGGCCATCGTGCGCAAAGGCGGCGTGGTGTTTCATCACAGCGAGACGTTGCATACCTCTCACCGCAACGAATCGGATCGCTGGCGTCGCGCCTACGCCACGCACTGGGTCGCAGCGGATGTGACCAGCACGAGCACCGTGCTCGACAAGGCGTACTTCAAGACTCCAACTGCGGCGTGAAACCCTGCGGACTTCACGCCCTGCAATTCTGGTGTTGATGCGAGTGCAGGGCTGGCAACCCTGCGGACTGCCAGCCGAATTCCGACGCCGTCAGATGGATTCTACAGCGAGTCACCGGCTCGCAGTGTGCGCGGCTGTTTCCACTGCCGGTCGCCGAATGCTCTCAGCGTGACCTCGCCGTACCGCACTTCCAGCTTCGCTTCGTCCTTCTCGACTGTGAGCAGCCCCCATGCGGTACCCAGCGCCACCACACAACGAAACGGTGTGGGAAGTTTCGGGTCAAATGTAAGCGATTGCTCGACCGCGCTGTAGCGGACACCGCTCAGTGCCGGCACCAACGACCAACTCGACAACGCACGCGCGTAATGGTGGCCGCACTCGAACTCATTCCACGGATTGCGGCGGACGCCGTCGTGTCGGGCGCGCACGGCTTGCACGACGCGCAGGCCTTCCTCGACCTGGCCTTCATAAATCAAATGCGCCGCCACCTGGTACTCGATGCCGGTCCAGACTTCGTCGCTGTACACGAACGGCAACGCCGGACGATTGCCCTTCGGCCAGGAACAAAGCAGCAGCCCGGCTTCGTCCTGGAGCGCATAGACGCGCTGCACATTGTGAAAGTCTCCGATCGGGTCGCGGAAGTTGTGCCGGTAGATGGACGCCGTCGTCTTGCGGACTTTCTGCGGATCGAGAATGTGACCGAGACCACAGACGTGCGCCTCCCATTGACCGAGCAACTGATCGGACAGACAGCCCTCGCCGTACTGGTACTTGGGAATGATGCCGGACTTGCGGCCCTGGTAGCCGCGAGCGTCCGCGAGTGGCCGCTTGCTTTCGCTCGCAGCTACAGCGCCCCGGGAAGGTTTGCAGTCGCACGCCGAGCCGCAGGACGATTCCGGGCTGCGCAACTTTTCGGGCACTTCGAGTCCTTTCATCACTTCCACGTTCTGGGTGAAGTACTCGCCGTTCCAAAGCTCCTTTTCGACACGCTTGCGTCCCTTGTCATAGACCGTGCGGTATTCTTTCGCCTTGTCCTCCTCGCCAAGGTACCGCGCCATCTCCTCCGCGGCACGGAGCGCACCGAGATAGATCGTGGTGAGCATCCCGTTCGGACCGTAGAACTCGATGTCGTAGGTGTTGTGCTGGCAACCTTCCATCACGCCGTCTTTGTTCGGGTCCCAGCCGTTGGGTTCGGCCCAGGCGTATTCGAGCGCCTTCTTCACGTTCGGCCAGATCTCGCGCAGGAACGAATCGTCGCCCGAAAGCTGCCAGTCCCGGTAGGCCTGCATCACGTTGCCCATCTGACCGTCCACGCAGGGATGGAACGTCCAGTGGCCGCAGTTGACCACGCCCGATGGCGCATCGCAACGGAACGACATCAGCCCGTTGGCTTTCATGTTCGGACCGAAATCAATCCGGCGCATGGTGCGTTCGAGCGACGGAAACAGGAACGCCAGCGCCTGTTCGTAGTTCCAGACGTGCGTGCAGTTGCCCGCGCAACAGCCGTGGTCGTCGCTGCATCCCTCCCACGCGTAGATGTTGCCGTCGGAGAGCCGCAGGACGGTGTTGGTGCGAATGATGGACATCTGGCTGGAGACGGCATCCAGCACCTCGGGCGGCAGCGTGGACTCGAACAGCGTCGTGTGCCAGCGACGAGTCTCGGCATCAAGGCGGGACAGGTTGCGCCTCGTGTAGCGCGCGGCATCCCAGGCATCCTCGAACTGATTGGCAACGTACGTCCGCGCCAACGCGGCGTCGTCCCCGTGCCAGAGTTTCGTGTGGGGGAAATGCCAGTGAATGAAGACGGTGAAGGTGTGTTCCTCCCCCGGCGCGAGCTTCGCGCGCAAACAGATCGCAGCCGTCTCGTTTTTTCGCTTCTCGCGGGCCTCAGGCAACGGCTCGCCGTGACGCGCCTCGATCTGTGGCGTGATCCGCCCGGTCTGCTCGAACTCATCCCAGAGGATGTGCGATGCGTCCCACCACCCGCCGTGATACAACCGCGTCTGAGCGTCGGTGTCCTCCCAATCGGTCGTGAGCGTCGCGGTGCCGTTGTTGACGTCGTTCCACGGCAACCCGGGCGCGCTGAAGACGATCCCGCGCAGTCCGTCGCTCTCGCGGTACGCGTTCCACGTTTCCTCGATCTTGTTCTTCGAGTCCATCGGGTACAGGCCGATGGGGTTCTTCATGGTGGCGAGGAGCGAAACCGAGACCGGCACCTTCTGCGTGTTGGTGATCGTGTAACGGAAGACCGCGCCCGGGATCGAACTGTCCTCGACGTTCATCGGGATGAACGGATTGAACGCTTCGAGCGACACCTTCACCGGCATCGCGTCGTCCTGGAACTCGACCCACGCGAACGGATACTCTCCGCGAAACATCACCTCGCGGAATCGCGGCAACCCTGCGAGCAGGTACGGCGCAAACCCGCCTCCGCCCGTGAACGGCGGGAGGTATTGGCGTTCGAGCACCTTGGTGACCGCCTTGCTTCCCTTGGGCTCCGCGCGCAGGGCGAAGAGGGTCTGATCGAGCTTGCCGCCTTTGTTGGGTCGGTTGAAAATCTCCCAGTCTTGCAGGTTGCCGCGACCGCCGAGCGACACCGTGCCCGTGCCGATGCCGCCCAGCGGGAAGGCGATTTGCGAAAGGGAATTGCCAGTAAAAGTGCGGATGGGATTCGTTTTCATGAGAGCCAAGAATCTGAAATCAGGCTGCGTCTTGTGTCACAGTACCGGTGGACAATCAAGAAGGAAGGAACACCGGCAACCGTTGATTTGAACCATGGAGGTCGTAGAGGAGCGCAGAGTTTCAGTCACGGAGAACACAGCGCGGGGAACGGAATCAGTCAGGCCTGCCGCGCTCGCTCGAAATCGAAGACGGCATCCACCCAGGTGAGCGGCCGTGGTTGGCGTCCGGCGAGTTGCTGGTCGAGGGTTGCGAGTGCGGTGTGGAGCAGGGTGGTCGTGTCGAAACCAAGCCAGGTCACCGGCACGTGGTTGGTCGGGGTCAGCGGAAAGTTGGTGTGGGCAACCACGGTGACCTCTTGCGGCATGCGCACCCCGGCATCGGCGAAAACGACATGAAGATCATCAGCACGCCGGTCGATTTCTCCGGCACGAACATCTACAGCGGCGAGTTGGTCCGAGCCGGTCGGGACGAGAAACCCGAACCCGTGCCGTTGCCGATCGGCATCGGGCTGACCGCGTTCCACTGGCCGGTCACGCCGTCGAGCCTGTACTGGGGGGCCGCGGTTTTTCCACGAACGCTACGGCCGGCCCGTCTATATTACCGAGAACGGACTCGCCAACACCGACTGGGTCGCGCTCGACGGTCGCCTCGACGACCCGGCGCGCATTGATTTCACCACCCGTTACCTGCGCGAACTCGGCCGCGCCATCGCCTTCGCGTGGACGTGCGCGGCTGCTTCCATTGGTCCATCTTGGACAATTTTGAATGGGGCGAAGGCTTCAAACAACGCTTCGGCCTGATCCACGTGGACTACCTGCCCTAGAAACGCACCTTGAAAGATTCGGCGCACTGGTACAAGAACGTCATCGCGACCAACGGCGCGGCGCTGGGAAATCCATGAGCAATAAACCGACTGGCGTGTTGATCGAGGCGGGGACGCAGAACTGGCAGATTCTCCCACAGAACCGGCACGGATTCCACCGACACCAAGTGCCCGGCCAACCGGGAAGGCGCGAATGGTTCGCAGTCGCCGTTTCTGGCGTTTGGCCGGCGATTGCGCAGCGTACTGGGGTATCCAATCGGGTTGATTCCCACGGTGCTGGGAGGATCGCCCATCGTGCGGTGGGTGCGCGCTGAGAATGGCGTTTGTTTGAGAACATGCTCGCGTTTATCCGCGATGCCGGCGGAAATTGCCGGGGCATGCTGTGGTATCAGGGCGAATCCGATACCGGCCCGACCGAGCACCGTCAGTACTCACGGCGTTTCCGGCAAATGGTCGGCGATCTGCGCCGCAGTCTGCGCCAGCCGCGCTTGCCCGTCATCACGGCGCAATTAACCCGGATATTTCACAATCAGGCCGCACGTTGTCTCCCAATTCTCATTCACACCCCACTTCCGTGGGGTGGTCAGCCGCTACAAGACACCGCGAACCGCTTCAGCGGTTTCGACCCGGTGAGGAAAACCGCGGAAGCGGTTCGATCCCGCCTCGCGACGCAAATCACCCCACTGAAGTGGGGTGTGAATGAGAGCGCACGGTCTGAGCGTACGAGAACTTGTGAAATAACCGGGTTAAACCGGTGCATAAGCGAACCGCATGACCGGCCCGTGCACGAATACTGGGAACTCATGCGCGAAACGCAACGGCATTTGGCGCGCACGATGCCGGCCGTGGAAATCATTTCCACGCTCGACCTCGCGTTGTCCGACGGCATTCACAACGATTCCCAAGCCAACCTGACCATCGGCGACGAATGGCCGACGCCGGGCTCGGCGCAGTTTACGGCCGGGACGTGAAATGCCGGTGCCCCGACTTGCGGCGCGCGCGGTCGGTCAAAGGCCGCGTCATCGAGTGGGAGTTTGACAATGTGGACACGCGGGTGCATTTCGAGAACCACATCCCCGAGCAGTTCCTGTTTGCGGTCCGGGATCGCGCCGGTGCCGTGCGGGTGACCGGCTGGCGATTTATGGACAAAGACCGGATGCGACTCGAACTGGAGCGGCCACTCAAGGGACGCGCGACCGTGACCGGCGCGCCCACCGCATGTCCGCCGTCGGTGCTGCCGTTCGATATTTGTGGCTATCGCCCGATGTTGGGATTTAGGGTTGCGGTTGAATGAAAAGAACCATGAGCAAACACGTCTCAGAAGAAATCTGCGGGGCGGAGATTCAGTATTTCCGCACCGAACCACGTTATTGGGAAACCATCCTCGAACGCTTCAAGGATACCGGCCTGCGCTGTGTCACCACCTACGTCCAGTGGGGCACGCACCTCGTCGGGCCGCCGGACAAGAAACACCCGGCGGGCATCCTCGACTTCGAGGGCAAGACCGATCCGCGACTGAACTTGCATCGTTTCCTCGAACTGGTCGAGAAGCACGGGTTCAACCTCAACTTCCGCTGCGGCCCGTTTTGCTGCAACGAAATGCCCTACGGCGGCTACCCGAAGTGGCTCGTGCTCGGCGACCCGAACAGGATGGTCTGGGATTGGCAAAACCGGCCGACCCAAGGCTACTGGATCGCACGCAAAGAAGGTTCACAGCCGTCCTATCTCCATCCCGATTACCTCGCGTGGTGCGAAAAGTGGCTCGCGGAAGTGGACAAGATCGCTGTGCCGCATCTCAAGGTCAACGGCGGCTGCATCACGATGATGAATCTCGACAACGAGATCAGCTACATCGTCAAGGACAGCTTCCTCGACTCCGACTACAACCCGGTCAACGTCCGCCCCGGCGGCTACTGGGAGCAGTTCTTGTCCGCGCGCAAGCGGCCGCTCTGCCCGGCACCACGGCGTGTGCCGGAGGAACTCGGCGATGACTTGCCGGTGTATGTGGACTGGCTGGAGTTCAAGACGTGGGTGATGTGCGAGTACATCCGGCGATTGCGCGCGATGCACGAAGCCAATGGCGTGCGCGACATCACATTCATGACCAACTTCAACCCGCACCGGCCCGAAGGCGTGCCGACCCGCATGCCGGCATTCGAGGAAGCGGTCGGCAAGGGCGGGATCGTTGGTTACGACTTCTACCGGGGCACGTTCATGAGCTACTCCGGCTACCATTCCATGGCGCGGGTGTTGAAGCTGATGAACGCGAGTCTCCAGTACACGTGGTCGGCCGAGTTCATGAGCGGCACGTGGAACAAGGTGTTGCCGACGCGCGTTAGTGACGATCATATGCGGTTCATGGCGCGGTGTGCCCTGGCGCACGGCTGCAAGGCGATCAGTTGGTTCATGTTTCACGACCGGGATTGCTGGGGCGACGCCCCGGTCAGTTCACACGGCCACGCCCGGCCGAGCCTCGAAGTCCTGCGCGAAACCCGCGAACTGCTCTTCGACAAAATTCAGAACTGGGACGCGCTCGTGCCGCAAACCGACGTGGCGATCATTTACGACCTGCTCTCGCACCAGCATACCGGCATCGGCGATCCCGCGCCGTGCGCCGACAACGACCTGCACATCGGCAAACCCACGATTGCCGGCATCGAAGCCGGCAAAGCCAGCGCGGAGTACGAAGGCTTGTTCCGGCTGGTCGAACAATGCGGCGTCCAAGCCGGTGCGGTGGACACGGTCGCGGCACCGCAGCGACTACAGGATTACCGGCTTGCCTTCTTGCCGGGTTCGCCGGTGTTGTCGCCGGAAACGATCAAAGCGTGCCAAGCGTTCGTGAAACGTGGTGGCGTGCTGGTGGTCAGTGGACCTTCGCCGGTGAAGTTGGGAATCCGACGTGACTACCTCGCCCAAGACAAGCCGGAGGAGGAACGGTTGGACAGCCTCGCGTATGTGGCCAGGCTCATCCGCCGTCATGTGCCTCAGCCGCACGTCCACATTCAACCGGAGACCGAAGTAAATTGGGTGGACTGGAAGGAAGGTGGCGGCGCAAAAGAATACCGGCAACCTCGCAACCTCGGCAGCGCCGTGCTGCATCGCGGGGACGGCGAAACGATTTTGTTCGTGTTGAACCACTATCCCGAAGCGGCCCGGTTCATCCTGGAGTTCCCCCGTGATGAGTTTCGAGAACTGGCTGACCTGACCACGGGCGAGGTTATCCACGTGCGGAACGGACGCGCCACCGTCGATCTCGACCGAAAATGTGCGGCAATATACCGACTCCAAACGCGGTGAATCCGTTAAGATTCTCTCAGTACTGATCACCAGCAGGCCCGCTCTTTCTCCACAAGCTCATGCCCTTGAGCCAGCCCAATCGGCCCCAGCGGGCCAGCTCACTGTAGGCGTTCCCCGAAGGCCGAGCGTGAAGAAGGGACGCGGTGCGCGCTGAGGTTAGGATTGCGTTCAGGGAGCGCTAGCCCGGATATTTCACAAGTTCTCGTACGCTCAGACCGTGCGCTCTCCTTCACACCCCACTTCAGTGGGGTGATTTGCGTC
>CAZOTB010000140.1:0-16378 GCA_964582645.1 uncultured Verrucomicrobiota bacterium | reverse complement strand
TGTTGAAAGGAAGCTCTGCCCGGATGGTGGTGCCTTTGCCCGGTACGGATTCGACGGCAAAACTGCCGCCGACCATCTCGACGCGTTCGCGCATGCCGAGCAGCCCCAATCGTTTGTACCTTTTGGCGAACAACACGTGTTCCACGTCAAATCCGTTGCCGTTGTCGTGGATCTCCATGCGAACCGCTTCCCGGCGCTTTTTCAGGCTCACTGCCACCCGGTTGGCTTGCGCATGCTGAGCGGCGTTGGTGAGCGCTGCCTGGACGACCCGGTAGAGCACCGTTCGCTTGGAACTGTTCAATTGTTCGACCCCGGCAAAGGCCGTGAAACGAATGAGGATGCCCGTCCGTTTCGTAAACTCCTGCATATAAGAATGGAGGGCGGGAATCAGCCCCAGATCGTCCAACACCGTCGGGCGCAATTCCCGCGCGAACCGATGCACGATGTCCACCGACTTCTCGACCAGCCGTTGCGTGCTGGCGATTTTTCGCTGGAGACCTTTGGTATTGAGCGTGGCCTCGGTCTTGAGCGCCGCCAGCCGGACGTTGATACCGGTCAGGGTCTGGGCGATTTCATCGTGCAGTTCGCGGCTGATGCGTTTGCGTTCTTCCTCCTGGGCCAACAGCAGTTGCCGGGACAGATGCCGCAACTGTTCCTGCAACTGGCGCGACTGCTCCAGCAACCGGCTGTAGTGTTGCTCGCTTTTCCTGAGGGCCACTTCCGCGGTCCGGCGCCGGACGATTTCCCGCTGCAATTGCCGGTTGGCAACCACCAATTCCCCGGTGCGCCGGCGCAGCGCCTTGTTCACCTGCATCAAGTGGACGTTGGCATCCCGCATGGCACGGTGATTTTGCTCAATCGGTGAAATCGCCTCAACGAAAAAAGCCTCCGCCCGCTTGATCGCCCCGTCCCGGGTGATGGATGCGCCCAGCGAAGCGAGTGCCTTCTCGTGAATCCGGGCCAGGTCCAACGTGCCCAGCCCGCGGGCCATGGCCTGGCGACCCAGTCTTCCCGCCGGCAGCACGCTTGCACGCGGACCTTGCTTCAGGCGTCTTTGCAACGCCGCCGCATATTGTCGCGACAGTTTGATCAATCTGGCTTTTGTCACGTGTCTCGAATTCATGCGCCACCGGCCAGGCAGCCTGGGCCATTCCCTGCCGCCTTGAGGGACCCCTGGTCCCTCGTTGGCGAGCTACCAATCCAGTGTCACTCTCGGGTGGTTGCCACAATCGGTCTATGGGGTAAAACCCTACCTGCCGGCGAAAGCACGGTAGGGTTACACCCCATAGCGAAGAGCCAGCCAAAGACGTAGCGTGCCATCAGTCAAAAAACCAAGAAACGAAATAACAGAAAGAAGAATGAGAATGAAAGTAATCTATCCCCTGACGCTTGCAGTCGCTGCGGCGGCAGTGTTTGCCACCAACGCACCTGCGCTCCCGTCCGAGACCGATGAACGCATCGAGTCTTCGTTTAACAACACCTACGTCTATAAGACCTATCTGAAGGACGAGAAAATCAAGATCAGTTCCAAGGACGGAGCCGTCACGTTGACGGGTTCGGTGGCTGATGAAACCCATAAACCGATGGCCGCCGACACCGCCGAAGCGTTGCCGGGGGTCAAGAGTGTGGACAATCGAATCGAGATCACCGGCGATCGTCCGACTGCGAACTCCGACACGTGGGTCAGCATGAAGGTCAAAAGCGCGCTCCTGTTCCATCGCAACGTGAACGCTCACAAAACCAACGTGTATGTCAAAGATGGCATTGTGACGCTGCGCGGCGAAGCTTCGAGCCAGGCTCAGAAGGACCTGACGGGCGAATACGCCAAGGACGTGGACGGAGTCAAAGGCATCAAGAACGAGATGGAGGTCGCCAAGACCTCGACGAAGCCGGACGAAAAGACGACGGCGGAAGCGATTGATGACGCTTCGATCACGGCCCAGGTGAAGTCATCGTTGTTGTCCCATCGCTCGACCAGCGCCCTCAAGACAAGGGTCACGACGGACAATGGCGTGGTCACGTTGAGTGGCACGGCCAAGAACGCGGCCGAGAAAGATCTCGTTGGCAAACTCGCTAACGACATCAACGGCGTGAAGAGCGTGATCAATCACATGACCATCGAAGTCGCCGTGTCGCAGAATCACTAAGCTTATGGATCGCTGTCGGCTGGTGTGGGGATGCACCAGCCGGCAGTGGATCCGAAGCAGTCGAAAGGAACATCATATGTTGTGGACGCTAGCGGTAATATTGTTGGTTCTGTGGGTGCTGGGGCTGGTGACCAGTACGACCATGGGAGGTTTTGTTCACATCCTGCTGGTCATCGCCATTGTCATGGTGCTGGTGAGGGTCATCTCGGGACGCAGGGTCGTTTAGAAGTCTGTTAACCAAGTCAAAGAAATGGGAGGATCTATGAATCCCAAAAGCATAACAGCCGTCATCCTGATCGCGTTGGGCATCGTGGTGCTCGCCTACTCAGGAATCACGTTCAAGACCCCGGGAAAGCCCGTTGATTTCCTCGGGATGCACTTCGAGACCACACGCAGCCACTTTATCCCGCCGGTGATCGGGGCGATCGCGCTGGTGGGAGGTATCGTGTTGCTGGTCGTGAACCCGAAGCGGGCTTGATGGGAACGGCAATGGAAATGTGGGCCGCGTTGCAGGTTGGTTTGGTTCATACAAACGAACACAATCAAACAAATCAGGAGAGAGATCATGTCTGACGAAAGTAGAAATCAGGTAGGCGGCATCGTGGCCGCGTTTGCAGTTGGCGCGCTTGTGGGCGCAGGAATCGCGCTGCTCTATGCGCCTCAATCGGGCAGGGACACTCGCGATCGGTTGGCCCGGAAGACACGCGAGCTGAAGGATGGAGCCGGGGAAGCTATGGACGACGCGAAGGAAATGGTTCGAGGCAAGCGAGATCAGATCCTGGCCGCCGTGGAAGCGGGCAAGGACGCCATGGAGAACGAGGGTGGCAGACAGCGGAAAGCCGCGTAGAGCACAAAGCACTGCGCGAGCAACAAAGGATAACCGGCTGGCCGGGGGAGGAGTGTCCTCCGGTCAGCCACTCGATGTGACATTCAGGACCATATCAGAAAGGCAGCCTCACTCGCGCCGCTTGCCGGGGCACCTCGAGTTGATAGACACTCAAAACCCAACAGCCAGATCGGAGAGGAAGCGATTGACGACAAGAGCAAATGGTTGCGCTGACCTTGAGGTTCCGCCTCCCGTTGGAAACAACGCAGGGGGTTCAGAACCAGTTTCGCGCCGGCGCGAGGCCATGTTCGTGACAATGGGGATGCACGCGACCGGGTACATCAGAGAGAATCACTACATCCTGATCCTGGTGCTCGTATTCATCCTTTCGGGGATGCTTGCCGTGCGTTTGGCGGACTGATTGAACGCGCGGCCGTGGTCATGCATCCTCAGGATCATTGAGGGCCGAAGAGAAGGGATCGCAATAACCTTCCGCTTAATGTCGTTGTGCTGGTCGTATTAGTGTACATTACCGCAGATCCGTGGAGCACGGAACGTAACGCCACGGCCACAACTCATGGAAGCCAACGAAGCAATCGAGAGGCATGTTGGCTCCGAATACAAATTCGGGTTCACAACCCCGGTCGAGAACGATTCGGTTGCGCCCGGGTTAAACGAAGAAACCATTCGCCTCCTCTCGACGAAGAAGGGCGAACCGGATTTCATGTTGGAATGGCGGCTGCGAGCCTACCGGCATTGGCTGACCATGTCGGAACCGACTTGGGCACACGTCCATTATCCGCCGATTGATTATCAGAAGATCATCTACTACTCGGCGCCCAAATCCAAGACGGACGCGCCGAAAAGGTGGAGCGAAGTCGATCCCGTCCTGCTCGAGATGTATGCCAAGCTCGGCGTGCCCGCTGAAGGAACAGGAACGCTTGGCCGGGGTCGCCATGGACGCCATTGTGGACAGCGTATCCATTGCGGCCACGTTCCAGAAGAGTCTGGCGAACCAGGGCATCATCTTCTGCTCGTTTTCCGAAGCGGTCAAAAATCATCCTGACCTGGTTCAGAAGTATCTGGGATCGGTGGTCCCGTACTCGGACAACTTCTTTGCCGCTTTGAACGCGGCTGTGTTCAGCGACGGCTCGTTCTGCTACATCCTCAAGGGAGTCCGTTGCCCGATGGAGTTGACCACCTACTTTCGCATCAATGCCGCGAACACGGGACAGTTCGAGCGCACGCTGATCATTGCCGAGGCGGGCGCCCATGTCTCCTATTTGGAGGACTGCTCGGCCCCGATGCGGGACGAGAACCAACTGCACGCCGCCGTGGTCGAGTTGATCGCGTTGGACAACGCGGAGATCAAATACTCCACCATCCAGAACTGGTACCCCGGGGACAAAGAGGGCAAGGGCGGGATTTACAACTTCGTCACCAAGATGATCCACATCGGCGAGAACACCCGCAGCACGATCATCTCGAAGGGCATTTCGGCCGGTCACGGTTGCAACAGTTACCGGGGGCTTGTGAAAATGCTCCCCAACGCGGGCAATGCCAGAAACGTCTCACAGTGCGACTCCATGCTGGTGGGAGATCAGTGTTCGGCCAACACCTTCCCTTACCTGGAGATTGCCAACTCGACTGCGCTGGTCGCGCACGAGGCGACCACATCCAAGGTCGAAGAGGAACAGATCTTCTACTTCAACTCCCGTGGCATTTCCACGCAGGACGCGGTCAGCATGATCGTAAACGCTTTCTGCCGGGAAGGGTTCAAGAAACTCCCCATGGAATTCGCCGTCGAAGCCGAGAAGTTGCTCGGCATCTCCCTCGAAGGCATCGTCGGCTGATTGCCCCACACAAGCGCGGCTACACCCGGCCCTTCAGCTTCTTCAACGCAGGCAACGCTGCTCGGGCGGATTCTTCACCTTTGCGGATGTACTTGATCGGATCGTAGAATTCGTACCACGCCGAATCAAGGATCACCGGACGGATCACCACGTCAGCGGTGGCGCAGGCAGTGGCGGCAATCTGGGATTGCATGGCGTGCATCGCCCGCATGTTGATGTCCATGATGTTGTTGTTCAAATGCCAGCGGGTGCTGCGACGGAAGGTGTCGTACAAAGGCTTTTGTTCCTTGGGCAGGCTGCCGAGTTCGTCGTGAATCTGGTGATACTCGCGCATCAATTCGGCGTGCGGGATGGTGTTGACCGCGATGATCTTGCTGACCCCCATCCGCTCGAGCACGCCGATGGGTACCGGGCTGCTGATGCCGCCGTCAATCAACAGGCAACCATTGCGATGCACCGGCGTGATGACGCCCGGGATCGCGATGCTGGCGCGCACGGCGTCCACGAGTCGGCCCTCGCTGAAGACGATCTCCTCGGTGGTGTTGAGGTCGGTGGCGACGATCCGCGTATCAATGAAGGTATCGCCAAATGTCTTGTCGTCGAGGATGGACTCAAGGAAGGCTTCGATCCGTTTGCCCTTGATCAATCCCCCGCGCATCCACGCGAAGTCGAGCAGCCCGAAGAACGCCCGCTTGGTGTTCAGCCGCTTGGCGATCTCTTCCATTTCCTCGCCGCTCTTGCCGGCGGCCCACACCGCCGCGATGAACGCCCCCATGCTCGCGCCGCTGACCACGTCCACGATGATACCTTCCTGTTCCAGCACCTTGATGACGCCAATGTGCGCCAGCCCCCGCGCCGCGCCGCTGCCCAGGGCCAAGCCGACCCGGACGTTGCCGATTTCGCGGGCGAGCCGGGTAATGACGAGGCTGAACTCATGCACCGGCTTGCCGAGGACGAATGGACGCGCCTGCAGGCTTGTACCGCGGTCCTGAATTCGGGCGAGGTGAGCGTGAATGCGATGACCCAGGTGGTCTTCGATCGCGCTGATCCCGTTGCCGTAATCGTCGGGCGCCCGCGTGAGGATGATCCGCACCTTCTCGGCGACGTTGATGCCTTCGTGCTCGAGGTCGGCCAGGAACAACCGGGAACGGTACAGGTTCTCCTCCTCCTTCCCCGTGATGAGCACGACTTCGTCGCATTGCTCGAAGCTCTGCTGCACGGGCGGCGACAACTCATGCGGTAAGTCCACGAGCACGTAATCGTATCGTTTCACCAGGCAACCGAAGAACGACGGGATGAGATTGGCTTCCGTCTCGGTGCCCTGGAGTTCGATCCGCAGGATGTCGTAGCCGGCAGGCTGACGCTGCACGAGCGTCGAAATGTCCGCGCACGTCCAATGCACCAGATCCTCGAACTTGGTCAGGTTCACGCACTCGTTATGGCAGTTCATGTCCACCACCAGCACCGGCTCGCCCGGTTCGGCGTGCAGGCTCGCGGCGAGGTTGGTGCTCAAGAGCGCCTTGCCCACGCCCGCGCGGATGCCGTAGAGCGCGAAGATCGAACTCCACTTGGCGCGCTTCTTTTCCTCACGGAGGGACCGGATGCGCGCCTGGTAAATCTGATTGAACGGCACCATCACCTCCGGGTTGGCGGCGAGCAGTTCCTGGAAATCCGCCCGGAGAATCTTCAGCAGCACGGCATCGTTGAGACAACGTACCGTGTACCAGTGCGTCGCGCCCTCGAGCAGCGTGCTCTCGCCGAAGCAATCGCCGCTGCAGTAGTTGCTGAACACGCGCGTGGCGCCGCTCTTGAGCTGGGTGTACGCTTGGAGACGCCCCGAAACAACGACGTAGAAGGCATCGTCGCTTTCGTGTTCGTGGACGACGACGTCGCCCTTGCGGCAGGCGACAAAGACAGCTTTTTCGGCAAGCCGCTTCACGCTGGTGAGGCTGAGCGAGCGGAAGATCGGCAGGTTCTTCAACAGTTCTATGTTCTTGACGTCCATGTCGTCATCAAGGCTCTCACTGATTTAGACGCCTCCCCGTTCAATCGTGTTGCGGACAGTCTGGGGCGGCGTCGGTGTCCGTGAGCCAGGCGTTCCCGCACTGTCTCAAAAGCACTGGACGTGCCCCGCAGGGGTAGGAAACGGGCAGGCACGACTGCGAGCCTGGACCGAATTACTGGGCTTTCAGGCTGGCGAGGTACTCGCGAAACTGGGGGGTGTCCTTGATCGCGTCGAAGTCGTGGACGCGTTCGAGAACCATGCGAAGCTGGTCGCGGGTGGTGAACGATTCCGCCTTGCGCAGACACTCGATGGCACCGTCCACATTCCCGCGTTTGACCATCAGCAACGCCATCATCATCCGGGGCTGGACCGAGCGGGGCGACTCGGCGATTTCCTCCTGGATCAGTTGCTCGGCCCGATCGTACGACGCCATGTCGAGCAATGTCTGCACCCGCTTGTTCCGCGCCTGCGCGTGCTTGGGACTTACCACCAGAACCATCTCGATGTATTTGAGCGCCTCGGGATATTGCTTCAACTTGCGATAATGCCACGCGCAATTCATCAACACCGTGGGGCTTAGCGGGTCGAGCTTGTAAGCCTTGACGAGGTGCTCTTCCGCCCGCTCGTTCTTGTTTAGCTGTGAGAGTACCAGGCCGAGGTTGTTGTGGTATTGGGAATTCTCCGGGTCGCCCTGGATCGCCTTTTCGAACTCCGCGATCGCCGGCTCCCATTTCTGGTTTCGCGAGAGGATTTCGCCCAGAAGGTTGTGCGCCGGATGCATGTCGGGCGCATCGGTCAACACCTCCCGACAATCTGCTTCCGCGCCCGCGAGGTTGCCGCGCTGGTACTTTTGGGAGGCCGCCGAGTACTTCGCGCTCGCCTCGGCAGCTTTGTCACGCTGACTTGGCGCGGGAGTCGCAGAGCCCGAAGTGTACGAGGCGGACGCTTTCTCGAGATCAATCGGTTGAGTCTGGACGCTCGCCGTCCGGGGCCGCGTGGCCTGTTCGAGCGCCGCCTCCACGTTGGTGCTTACGATGGGCGCACTGGGCGAAACGAGAGGACGCTGTGCCAGCTTCTGGATGACCGCTGCGGCGTCGAGTTCGAGAACGCCCGAAGCACTCGTCCGTGCCGCGGCGCGGGAGGCCGCAACGACCGCGTCCTCCATCGCCGCCTTTACGTCAGCGCGCATTCGGTTCGAATAGCTGCGCACCGCCTCGGAGGGGTCGAGGATGGGGTCGTTAACGGATGCGGTGGCAGGTTTGCTCATGCTCGCGGCGCGCGTTGCCACGATCGCGCTCTGGTAGCTGAACATCTCCGCCTCCATCGCCGCAAACGTTTTGTTCGGGCCTCCTGCATTCGTAGTTGTGGGGGCCGGCGCCGGGGCTGCCGGGGCTGCCGCGCGCGCGACGGGCTTTCGGTTCGCGCGCTTGTCGAAAAAGAACACCTTCAGCACTGCCCAGCCGGTGGCGATGGCCAGGATCACGACAATCGTCGGCATGATGAATTTCACCAGGCCGCGCAGCCGCTTCTTGTGGCGGCTGTGACGATGCCGGTGATGCCGGTGGCGTCGCTTGTTCTCGAACCAGGACGCTTGGGAGGTCAGCTTTGGATCTTCGTGGCGCGACATGTCTTTCTCGCACGGTAGAGTATGGCAGGTGATGGCCCAACTCAAGACGCAAGAAGGCCGGGTACGAGGTAAAGAGGCTGGATGGCCGGCAGCGGAATCCTTTGCCACCGGGAACACTGCCTGCTACTTTACGCGGCGGGATGAACGTCAACCTCTCCGTATTCGGGACGGAACAACGTCAGCATTCGCCCAGCGTGGCCGAGGTGGCCGGGGGCGATTGGGGGAGCGTCGTGGACTTCTGTTACCTCTCGAACAAATACTTCCCCACGCGCGCCATCCTCGACCAACTCAGCGCCGACCTCGAACACCTCGTCAAGACCTATCCCTCGATGCAGGCCAAGCAGGTGCAGTACGTTCACCAATTGAGCGGAGTCAGTCCTGACCATGTCGCGGTCGGTAACGGGGCCTCCGAGTTGATCCAGATCGCCGTCAAGTCGTGTGGCCGGAAATACATCATGCCGTTCCCGTCCTACATGGAGTACGAGAACGTGATGCTCGATAGCGGCAAACAGGTCTGCTACCTGCAGTATCGGGAGGAAAACAGCTTCGCCCTCGAAGTGGACGCCCTGCTCGCACTCGCGCGCGCCGAGAAAGCCGATGCGGTCGTGTTGCCGAACCCGAACAGCCCCACCGGCTCGATGATCCCGCGGGCCGATCTGCTGCGATTACTCGACGCATGCAAACACTTCGACCTGATCCTGATTGACGAGTCGTTCATCGAGTTTACCGAGGAGGAACGGACAAAGATCCCGACGTTGCTGCCCAACCTCGCCAAATACCCGAACCTGATCGTGATGCGGAGCATGGGCAAAGATTTCGGCGCGTGCGGGATTCGGCTCGGCTACATGGCCACCTCGAACAAAGCGCGCATCGAACAGATTCGCCGCGAGTTGCCCATCTGGAACGTCAGCCCGCTGGCGGAACGGTTCATGCAACTCGTCGTGAACGACCCCGGAGAGTACGAGAAGGCGCGCATCCAATGCATCCGCGCCACGCAGAAGCTCTACCGGGACCTTTGCACCATCCCGCAGATCAAACCCTACCGGACCTGGTCGAATTTCATCCTCTTCAAGCTGCTCAGCCCGCACAACTCGACGTACGTCCGCGACGAACTGCTCAAGCGTCACGGTTTCTACGTGCGCGACTGCAAGAGCAAGCGCGGCCTCGGCGAGAAGTTCATTCGCGTGGGCGCGCACACCGAGGAGAACAACGCCCGGCTGGTGGCGGCGTTGAAGGACATTCTGGCAAGCTGAAGTTTGAAATCTGAGCGCACCAACTACTGTTCAGAGTTCACACTTTGGTGTGTTCGATCCGAAAAGTGAAACAACTCATCCAGGACTTCAAGACCGGGGAGCTTCGTGTGGTCGAAGTCCCCTCCCCCGCCTTGCTGCCGGGATGCTTGCTCGTGCAGAACGTCTTCTCCCTCGTCAGCGCTGGAACGGAACGCAGCACCGTCGAAACGGCACAGAAAAGTCTCGTCGGCAAAGCGCGAGCGCGACCCGATCTGGTAAAGAAGGTTCTCGACTCGGTTAAGCGTGAGGGACTGGTCAGCACGGTCAAGAAGGTGCAAACCCGGCTCGATACCTGGAAGCAACTCGGCTATTCCTGCGCCGGCACCGTTGTAGAGGCCGCCGTCCCCGGCGGCGAGTTCAAACCCGGCGACCGCGTCGCTTGCGCCGGCCAGGATTACGCCAGCCACGCTGAGATCGTGTGCGTGCCGCGCAATCTCTGCGTCAAACTCCCTGATGGAGTCGAGTTCGGCCAGGCTGCGTTCACCACGCTTGGGGCCATCGCGATGCAGGGCGTGCGACAGGCGAAGATCGAATTCGGCGAAACCGTCGCGGTGATCGGACTCGGCTTGGTGGGCCAACTCGCCGTTCAGATTCTCAGAGCCGCAGGCGCGCGCGTGCTGGGCGTGGATGTGAACCCGGACGCCGCCTCCCTGGCGAACCAGTGTGGAGCGCACGCCGTTGCTGTTCGAGGGAAAGAAGATGTGGAAGCCGCAGCCCGGGCTTTGACCAACGACATCGGCGTGGACGCCGTCGTCATCACCGCATCCACTGCCAGCAACGATCCCGTTGAGCTCGCCGCCGCGCTCTGCCGTGACCGTGGGCGTGTCGTCATGGTCGGCGTCACCGGTATGAACCTTCCACGCGCGCCGTATTTCGAGAAGGAACTCAGTTTCACCTTTTCGCGTTCCTATGGCCCCGGCCGGTATGATGCCGAATACGAGGAGAAGGGAGTGGACTATCCGTACGGCCACGTGCGCTGGACGGAGAACCGAAACATGGCCGCCTTCCTTGATCTGATCGCGCAGAAGAAGATCCATCTTCTGCCGCTCATCACCCACCAATTCCCCATCGCGCGGGCGACGGAGGCGTATGACCTGATCACCGGGAAGCGGAAGGAGCGGTTCCTGGGGGTGTTGATTCAATACGAGGATAGAGGATTGGGGATTGAGGCTCGCAAAGAAGAAGTTCGGCCTCCATCCTCCATTCTCCATCCTCCATCCTCCATCCGGTTGGGCGTCATCGGCGCCGGGAACTACGCGCAGGCGAGCATCTTGCCACACTTGCAGCGGATGAAGAAGGTCACGCTCGCCACGGTATGCACCACGACCGGCGTCAGCGCACAAAAGGCAGCGGGCAAGTTTGGATTCGCGAAGGCGACCACCGATATACAAGAAATTCTGGAAGACAAATCCCTGAACGCCATTCTCATCGTCACGCGACATGACAGCCACGCCGGACTCGCCGCCGCCGCCCTGCGAGCCGGGAAGTTTGTTTTCGTCGAAAAACCTCTTGCGCTTGATGAGTCCCAACTGCGGCTCGTGGCGGACGCCGTCCCGGATTGCGGGGAGAAGGTCCAAGTTGGGTTCAATCGCCGCTTTGCCCCACTTGCGCACGAAGCACTCAGGCACATAGGCACAGGTCCATTCGTGATGCAGTATCGCGTCAACGCGGGACCGATCGCCGCCGACAGTTGGATTCAAGACCCGAACATTGGTGGCGGGCGGATCATCGGCGAGGTGTGTCATTTCGTGGATCTCTTCCAGAGCTTCGTGAACGCCCGCCCAGCGCGGGTATTCGCTGAATCCATCGGCACCGCATCAAAGGAGATCGCCGCTGCCGACAACGTACACGTCACCATCCGTTACAGCGACGGCTCGGTCGGTTTGATCACTTACACGAGTACCGGCGACCCGTCGTTTCCCAAGGAGCGGTTCGAATTGATCGGCGGCGGACGCGTGCTCGTGCTCGATGATTTCCGTTCGCTCACGATCAGCGCGGACGGCAAGACAGACTCGCACAGCGGGCGACAGGATAAAGGCCAAGCCGGGCAACTGAAAGCGTTCATCCACGCCGTGGCCGAGGGCAAACCGATGCCGATTCCGTGGCAGCAGTTGGCCGACACGACGCGCGTGACATTTGCGATTCTGGAATCCCTGCGAACGGGACGTCCGGTGGATCTCGCCTAAAACGCGAACGACTTGCCCTGACTGATGCCCGCTGCTTTGCGGCGCGCGGCTCGATCCTTGGCGGCCCGCTTCTCGTAACCACTCGCGCGGAACGCTTTCAATGGATCGGGCTGCAGGCCTTTTTTCTTCCGCCACAACTCGATCGCGGGACGCACGTCCGTCGAGAACGCCGAGCGCAAACAGTTCTCTGCGTCAATCAACTCGCACCGCTTCTGGTGTCGCGCGAGCTTCTCGTAATCCACGAGCGCGGCCTTGGCCCAGAGTTCCTGTGCGTTCATCGCGGTCTGGATTGTCTCTTCGACCTTGTTCTTGAGGTTGTGGCACTGGTCCACCATGTAGGCGATCTCGCGGATGTTCTTGCCCTTCGAACCGGCAAGCTGGATTTCGTGGAAGATGCGAAAGACCTGGTAGGGATCAATCGAACCGAGGGTGAGATCGTCGTCGGCGTAGCGGCGGTCGTTGAAATGGAAACCGCCAAGCATGTCCTCATCGAGCAACCACGCGACGAGTTGCTCGATATTCTGCGCCTGATAGTGGTGGCCGGTATCCACGAGCACCTTGGCGCGTTTGCCCGACGACTTGCAGAGCACGTACGCCATGCCCCAATCGCCGATGTCGGTGTGATAGAACGCCGGCTCGAATGGCTTGTACTCGACAAGCATGATGTCGTTGCCGCGCAGTTTGTCGTGGGTCTTCTTCAGGTTCTCGGCGAACCAACGCTTCCGCTCGACGATATCGGACTGGCCGGGATAGCAGGAGCCGTCGGCGAACCAAAGCGACAGGAATCGGCTCTTCGTCTTGTGCATCAACTCGACGCTGTCGAGTATGTGCTTGAGCGCCTTGCGGCGAATCGCGGGATCCGGGTTGCCCAGCGAGCCGTACTTGTAGTCCTGCGCCTGAAACACGTTCGGGTTGATCGCGCCGATGCGGACGCCGTGTTTGCGCGCCGTCTTGAGCACCGCATCCATGTCGCAGCCGGGTGGGAAGTCCCAGAGAACGTGGACCGCGACGCTCGGGCAGCAGCCGGTGACCTGATGCACGATGCCGGCATCGCTGAGTTTGTCGTCAATGGTGATCGCAGCGGCGTCCTGGAAGAACTTTCCGAAGCGCGTCCCGGTGTCACCATAGCCCCAGGATGGGGTTTCGATGTTGAATGAGTCCAATGCGTTGAGAATCTTTTCAGTTTGTTTGCTCATAGCGTTCATCACTCCCAATTACCGCTTACCTGTCACTGGCCTACCGCGAAATATCCCCCTGCCCCAGCACGGTGTACTCGTGCCGCCGCAACACGTCCATCGCGGTTTCCTCGTCTTCGACGCCCAGCGCCAGCACGGCTTTGTCACGTGGACGGATCATCATCGAGTAGGTGAACAGGATGTTGATCTCGGCTTCGAGCAGCGCGCTGAGAACCTTGTCGAGTCCCTCCGGCCCGTGCGGTAACTCGACGGCGATGACGTTGAACTCACTGTGAGCGACACCTGCCCGGTGAAACACATCGCGCGTCTCACCGGGATCGGACGTAATCAAGCGCACGACCGCCGCGTCCGCCATCTCGATCACGGTGAGGGCGCAGATGTGAATGTGATTGGAGCCCAGGAGCTTGGCGAGATCGAGGAGACGCCCGACCTTGTTCTCCAGGAACACCGAGAATTGCCGCACGGTTCGGTCCTGCATGCCTCTGCTTGTCTTGTTCACATCAGCCATAGGTTGTCCGGGCTCGTGGCGTCACCATATAGTGGAAAGGTGCGGCCTTGAGAAGAAAAAGATGGCGCCTACTTCCGTTTCTCCCTCGGTGCCGTGATCTTCGGTAACGCTTTCAGGATCGTCTGTCCCACGACCTCAAGGCTTCGCGAGCTGATTTTGTCGAGCGTGTCCTTGTCGGTGTGCCAGTAATCGTTCAAGCCGGGGGCGCTGCCGAACTCGTAATCAATCAGGTCAATCGAGGGAATCCCGGCCATCAGGAAGGGCAGATGATCGTCGGACATGTCGGAGTTCATGTAGGAGAAATGGTTGCGGTAGCCAAGTTCAGCGGACGCCTCGAAGATCGCCTTGGCCAGCGCCGGAGTGGAATGAGGCGGAATACCGACGTTGAGGTGTTTGTCACCGACCATGTCCGAAAGAATCATGGCGCGCACCTGGGCAAGTTCACCGCGTTGTTTCCAGGAACGAACGAGATACCGACTGCCGTACAGCCCGTTGCTGCTGCTCCACGGTCCAAGAGGTTCCTCGCCGTCGAAGAAAACGAAGTACGGCGTGGGTCGCATGGCATGTGGAGCGAGGACCCGCGCCAGCTCCAGCAACACGCCCGTGCTCGAACCGCTGTCGTTGGCGCCGACGAAGTTCACCTTGTCGATCCAGACGCTGTCGTAATGTGAACCCAGGATGATCCGTTCCGATCCGCGCACACGCGGGTAGGCGATGAGATTCACGAACTTGGTCTTCCCCTTGGGCGTGTCGTCCTCAAAGACCTGAAACTCGACCTCCAGGCCAGCCTTCGTCAGTTCCGCTTCGATGTATCGTCGCGCTTTCTCGATGCCGGGCGAGCCGGCATAGCGCTGCCCGATGGCCACGAGCGCCTCGACGTGACAAAAGGCGTTCGAGCCGCTGAACTCGGATGATAGATCGGGAACGGTTTTCATCTGCTCCTTGTTGCAGCCGAGAAGGGCGAACAGCGAGAGTGTAGCCGCGCATCTGCGAAGCGCAGACCAGTGAAAAAATGATCTCGCGCTTCGCAGAAGCGCGGCCACACGTAATTTCATCTCAGTTTCTCCGCAGCCGCGATTCGTTTAGCAAGCGATGGATGATCGTGCAACAGCCATTCGATCACCGGGTGGGGCGCAAGATCGGCCAGATTTTGGTCCGCAAGCTTGTTCATCGCAGACACGAATGCGTCCACGTTCCTGGTCAACCGCACGGCGAAGGCATCCGCCGCGTATTCCCGCCAACGGGAAAAGCCATTGGTGACCGGCATGGTGATAAGACCGAACAGGACGAACACCAGCACCACCAACGGAAACGCGGCGATGTCGCTGATATCTCGGAACCCAAGCCGCTCCACGCCGAGTCGTAATGCCCAATCCGCGATCCACAGTCCAGCGAAGGTCGTCGCCGCGCCGAGCGTCAGCATGCGCCAGAGGTCTTTGTATTTGAAATGCGCCAATTCATGTGCGAGCACGACCTCGATCTCCTCCGTCGTGTAATTCGCCAGCAGCGTGTCGCCGAGAATAATCCGCTTGGTGTTGCCGAGCCCGGCCATGGCCGCGTTGGCCTTTTTCGTTTTCTCGCTCAAATCCATACGGAACACGCCGAGCACTTTTGCCCCGACCGATTCGGCCATGCGCGTCAGCCGCTCGGTCAATGCCGCGTCCTCGACCGGCTTGACCTTGTAAAACAGCGGCAGGATCAGCACGGGGAACAGGTTTGTCATGACGATGCCGAACAGGAACAGAAACACGCCCGCCCAGATCCACCAGTGCTCGGGCGAGCGACGCAACAGGAGATAGATGACGTTGACGATCACCACGCCGAGGACAAGGCTCAGTCCGAGCGACTTCAGCTTGTCCTTCGTCCAGCCCCAGAGCGTTTCGTTCGAGAGCGCGAATTTGTGCTCCAAATAAAAGCCACTGTAGTAGCTCAACGGCAACAGCAACACCGACTGCGCCACGACCGCGATCGCAAGATAGAGCGTGATGTGAATCCACGGATTCGCCGAAACCAGGCGGCACTGGCTCGCCAGCCAAGCGCTCAACCCCGAGAACAGAAACACGAGCAGGAGAACGAGCGTCAGCACGAGGTCCACGACGAACAGCCAGTTATGGATGCGTTCGTACTGCCGGGCCTGCGTCTGGCGATCATGGTGGAGGACCGCACGTTGGTGAGGCTCGGTTGTCTTTTGGTTGTTTGGATCCATTCGAGTCAGTGCTTGGTACATTGACAAATGCACCATATTGAAGCCTGCAAATCATACAGAGACGGCAGGGGAGAGCAAAACCAATCGCCGCTTGCCTCCTCCCTGTGGGTCGCCACCGACAGCTTGTCAGAGGCGCGTGTGGATGAATCGGAATGGAGCGGCGTGGTTGGGAACGTGCATGCCCATGGCACTCTGCCAACGGCTCCCAAAGCTCGAACAGACCATCTTGCATCTTCTGGTTCAGGGCTACAGCCTTCGTGAGACCAGTCGGTTACTGAGCACCGAAGCCATCGGGGCCAGGACTCAATTTTCAATAATTTCGCCTCCGGTGAGCCAGATTGCGCCGTTGTTGGTGAGGGCGAACGTGCCGTCGCCGAGTTGCAAGCGTCCGCCGTTGGTGGCGCCGATGGCGCCGGCCTGCGAATTGGCGATGAAGCCGTTGCTGAGGACGAGCGTGCCGCCTCTGGCGAGGATGGTCGCGCCGGCGTTGTTCACGATGCGCGCGCCGACGTCGATGTTGGAGTTGATCAGC
>CAZOTB010000139.1:0-16496 GCA_964582645.1 uncultured Verrucomicrobiota bacterium | reverse complement strand
CGTCGGCAACAACATCGCCGCGAGGATGGCGATGATGGCGACGACCACCAGGAGCTCAATCAATGTAAATCCAACACGACGCTGGTTCATCGTGAATCGCGGCGGTTCCAAAACAACAGGCCAGCAAGTCCGAGCAGTGTCACTCCCGATGGTTCTGGCACGACGATGCCTTGGAAACTGAACGACAGGTCGGAGTCGAGGCGGGCTGCGTTCGGAGAATAGGTGGACCAGTTACCGGACAATCCACTGAGCACGGGGAACGAGATGTTGGTGCCGCCCCAGTTGGCCGCCCCAAAGGGAGGCGGTCCCTCCGAGGTGAGAGCCGGAAATCTGTAATACTGGGATAGAGTGCTCGAACCGCTGAATTCTGTCGTCAGCAGGTAGGGCACGCCTTGTTGTAGCTCGATTTGTTGGTCGAGGCGCAACGTCTGCACGGTTCCCGTCGCGGCTGCCAACGGCAAGGTTGTGGTAGCCAGAATGGTTCCGTTCGTGGTGCGAAACCGCACGGTCAGATCCGCCGTGGGACTGCCAACGGTTATGGCCGAGAGGTTCACGTCCTTCACCGCCACCCACAAGCCGGACGGGACCTCCTTGTCCGTGATGACAAACTGTTGTCCTCCCGCCGATGCGGTTCCGCCCCTGGTTTCCACACGTCCCGTCACACTGGGATCATCAATGGGTTGGCCCGGTCCGGCCACGATAGCTGAGCCGTTTCCCAGCACGAAATACGCGTTGCCGGCAAGCGCGCCCCACGCCCCTCCGTTAAACCGTCTGAGCACTTGCTGCACACTCGGATCGACCGCGCGATCATAGGGCCGAATCTGCTCGCTGCCACCATAGTAAAATCCAAAAGTTTGCAATGACGGAAGAGTGGTTGCGCGGCTCACTACATGGTACACCGATCCACTGCTGAGCAGGACGGAGGAACCAAAATTCACATTGGTAATGAAGGTGCCTGCGGCGCTAAACGACAATGTGCCGCTTGTCAGATACGTGCCACTGGGGTTGCCGAAGCCGTTATCGGCCATGATCCCGACTTGGACCGTTGTGCCCGCGTCAATCTGCCGGAATCGCTGCCAGGCCCGATCGACTGTCACGTTTTCATAGGCCGTGAACGGCACCGCGTACTCGTCGTCCGTCGAGTCGAGCGTCATCCCTACCGCGGCAAAACTCCAGGTGCCCGCGCTGCCGAACGTGCCGGTCATGCCGTTGGTGTAGTGCGGGCTTTGGGCTACGGCGTCGTGCGCGGCGAACCACGCCATGGCAACGATTGCCAGGGCACGAACGAGTTGATGGGTCTGTTTCATGGTTGCTCCCTTTCTGCTGCGAGCAGCATCCTGCTGCCCAAATCGGTTTGAACCGTCGTCGTTTCGCTGCGAGGAGGGGCGCAAGTCAGCTTTTCTACGAGGTTCGGTGAAATTCGCACCTGGCGCGCGGGCGTGCGCGGTTGAGCGGCGATCTCTCGCAGCAACGACGCGCCGGCTCGACCCACTTCGGTAAAGCATTGCTCCACCCGGGTCAGGTTGGGCATCGAAGCCGTTCGACTTTCAATCTGGCAACCGAGCAGGCTCATCTCACCGGGCACTTGCAGTTCGTATTGACGGAGCACTTCGAGCGCGGGCACGGCATAATCGTGTTCAGCCGTCACCATCGCCGTGGGCAAGGGACGCAGCGCCAGCGTTGCCCGGACTTTGTCCGCGCAAGTGCGAGCCTGTCCCTCCCGGCTGTACTGGATCAGTTGCTCGTCCGGATCGAGGCCGAGTTCGCCCGCGGCGGAGCGAAACGCGTTCAACATTTCCCACTGATACTCGTACTGCATGCTGCCGCCGATGTAGCTGACCCGGCGATGGCCCAGCGACGCCAGATGCTGCGCGGCCAGTTTGCCGACGCTCGTAAAGTTCACGTCCACGCAGTGCACCGGACGCGTGCACCGATGTCCGCCCACCACCACGCAGGATTGCCGGCTCGCCTCCACCAACTCCAGCGCCCGGTCGTCCACGTCGCCGACTACGAGCCAGCCGTCCACCCAGCCGGCTTTCACGAGGCGAGCGACTTTTTCGCGGTCCTCCTCGTTCGTGACCCGCAGGAACGTCAACGCCGCGCCGCATTTCGAGAGTTGATGCTCCGCCCCGCGCAACATGGCGAGATAGACGCCGTCGAGTTCGCTGCCCATCCTGTCAAAAAAGACGAACCCGACCTGATCAAACGGGTCGGTTTCTTTCTGGAATCGAGCTCGGGCGAGGCGCCGGGCGGCGTGGTTGGGGACGTATCCGACCGTAGAAGCGGCCTGCATCACGCGCAGCTTGGTTCGAGCAGAGACGCGCGGGTGATTGTTCAGCGCCAGCGAGGCCGTCGTTACGGAAACGCGCGCGGTTCGGGCGATCTCGCTCATGCCAGTGGGCTTGGCCTTCCCCGCCGGTTTCGCTCTCTTCCGCTTCATCGCCTGCTGGATACCAAATTACGAATGGAAGTTCAACAAGAATCTGCAATGCGCATTGCATCAGTCCATGCTTTCGACCGCAAAGTGTCTCACGTCCGATTGTTGGCATCCACTTCCTTGCCAGAGTAATACTCACTTTGAGGAAATCCGCGGGCTTGCAAGCGATGATTATTCGCTTGCCCGTCTGCATAGAGAATTAATAGAGTCAAGTGTCTTTTAGGAGTATGTAAATGACAACATCGCAAGACCGTTTCGGCTCTGCTCAAGTCGCCCTCTCGCTCGCAATTGGAATCGCGCTTTCGCCCCTCGCTACGGCTCAGTCCGCAAGCTGGACCAATGCTTCGGGCTTTTGGTCCAGCACGGCCAACTGGGTGCCCAGTGCCGTGCCGGGGCCGGGCACCAATGCGTTCTTCACCAATAGCATCGGTGTGTCTTACACGGTCACCAACGACATTCTGAACAACACCTTCGGCAATCTCACGGTGGCTCGACCGGGACTCAGCTTCGCTACGGTCTTCAGCGCCACCGACGGCTTCAGCCCGGCCGGAGACGTTTTCATCGGCAGCGGGGGCAGATTGTTCATCACCAACTCAACCGCGACGATTGGCGGTTCGATGACCGTCTCGAACGTGGGACGCCTCTTGGTATTCGATGGCGCGAACGTGACGATCAACGGATCCCTGAACAATGCCTATGGCGTGTGGTTGCAGGGAACGAATACCACGCTCTCGGTGCTGGGCGGCGGTATCAACACCGCAGCCAGTGGGTATCCCTATCTCTTCCTTGCGCCCACCGACTTTCAGTTCTTCAACAACGCCACGCTGAACATCGGTGGAACCAGCGCTGTCGCGGCCAACAATTCCTTCGTCACCTTCACCAATGCGGGCAGCCTGACGATCAACGGATACAACAATGGCATCGTTGGCAGCTCCTCCGGCGCGACCAACGCAACCATCAACGCCAGCACGAACACAGTCGGCTTCTATAACACGGGCACGATTTACAGCTACGTCGGATACGGCGGCCTCAATCTCAACGGCACGCTCGTGAACGGCCCCGGCGGTCTCCTGGATCCCGGGCCCTATGGCTCCCAGTACGTCATCGAGCGGTTCCCGACCAATCAAGGCAGGGTGTACCTGTGGAACTACAACACCGGCCTGCGGATCAACAAAGGCGACTTCCTGAACCAAGGTACCGTGACGTTGGAAAACAACGCCTTCCGTGTCCTCGATGGCCATTTTATCAACGACACGAACGGCTTGCTGGGTTCGACCTCGTTATACGGCTCGACGCTGCAAGCCAAATCCCTTCTGAATCGCGGAACGATCGCGCTGACCAACGGCTATGTCGTTCCGTTCACGATTACCGGCGTCCTCACCAACGAGGGCTTGTTAAGCCTGTACCGCTACGACTACGGTGCCTTTCGCAATACGCACAGTGGCATCAGCGCCAGCAACATCATCAACTCCGGCACCATTCGCGTGCTGGGGCAGACAAACATCTGGCCGACCAACCAGAAGAATCTGACCTTCAGTTCAATCGTGACGCCCGTGACCAACCTCGCCAGTGGAATGATCACCACCACCAATGGCGCCCTCCTGGGCTTCCATCCGTCGTTCATTCCCAAGAGTCTTGGCACCTTCCTCGTCAACGCCGAATCGGCGATGGGCATCGGCTCCTATGCCTCGGGCGGTGTGTACAACGACATCGTGTACTTCGGACTCAGCGCCTACCGCAATGAAGGAACGATTGATCTGCGGGGCGGTGTCTTCGGTGTCGCCCTTCTGACCAACGCTGTCGGCGCAACCATAACCGGCAACGGGGATATCGGCTACCTGGTGATGTCCAACATGGTTTCGGGAAGCTTGCTGACCACCAATCTGGTCCGGCACTTTAATCCCCGTCCCATCGCCAACGCCGGCACCATCATCGCCAACGGAACGCTCAACGCTGGCGCGATCACCAACCTCTCCGGCGGCCTCATCACCGGCTCGGGCACAATCAATTCGTACAATGTCACCAACTATTACTCCGGCGAGACGTTGATCACCGACAAGATTTATACCGGCGCGCGCATCCTAAACAACGCCGGCGCCAGCATCCTCGCCAGCGGCGGCACGCTCGTGTTGAGCAATGGGCTGGTCAACAATACCAGCGCCGGCACCGTTGGCGCCACCAGCGGCGGACGATTGCAGATCGGCGATGGCACCGTGACTTTGACCAACAACGGTCCCGTCTCCCTCACCGGTGGAGAGTTGGTCAGCGGCAGCCTGGTCGGCAGCGGCAGCATCGTGATGAGCGGCGGCGTCAACGCGCTCACCATCGCGGGCAGCACGCGGGTCGCCAGCGGTGCCTTGCTCACCGCAAGCAACACCACGGCGAGCATCGCGGGCGTTGTCACAAACCTCGGCACCATTCGCGTCCACAACAGCAAACTCACCTTCTCCAACACCGTGGTGAGCAGCGGTCGTTACATCAGCGATCCCTCGACCAACACCTTCGTGGCCGACTTGACAATCACCCCGAGCGGGACCTTGGAGGGCGGATTGGGTGATGTGTTCGATTTCAAGAAGAACCTCACGATCAACTCCACCAATATCGGCCAGTTCAATCTTGTGTTGAGCACCGTATCCTTCAGCGGCGGCGGTGATCATACTAATGCCATCACCGGGCTGGACTTTGACAACAACCCGCTCTTTGGCGAGAGCCGGGGCTACACGGCGACGAATTTTGCCTACGGGACCTTGCAGCTCGGTGCGTCGGACAACCTCTACCTGGTGGACGGCGACGGCATCGGCAGCAACACCAATGGCCTGTACATCGGCGTGCTCGACATCGGCGGCGACACCAACAACGTCTCGCTGCTGCACAGTCCGTTCAACATTTATTATCGCAACGGTCTGGCCGGGAACACGTACCTCGGTGGGTTGACCTACGGGCTCGACGGAGGCGGTTTCCTCATTCCCGTACCCGAGCCATCGTCGCTCTTGCTCGCACTCGGGGCGTTGGTGATCGGGCTCCGTTGCCTCCGCTCCCAGTAGCCTGCCAGCACGACGGCGGCGGGGATCGCGAAGAACGTGTCCACGAAGGGTACGCGCAGCCGCACGTGCACGTGGGACAGCACCAGCCCACTCATTCCCGCCAGCAGCACCGCGATCAGCAACCACGCCAGCACCGGTTGCTTTCGCAACAGCAGCGCCATCCCCCACCAACCGAGCACGAACAATGGCAGATTGGTCAGCAACGACAGCACCACATAGGAGTACGGGAAGAATCCAGGCCGCACGTACGGCCGCCAGAATTCGACGCACTTCGCTCCCACAAGCCGCAGCCAGTGACCGGGATGTTCGCGGATGAATCGTTTTGCTTCGCCGAACCAAAACTGTTGGGCGATGGCCATGTCGTTCGTGCCGATGGCGCGCACCTTTGCCGGTACAACTTCGTTCAACAGCTCTCTGCCCCAACGATCGTACTCGGTGGAAGTACGCGCGGTGAACATCCGGTATGCCGTCTCGTTGTTCCCCAGCCAGAAGTTGTAGCCGCCCGAGCCGGAGAGGAAAATCCATTGCCCGGTCACGATCCGATTCCGGGCCGCCCAAGGGAGGAGCACGACGAAAAGGAGCAGCGTGAACCAGAGGATTGTGAGCCGGTTGCCCCTCGCGCAGAAGAACAACCACACGCACCCGAGCGGCCAGAGGAAAATCGCGTTCGAGCGCGTCAGCGTCGCCAGTCCCAGGAAGAACCCTGCTGCGATCGCGAACAGGATCGGGCGATCCTCCCGGGCGCGCCACAAGCACCACACGGCACCGCCCAGCACCGCGCCGAACAACGGCTCCGCCCCGATCCGCGAGCCGAGCACGACATTCAGCGGGTAGAGTGAATACAGCAGCAGCGCGATGATCGCGACTCGTTCCGTGGCTGCGCGCCGTGCCAGTTCGAACAGGAACCACGCGGCCACTGTGCTCAACGCCGCGTTCAGCAAAGCGATCGGCCACAGGGTGTTTCCGAACGGGCCAACCACCACCGCCAGGACAATCGAGTACAGCGGCGGACGAAACGTTTCCGGCTTCGGGTAGGCCGCACGGCCGTCTGGTTGGTAGTTTTCCCAGTCCCACAATCGGGGAAATCCGATGGCGTAACCGTGACCTGTAGCGATCTGGTGCGCCGTATCGAGGTACTCCGCGCCGTCGCCGCCGATGAATTGAGCGGGTTTCTCGGCTGCCCACCAGACCCCGAGCCCGGCGCGCACCAGGAAACAGAGCACCAACAACGCAACCAGCCGCGAAAGCACAGGACGGGCGGCGGTTTCGTTCATCGCCGGCAGTTATAGTGGAGCGCTGCGACGATTGACAAGGCGGGGAATCATTGGGCGTATCTCACTACTGCCAAGGTTGTCGAGGCGCCCGTCCCCCGGGCGCTGAGTGTGCAGAGCCGAAACGGAAACCGCCCGGGGACGGTGGCCCCTGCAACGGGGCGATACGGTGGCAGTATAGAGATGCGCGCGAAATCATTTGGATTGAAACGGCCACGGGGATTCGTTATTCGTGCCCGGACAGTATGCTCGAAATTCTCGACAAGGGAGGTCTGCTGCTCTGGCTGTTGTTGGTGCTCGGAGCGGTCCCATCGCTGGCGATCTTCATCGAGCGGGTGCTGTTTTACCATCGTTCCCAGATCAACACCGACCAGTTCATGAAAGGCATCCGCAACGTCCTGCAGCGCGGCAGCCTCACTGAAGCGATCTCGATCTGTGACGAAACGCCCGGCCCCGTCGCCCAGGTGGTGAAGATGGCCATCCTCAAACACGACCGGCCGCGAGAGGAAATCCGCGAAACCATCGAGGACGTCGGATTGATCGAAGTGCCGCGCCTCGAAAAAAACCTCGTTCCTCTTGCCACCATCGCGCACGTCGCTCCCCTTGTCGGGTTGCTCGGGACGGTCATCGGGATGATCCGTTGTTTCCAGACGATCATGGAGAAAGGGCAGCCCGTCCTGCCGGGCGACATCTCAGCCGGAATCTGGCAGGCCCTGTTATGCACCGCGGGCGGGCTGATTATCGCGGTGCCATCATTCATTGCATACAACTATCTCGTCAGCCGCGTGGACGGAATCGTACTCGACATGGAAAAGTGCGCCACCGAAATGGTGAATTATTTCGCCGCCCGCGAGCCGGGCGCCGGGTCCAAGCCGCTGGATGAATCGTCGCCTGTCTGATGAAGTTCAAACGCCAGGTTGAAATTGTAAAAGGTCGGCCGGATCTGACCGCGCTGGTGAACGTCGTCCTGCTGCTCGTCTTTTTCCTGTTGCTCAGTTCGGCTTTCGTCCAGCAGCCGGGAATCAAGATTGATCTTCCGCGGTCGTGGACTCCCGGATTTGTTCCCTACAAGAGCGTGGTGGTCATGCTCACCGGCCCCGACGAGGCGTACTTTCAGGACACCAAGATGACGCTGACACAACTCGGTCACCTTCTCGCGAAGGAGGCGGACCGCGCCGGCGACCAACAGCTCGTCATCCAGGCCGACGAGCGCGTCCCGTACAAAACGATCATCCAGGTGACCGACATGGCCTTTCACGCGAAGTTCCGCTCCGTCAACCTCGCCACACGACCCGGTCTGGCTGCCCCGGTCCCGTCGCAATGAAGTTGCTCTGGAAACCGCTTCTCATGGCGCTCGGGATCTCGGTGTTGCTGCACGCATTGGGCGGAGTGGTCTTCCGAGCGGCGGCGGTCACCGAAACGCCTCCCGCACCCAAGCCGCCGCTGGTGACGTTCCTATCGCCGACGGCGCGCACGCCCGCGATCGAGGACTTTCGCGAGGCGATTGCACTGGCGGACCCGAGCGTGTCTTCGCTGCCTAACCCGCGCGGCTTCTCCAGCCGGGCGATCGCACGTACCAACGCCGTGCAATCCGAAATCGAGGCGCGCAGGATCAATCCCCAATTGCTCCCGCTGGCGACCAACGACCCGTTCATGAGGACCATCGTCACCGAAGCTTCGTTGGCCACCTTGCTCGCAGCGTATGTGGACAAACGACCCGCCCTCCCCGTCGAGGAGCCCGATGTCACCGTTCCGCTTACGTTACCTCCGACCTCCTCTGGATTCGAAATTGACGGTGTCATCAGCAATCGCCCGTTCCTGGCACTGACGAGCGTCCCCCTCGTGCGAAGTCCCGCGCCACCGCAGCCCACCGTGGTGCGCCTCGCGGTGTCACCATTGGGCGAAGTGAAGTTTGCAGTGCTGGAACGAAGCTGCGGCATGGAGGACAAGGATGCCCGGGCCCTCGACATCATTCGCCGATGGCGTTTTCAATCCGTGCCCGACTCCGCCGGTGACCAGTGGAGCACCGTTTCGATCTATTGGGTCGCGGAACGCACGGCGGCATCCGCGCCCGCCGCGGACACCAGCGCCGCGCCGAACCGGGAACCTCAAACGGAGAAGCCATGATCACCTCCGACATCGCGGGCACGTTGACCTGGTACTTTCTTTCTTACCTTGCAGTCATTCTCGGCGTCTGGGTATATTACAGTGCACGGCGGAGGGCGTGGCTGCCGACGCCGTCGAAGAAAGTGATTTATCGGTGCTCGAGGTGTCTGCATTTCTACGTCGAGGCGGGAGGCAACAAGCCTTGTCCCCAGTGCGGACACGAGAATGAGCAGCTGCAATTTTAGCGGAGTGAAACCAATTACCAGTTGCTGAGTACCAGCAACCAGTAACCAATACCGAGGACTCAACCATGGGAATGTGGATCGGGCGAAATCGAAAAGCCCGCGTGTGTTACGGATTCGACGACATCGCGCTTGTGCCGGGCGAGGTCACCATCAACCCGAACGAGGTGGACACTTCGTTTGAAATCCCGCGCAAGGACGGACCGCCGCTCAAGGCCAAGGTGCCGATTCTCGCGTCGGCGATGGACGGCGTCGTGGACACCAAGTTCGCGATCGCGATGGGCAAGCTCGGCGGACTCGCCGTGCTCAACCTCGAAGGCGTTGCCACGCGTTACAAGAGCCCCGAGGAAGTACTCGACAAGATCGTCAAAAGCGAGAAAGAGGACGCGACGAAGATCCTTCAGACGATCTACAACGAACCGATTCAGGAAAAGCTGATCGCGGGTCGCGTCAAGGAAATCAAGGATGCCGGTGTGCCGTGCGCGGTCAGTTCCATCCCGCAGCGGGCGGAGAAGTTCGGCGAGATCGCACAGGAGGCGGGCGCGGACGTGTTCGTCATTCAGAGCACCGTTTCGACCGTGCGTCACATCTCGACCGAGTACAAGACGCTCGATCTCGCCGCGTTCTGCAAGCGGATGAAGATCCCGGTCATCATTGGGAATTGTGTCACCTACAATGTCGCGCTTCAGTTGATGGAATGCGGCCCCGGCGGACTGCTGATCGGCGTCGGCCCTGGCGCCGCCTGCACCACGCGCGGCGTGCTCGGACTCGGCGTGCCGCAGGTCACCGCTACGGCGGATTGCGCCGCCGCGCGCGATTACTATTTCAAGAAGACCCGCCGGTACGTTCCCATCATCACCGACGGCGGCATGAACAAGGGCGGGGACATCTGCAAAGCGCTCGCTTGCGGCGCCGACGCCGTCATGATCGGCAGCGCGTTCGCCCGGGCGAAAGAAGCGCCCGGCAAGGGTTTCCACTGGGGCATGGCCACGCCCCACGCCAACCTCCCGCGCGGCACGCGGATCAAGGTCGGCGTCACCGGCTCACTCAAACAGATTCTCTTTGGTCCCGCCGAACTCGACGACGGCAGCCAGAACCTGGTCGGAGCGATTGCGACGTGCATGGGCAACGTCGGTGCTCGCACCATCCGGGAGTTCCAGGAGACCGAGATCATCATTGCCCCCGCCATCAAGACCGAGGGCAAGCTGTTCCAGTCCGTGCAAGGCGTGGGGATGGGAAGCAAGTAGGAGTGGTGAGGAGCACTATGGCAGATACTCGCGGCGCCATGTTCGGCCGGCACGACGCACGTCCACGACCATCCCCGCTTTCACCGGATGATCTTGGTTCGACCGAACCGACTCGCCGTCCCCCACTTTGCTGGGGCTTCGGTTCGTGGAGCCGCTTTCTGGCAGCAGCCCGTATCGCGTGCAAATCGCCTAGGTGCGCCCGGGCGGCGACGTGCGAGCGCTTCCGGATTACGCGACGCTCGACACCGGGAAAGACTACGATTGGACCTTCAGCTATGATCCCACCGCCAACTCCGGCTTCGGCGAGGCGACCGCCACGTTTACCGGCATTGACGTGCTCGATAGCGAGTCCATCTCGATGACGTTGCACCCATCGGACCAGCCGCGTGGCAGCCGGTTTAACACGTTCGGCATCCAGAAAAGCCCCGGCAGCGGCGGGACGGTGGATTTCTTCATGGACAATTTGCTGCACACAATCCCGGAGCCATCCTCGCTGGCGCTCGTGGCATTGTTTCTCACCGGGGCCATGATCCGTCGCAAAACGGTCTCGGCCTGAGCGAGTGTCGCAAGATTGTCACTTCATGGAAGCTCCCACCGTGTAGAGAGCAACGAAGGGTGTTCTCCCTTGGCGCGTTGCTGGTAGTACACGGTCAGGAGCTTGCCATCCTCCAGCTCGACCGTGACCCTTCCCGGATGGCAGCTCAACGGCGTGCGGCTCGTGGTAATTGTCCACGTGCGTTCGCGCGGCAAGGGGAACGCTGCTCGGTTTCGTCCAACGCAAGCCATTATCACCTTTCACCGCGCAGAGGTCAGCGTTTTGGAGACCGGCTTCCGTCGCGTCTTTCCGAAAACGGATTCCCAGGATGACCCGAGGGGCGCTCCACGTTTGGCCTTCGTCGCAGCTCTTGAGAAAGACCGTGCGTCCGTAGGGACAGACATGGCCGATCCGCCATCCGGAGGCCACTACAACGAGCGTGCCATCGTCCATACGTGCGATCGTGGGCCAGCCGAAAACACCGAATGGATTGCCGGGCATGGCGCAAACGATTCCGTGTTCGGTTCGCAGCCGTTTCGGACGAACACGGGTGCCGAGCAGCAGACTCTTGGGGCGTGGCCTGAGGAGATTCAGATTTCTCCGCAGAACCACGGAGAAATTTGGAACAGAAGATCGCAAAGAGCGCGCGAAGAATCATGCATTGAACGATATGATTTGGTCTGTTCTTTGTGATCTTTGCGTCCTTCTGTTCAAACAGATCAGAATCAGCTCACGGTTTGGACGCCGCTGCTCGGCCAACCTGGAACGGCTCCGCCCCTGCCGGCAGCGCACCGAGATCCGGGCGGCCTTTGTCCTGCCCACGCAACGGATCGGGCCATTCCACGGGAATCGGCACGCCCGCGTCCACGGCGGGGCTGCCGGGTTGCAGGCGATAATCGTTCACGGCTGTCGCACTGATCTCCGCCTTGAGGAACTTCGGATCCGCCACCAGCGAGCCCGCGTCGAACCCGGCCGGATACGCCTTCTTGCTGTTCGCGAAAGCCGGCGAGGCACGATAGGCCCTAAAGAACTCCGCCGCGGTCTTGGCATCCAGGCCCGGCTGCCAGTAGAGGTTGCCGTCGCTTTGGACAAAGAGCGAGTCGGGAAGAGTAAACGAAGACAGTCCCTTTCCGTGCACGAATATGTTGTTGAAGGCACGACGCGGACGCTCAGCCGTGGCGCCCGTCGTGAACAGAAAGTCGGCGCCCCTTCCGCCGCCCAGGCTGATGATGGTGTTGTGGTAGGTGAACATCCCCGGCCAAGGTGGGCTGCCGTGGTCGCCCATGATTTGGCCGGCGTAGGGCGCGACCGGGCCGGGCGCTTTGGACGAGGGCCGTCCGTTCCGAACCGTGCCGCGCAGGTCAATGATGTTGCGGTAGAAATAGATGGTGTCGGTGCCAGTCTCCGTGCCGCCAAACGCCAGCATGGTCAGGGCGCGACTGAGATAATTCTGGTAAATCTCCACCTTCGCTTTACCCATGAAGCGTTCATACCGCGGATACATCTGGCTCAGGTACAATCCGTCGTCCTGCATGTTGTCCACCAGGTTGTGGTGGAATTTCATGCTCACGCCGCCGAGATAGACGCCATCGCTCCCTTCGGTGAACTCGCTGTAAGAAATCTCCCAGTCGCCGTTGAACGGAAAGGCATAGACCGACGACTCGCGGTTGCCTTCGGGAACGAGCAACGCGTGCGTGTTCAATCGGGCGATGTCGCGCTCGGAGCGGCCGGGATAACTCTGGAGGCCGCATTCCGCGCGACTCAGCCACGGCGGCAGGCTGCCGTAGAGCGCCGAGCGGTAAAACTTCAGCCGGTACGTCCCCGTGGCCCGCAAACCGTACGTGCCGCACCAGATCGTCACGTTGTCGAACTCGATGTCGCTGGACTGGTCGATCTTGACGGCGTCGTAACCGCTGCCGCGGATGATCAGGTCCTGCAAGCGGACGTGCTGGGCGTCGTCCAGGTGAAGCGGCACCGACCGGAACGGGGCCATCACCAAGGGCAGCTTTCGCGGATCGGTCTCGCCGCGGTAGTTGTCGAAGCCGGGCACTTTGGTGGAGGCCAGCCGCGCGTGAATGTAGCCGGTCGCGGGATCGTACCAGATGCCGGGACCGCAATAGATCGGCTGGAAATCCTTGGTGGCCTCGTCCAGTTCGAAAAACTCGCCTTGGGCCCGCAGATCACGAGCGTGGTAATAAGTCACCAGTCCGATCATCGAATCGCCGAACGATCCCAGGACATGGCGCAGGTTCGGGTAGGCGCGCGTCGAACGATATTCTCCTTCGACGCCTTTGAGCGAGGGTTCCCATAATGTTGCCGGTTGGTCGAAGAACTCGCGCAAGCCGCCGTCGAGGATCGCCACCTCGCCGGGATGCGAGCGAATGACAATCGGCTTGTCTGCCGTTCCGATCGTCGAGAGCGTAAGATTTTCGTAGTAGGTGCCGCCGCGCAGGTAGAGCGTCGTGCCCGGTTTCAACTGCTCGATCGCATGAGCAACGGTTTTCCACGGTTTGGATTCAGTTCCGTCGTTCTTGTCGTCTCCCTTCGCTGCGTCCACGTAGTGAGCGGGACCTTTTCCCATGGGACGATTCGATGTGATCGTCAACGGACGCAACGGAGGGTGACTGAGAACGGCTTTGGATTCCGCAGCGCCAAGCCTCGCGCCGGGAAGGAGCAGGCCAGAGCAGATCCACAGGATCAGAACGGTTCGTTTCGCGGAGTGGTGGTTCGGTGTACCGACTTGAGTCGGCTGCTTGTTGCAGTCGCCGATCAGATTCCGACTAAAGTCGGTACACCGAACGCGTTGAGAGCCAAAAGCAACGACAGATACTTCACGTTGTCGAGAGGTCATGGCATTTGTCCGTTCATGTGCATCTACTGTTATGCTTCCCACGGAAATTGGGGAGCACAATGAGATAGCAACTTCTACACAGTGCGCGTGGCAGCTAACTTTCGCTCGCGTCGGGGCGCACTGATTTGCGCGGGTGACTTTCCGGTGATGGCCTTGAACGCACGACTGAAGTCGTTGGCATAGTGGTATCCGAGCTCCGACGCAGTCTCCTTCACCATCCTGCCGTTTCGCAGCATCTGCTCGGCGGCCTTCATTTTCAGCTCGTTGAAATAGACGGAGGGCGCTTTGCCGGTCTGTTCCAAAAACAGGCGGTGCAACTGTGAGTTCGTGATCTGAAAGTAGTCGCACAACAGCGACGCGCAGTACGGGTCGGAAATGTTCTGTTCCATCCACGCGATGATCCGGTTCGCGGGCGGAACGGATTCCGTGCCCGCATCGCCTCGTTGGATCGCGCGGGCAACCGTGACATCAAGCCACAACCGCAGATGTTCGAGAGCCATCGCGCTGTGCGGGTCAACCGCAGCCAATTCCTTCCTGCCCGCGGCATGGATGTTCTGTAGTTCAACCGATTCGGATGAACGCAGGGTCACGTGCAAAAACCCCCGGTCTTTCGGGCGGCAATCCGCGCATCGCGGTGGCGTCTCCCAGATCCAGATGAACAAATCGCTCACGGCGTCGGATTGGTCCTCCCATTTCCATCGGGTTTGGGGAGTGCGGATCAGAAAGTCGTTCGGGTGAAGTTGGAGCCGTCCGGACGGAAACACGCCCGTCGGACTTCCGCTCTTGACGAGCGTGTAGGACCAACCCGTGTACTTGCACGAAAACTGTGGCGGCCTCCCGTAGAAGCGGTGACCCCATCCCAGGTAGAGCAGGTCCAAGATGGAGGAAGGCGGCCGGTACAGCCGCGAAGGCTTGGTTGCGAGAAAGTTCTTCACGCGACGTTTCATCCAGAAACAGAGTACATGGTACACAATGAAACGAGCAATTCTGATCGGCGACTTGATTCGCCAGGGCTACGGCCGCTGCGAAAGCTGTCGCCGGGGAACGCGGGATACCCGTTCACAATCTGCACCGAGTCGTTACCGATGCCGGAGTGGGACGGTTACTCTCGGAGGACGGCGTCCATTTCACCCCCGAAGGCTACGAGGTGCTGGGAAAGGCAGTCGCGGATGTCATTCGGAAATTCGCGATCCAACTCACCGCCGCCGCTGAGTGGCAACGCCAGTGGGGTTGATACAGGCGTGGCTCACGCCATATACCAGACCCGAGAACAGCTTGCCACGTTCAGCATGTTTGCATTGATCCGCAGAGCCGGTTGGAGCAGACCGCCAGGCCGTCCGGCGGCATGCACCTCGGATCACGGCGAACCCGGCGGTCGCGCCCTACCACGGACTTGCGGCTGCGTCGCGTTAGTCATTCCATCTGACCGCGCGTTCATGCGGCGGACGGGCGAAGCCGTGCGACCAACATCGCCCCGGCCAGAAACAGCGCCGCGCTGTACGCGAACGCCACGCTCGTGCCGAAGGCGGTCCACAACGCCCCCACCACGATGCTCGAAAGAAAATCCCCCGCGCCGTTCACGGTCGCCAGCGCGCCGAAAGCCAGACCGTGTTGTTCTTCGCCGACAAGTTCGGCGCAGAACGAATCTTCCAGCGTTTCCTCCAGCGCCACATACACGCCGCCCAGGATGAAAATCGCGCCGAACGTCCACACCGTCAGCGGCAGAAAGATGATGCCCAACGCCATCACCGCCGCGAGCGCGTAGCCGCTCGCCAGCACGCGGTGCTTGGGAAACCGATCAGCCAGCCAGCCGGCGACGACCGCGAATCCCGCGTAACAGACGTTGTGCAACACATAGAGCGCCACCGCCACGCTCGCCGCCGTGGTCGCGCCCAGTTGCGGCGTGAGCTGCTGCGTCGCCAGCAGGATCAGCAACGTGTGGGCGAAATCGCCCGCGCCGAACAATCCCACCGCCACGAGAAACCTCCGGAATCGCGGCGGCAACATCCGCAACCGTTCGCCAAACGAAATATGGGCCACCGGTGTGCGTTCCTTCTCCCGCACCGCGAACGCCATCAACGCCACGGCGATCAGACTCGGCACGAGCGTCACCGCAAACAGTGTCGGATAATGATGGTGAAACGCGCCGAGCAGAACGAACGCGCTCGCCGGTCCCACAATCGCGCCCAGCGTGTCCATCATCCGCTCGAACCCGAACGCGCGCCCGTATGTCTCCTTCGTCACCGCGCCCGCCAGCAGCGCCTTGCGCACCGGCGTCCGCACGCCGCGGCCGAACCACGCCACCGCCCGCGCCGCCAACACATGCCACGCCGCCGTCGCCAGACCGAACGACGCCGTGCCCAGCGCCGTGACCAGATACCCGATGACCGCGACCGGTTTGCGACGACGCAGCTGGTCGGTGTAATACCCGCTCGCCAGCTTGGCGAAACTCGACAGCCCGTCCGAAACACCCTCGATCAACCCCACCCAAAACGCCGCCACGCCCATCGTCGCCAGAAACGCCGGCATCACCGTCGTGGCAATTTCGTGCGACCAATCGCTGAACAGCGACGCCAGCCCGATGCCCAGCACCGTGCGGTTGAGCCACGGGACGCGACGTTGGCCGGTCGCAGCGCTCACGAGCCTCGCGCGATGAGATGGACGGCGGGCGCTTTGATCAACGCCGTCACATCCACGCCGGCAGCCAGCGCCAGTTCCTCGCACGCCGGACGCGTCACCAGCGCCACCAACGGGAAACCGGCA
>CAZOTB010000138.1:11033-16512 GCA_964582645.1 uncultured Verrucomicrobiota bacterium | reverse complement strand
ACGTACGGCGGGTGCCGGCGGTCGAGCCGCGCTACGTACTCGAGGAGGCGGGGATCGTCGAGCTCGGCCTCGAACGGGAGGTTGTCGGCCGCGGCGACGCGCCCCTGCGGATCGGTCAGCACCACGGGGACGCCGAGCGTGCGGATGTCGCCCGCCACGTTGAAGAGGGCGTCGGTCTCCGAGCCCTGCCGCGGATCGTTGAGGCCGGTGAACACCTCGGCGAAGAGGCGCGAGATGCGCTCGGTCGAGCGCGCGATGGCGCTGACCGAATGCGCGCCCTCGGTCGGGTAACGTTCCTCGCAACGCACCAGCGAACCATTGAGGCCGGCGTACGCGCGGTCGCTGAACGCTTGCGCCCGATCCACCGGCAATGCTTTTGGCCGTTCGACAGGCGCGGCGGCAGTCGGCGTTGTCGAAACGAGTTGCTTGATCTTTTCGAGAAACGACTGACGGCCGCTGGTGAGCTTGATTTCCTTGAGATCGCCGCGCAGATCGAGCACGCCGTCGGCAAGAGCCTTCTTGTGCGCGAGCGTGCCCAGCATCTTGTGCTCGATCGTGTTTTCCGAAACGAGATGAATCACCGTCACCGCCCGGGTCTGATGCTTGCGCCACGCGCGAGCGATGCGTTGCTCAAGCTTCGCGGGATTCCACGGCAGATCGCAGTTGATGACGACGCTGGCGGCCTGGAGATTGAGGCCGGTGCTCCCGGAGTCGGTGCTCAGGAACACCCGGCATTGCGGGTCGCACTTGAAGAGATTGATCTCGGCCCGCCGACGCCGCTGCGGCACCGAGCCGGTGTGCCACGCGAACCCGAGCTTCATGCGCGTGCAAAGGTCGCGCACGAGTTCGAGCATCCGTTCCCACTCGGAGAAGATGATCACCTTCACGTCGGCATTGTCGCGGCATTCGTCGAGAATCTTCTCCAACTCGGCCAGCTTCGGACAGACTTTGTCGTTCGGGTCGAGGATGTAATTCGTGTCACACGTCATCCGCATCATCGCCAATTCGCGCATGAGCTTTTCCTGCTCCTGCTGCGTCAGCGGACGACGCTTGGCGATGTTGGCCAGACGGGCGACGATGGCTTCATGATCGGTGTAGCGGTTCCTTTGTTCGTTGCTGAGCGGAACGAAAAAGGTGCGGTCGGTCCGGTCCGGCAACTCGGTCTCGACGTCCGCTTTCCGCCGACGCAGCATGAACGGCTCGATGCGCGCGTGGAGACGGTCGAGGTTGCGATAGCCGACCGGCTTGCCGCGGTCGTCGAGTTCGTAATACTCCCGGTTGAACCGAAACAACGGCCCGAGCACCGACGGATCGAGGAAATCGAGCAGCGAGTACAGCTCGTCAATGCGGTTCTCGATCGGGGTGCCCGTAAGCACGAATGCGTACCGGCTGCGGAGCCGCTTGATCGCCTGCGCCGTGCGGGTGCTCCAGTTCTTGATCCGCTGCGCTTCGTCGAGAATGACCACGTCCGACTTGAGACGACGATTCACGTCGAGCGAATCGCGGAGCATCTGCTCGTAGTTGACGATGGTGAAAAACGGCGGCGCGTCGTAGGCCTTGAGCCGCTCGGCGCGTCCACCGAACACAAGCTGATACGGCAACGCGGTGAACCGCTGGATTTGTTCCTCCCACTCGGTCTTGAGCGAGGCCGGCGTGACCACCAATACCCGCGACGCCTTGCCGAGCCGGTGGAGCAGTGCGCACGCGGCGATCGCCTGGATCGTCTTGCCCAGTCCCATTTCGTCCGCAAGCAGCGCCCGCTGCGTGAACGCCAGGTGCAACATTCCCTCGCGCTGATACGGGTAGAGCGGGACGAGCGTTTCTTGGGCGGGCCATTCACCAGAGTGAACCTTCGCTTCGTATTCGCGGCGGAGGAGTTTCCGTTCATCCGCACGGCGACGCGCCTCAATCCAGTCGGTCACTTCCTGCGAGATGCGCAGGTCGGGGTGCTCGACCTGGCGAACCAGCTCGATGGCGCTTTCGGGCGACTCCGCTTGGAGCGCGCCGTCGTTGCCGAACAACTCCTGCAAACGCCGCGGGAGCGATTCCTTGCCGCGTTCGATCCTCAGCGTGTCGCGCACCCGGTCGGGCACGATGTCAATGCGCGGCGAGGTCAGGGGTTGCTTTCGGCGCATCGAGCGGGGAAGCGTGGCCTCCACGTGGAGCAGCACCGCCTCGACGTGTTTGCACGTCCCGAGCCCGTTGGTGCGGAAGTCCACGCAATCGCACGAGAACCGCCGCTGGGCCAGGTCGCGCACCTCGACGCAGTAGCTCATCCCGCTGCGGGATTGCACGCGGAAGTTCGAGAACACGGGATGCCGGTCGTCTTCATTGACGATGGTGAACGCTTCGGTCTGGCCGCGCAGCCGGCGTTTGTTGATCTCGTCCTGGTCGGTCGTCCGCCAATCGTGCGGCGACGGCACTTTGATCTGGGATGCTGCCTTGGGCGAAACGCGTGAAATCATGGCCGCGGATTCTTTCCGAGCGCGAGCGGCAAGTCAATGGTGGGCTGTTCACAACCGGCTCACAGACTGTTCACCATTGTAGCCGCGAGCGTGAGCGAGTGGCCGCCGATCTCTCCGGCGCAGACAACAATCGCCTTGCTTTTTGCCCCCCACCACGGCGTAGCCTGCCCTCATCTTCAAGCGGGGGGTAGTCTGCAACAGCTCAAAACCGCGAGGCCACATGCCTGAACTCAGCCGCTTTTGGGGATCGTAATTGCGATCTACTGGAATGATCACGGCGTCCCACATTTCCACGCCAAATACAGTGGGCAACGGGCTTCCTTCTCCATTCATGACTTGCAGCTATTGGAGGGACGTCTGCCGCCACGAGTCACCGCGTTGGTGTTGGAGTGGGCATTTCTCCACCGCAACGAACTGCTGGAGGACTGGAATCTCGCGATGAAGAAGAAGCCATTGAAACCAATTCAACCATTGGAATAGGATGCCAATACAATGCATTTCGTAACCTCAGTCGTATATGTGTCGGGCTACAAACTTCGGTTGGGCTTTGACGACGGCAGTGTTCGTTTGGTGGACTTGGCCGGTCAACTGGACGGCGAGGTCTTTGAGCCTCTGAGGGATTTGCGTCGGTTCAGGACAGCCCGGCTCAACTCCGATTTGGACACCGTCGTCTGGGACAATGGCGCCGACATGTCGCCCGATTTTCTGTACGAGCTTGGCGTGCCCGTAGGCGGCAAGCGCAAGCCACTCCAACAAGTTGCCGAGGCAAAGGGCAAGTACACGGCAAGGCGCAGGAAATAGCCACGGATGCACACCAATCCATACGGATTTGGGTGGCCGCGAGAGGACGCAAGGGACACAAAGGGTGTTGGCTCTCGACTCTCCGCTCTCCACCCTCAACATTCTCTCTGCGACCTATGTGTTCTTTGGCGGCGGAAAACAAACAAAGAGGAATTGAGATCGACGAACCAATAACCAATAACTAAATTCGCGCGACGTCGGCCATGAAGAAACTACGCATCTATCTCGACACCTCGGTGATCAACTTTCTGTATGCGGACGACGCACCGGAAAAACAGGAGGTGACAATCGAGTTTTTCGAGCATCGGCTCCCGGATTTTGAGGTGGCAATTTCCGACGTTGTTCTATTCGAGATCGGTCAAACCAAAGACCAGCGAAAAGGTCGTAAGCTGATACAGGCGGTCGCCCGTTATGAGATTCCGTTGCAGCCGGTCAGCGGCGCCCACCAGGAGGAAGTAGATGCGCTGGCGGACGCCTATTTGCCGGCGCGCATCCTCCCTGCCGCGAAACAGGACGACGCCCGGCATGTGGCGATCAGCACCGTGTTCGAGTACGATGTCCTGCTGAGTTGGAACTTCCAACACCTGGCCAACATCAACAAGGCGCTTCGGTTCAACGGCGTCAACGAGCACTGCGGATATACCAAGCGGCTGTATATTCTGACACCGCTGGAGGTCATCAGTCATGAAAGTGAGTAAGTCAATGCAAGAGGTCTGGGACATGAAAGAGGCGGCCCACGAGGAAACCAAACATCTCAAAGGCGGATCCTATTTCGCCTACATCCATGCCCAAGTGCAGAAGCTTCTGCCCGCGGGGACGAGATTGCGCTGCGTGGACGACGTGAAGCGACCGGCTCAACCTGCCATCGTCGCCGAGGCGAAAGGCAACTACACAGCGAAGCGACGAAAGTGAACCGCGAAGGAACGCAGATAAACGCGAATCTCAGGAATTCATTCGTGCCCATTCGTGCGATTCGCGGCCAAACGAACTTGGCGGCTTTGCGTGAGCAGTATCCCTGCTTCAATTTGGAATGAGTCTTTGCCACGGACAACCGAGGGCGCGGTGGATGCGGATGATGGTTGTCAGCAGGATGTTGATCTGGCCGGCTTCGATTTTCTGGACGGTGCGGATGTTCAGGTCAACGAGTTCGGCAAACCGTTCCTGTGTGATGCCCTTGGCCATGCGTTCGCGGCGGACATTCGCGCCGAACTGTTTGAGTTGCGTTTGGGTTTCACGATTCGCAGGCACGCCCCATTAGGCCGTCAAAACGGGATTGACTTGAACGGCCTATTAGGGCGTAATCGGCGTTATAGGAGAAGCGAGGAAGGGAAGTATGCCAGGGACGCTCGCACAGGAAAGGAAGACGATGATGAAAAGCAACCTGCTCACTGCATCGTTGGCGGTATTGGTGATACACGTTCTCGGCGTCGCACCACAGGCGAGCGCTGGACGCCCTTACACCAACGACTTTGAAGGTTCTGTTGGCTCCGAGTGGTCCCACACCAAGACAGAAATAACTCCGATAGGAGGCCGACGCTTCCTCGGCCAGTTTAGCAATGACACAGTACGGCTGACACTTACCAATCTCCCGCATCACACGCTCCTCACAATCACTTTCGACCTGTTCATCATCCGCTCTTGGGACGGCAATGGGGACTATTGCTGTGCTGGCCCGACCGGCAAGGAAGGCGACATTTGGAGATTGGAGGTCGCTGATGGTCCTGTCCTGCTGAACACTACTTTCAGCAACACCGGCTTCCACGGCAATAGGCAGGCCTACCCGGACTTCTTCCCGGGCGGCAGCAATACCGCCCAGACCGGTGCCGGCGAGGTGAACACTCTGGGTTATCTGTTCGGCGAGGCACAAACGCCTGAGGATGCCGTTTACCGTCTGTGTTTTACGCTGCTGCATTCTTTGGAGGCCATAGAGTTTCGTTTTTCCGCAGTTGGCCTGGAGCCGATATTGACTGTCGAAACTGAAAGCTGGGGGCTGGACAACGTCGTAATTTCGACCCTCGACCTTGCAATGGTTAATCCTCCAGGTGATGTAAACAGCGACTCGAAGGTAACAGGTGCCGATTCACTTCTGGTCAACCAAGCGCTGGTCGGACTGCGCAGTTACATGGTGACGGAGATCCTGCCCGGGTCGCACTCCAGCAACGAGACGACCGCGGTGACGATCTATGGCATCGCCTTCCCGACCAACACCGTGC
>CAZOTB010000138.1:10226-11023 GCA_964582645.1 uncultured Verrucomicrobiota bacterium | reverse complement strand
CCACCGTCACCATCGGCGCACCGGTGAACTTGACGCTGACAAATGTCGTTGTGCACAACCGTGAACAGATCACGGCGACTGTGCCGCCCGGCGGCGGCCTCGGCACGGGCACGGTCAACGTCATCTACGGCACGACCAACGGGGTGGTTTCGTTTGGGAAGTTTATCAATCAGTGAGGGGAGAAGCCGTAACTGGTAATTGGTGATTGGTGATTGGTGATTGGTGTACTGGGCAGGCCACGAATTTCACGAATGGCACGAATGGTTCCTGTCTTGAGCTTCGTGACTTCTCGTGCCTTCTTGTGGCCATCTCATTCGCGTTGATTTGCATTATTCGCGGCTCCTCCTAACTTCGTGTCCCTCCGTGTTCTTCGTGGCGAATTCTCCTCTCTCAACGCCCCATTGACTTGCCCTCGGCTTTGCACTTTAATCCGCGGCCATGCAAGAGATTGGGTTCGGCATCGTCGGCTGCGGGATGATCGCGGAGTTTCACGCCAAGGCTTTGCAGCAGGTCAAAAGCGGCCGGCTCGTCGGAGTGATGAGCCGCTCGGAGGAGAAAGCGAAGAAAACGGCGGCGCAATTTGGCGTGGCTCACTTCACCGATCTCACGAAGTTTCTAGCCACCCCCGGTCTCAATGTCGTCTGCATCACCACGCCAAGCGGCTCGCACCTCGAACCCGTGATCGAAGCCGCTAGCGCGGGCAAGCATGTCGTTTGCGAGAAGCCGCTCGAAATCACGCTCGACCGCGTGGACAAGCTCATTGCAGCGTGCGAGAAAAACAAGGTCAAACTCGGCGC
>CAZOTB010000138.1:0-10216 GCA_964582645.1 uncultured Verrucomicrobiota bacterium | reverse complement strand
ATTTTCCAGGCGCGGTTCGGCGAAGGCGCGCAGACAGTCAAGAAAGCCGTGCAAGCAGGACGCTTCGGGCGGTTGACGGTGTGCGATTGCTACGTCAAATGGTGGCGCACGCAGAAGTACTACGACGACGGCGGTTGGCGCGGCACTTGGAAGCTCGATGGCGGCGGCGCGTTGATGAACCAAAGCATCCACGCGATTGATTTGCTTCAATGGCTCGTCGGCAAGCCGAGTGAGATCGCGGCGTTTACCGGGACGCTGGCGCATCAACGGATCGAGGTCGAGGACACCGCGACCGCGGCGCTCAGGTATCCCAACGGCGCGCTCGGCGTGATCGAAGGTGCAACGTCGGCATGGCCGGGTGTCGCCAAACGCGTCGAGATTTCGGGAGACAAAGGGAGCGTCATCCTCGAAGACGACCGGATCACGCTCTGGAAATTCGAAAACGAAACGCCGGAGGATGATGCCATCCGCAAGAAGTTTTCCCAAGCGGGCGCCATCGGCGGCGGGGCATCCGATCCTCGCGCCATTTCGACGGAAGGTCACCGCTTGCAGTTGCAGGACATGGTGGACGCCATCCAGCAGAACCGAGAGCCGAAGGTCGCCGGCCGGGAAGGACGCAACGCGGTGGAGATCATTCTTGGTGTGTACAAGTCGGCCAAGGAAGGCCGGGCGGTGAGACTGACGTGATTGGTGATTGGTAAATGGTAATTCGTAATTGGTGACTGGTGACTGGTGATTGGTAATTGTAGCAAGCGCTGGCGCGACGGCTCTGACGTCGTGCCTCGGATCGCCAGGGCTCAGACCTGCCCACGCGCACCGGGAAGGTCAGAGCCACGAAGACTGTGGGCACGACTTCAGAGCCGTCGTGCCAGGGTGTTTGGTTGCGGCCTTGGGCCGCGTCAGGTCAGAGAATAATTCGCGCTCTAAACAGTCAAAGAGGACATTATGAAGAAGTTACTTTTCGTCTGTGCAATCGCGTTGGCTATGGCCGGGTTCGCTCACGCCAAGGACGATGGAGTGATCAAGATTGGCCTCGCCGCCCCGCTCACCGGCTCGTACGCCAAGATCGGAAACGACATGCTCAACGGCGCGATTCTCGCCATCGAACAGAAGAATGCCGCGGGTGGGGTGTTGGGTAAGAAAATCGAATTGATCAAGCGCGACGATCAGGGCGAGCCCAAGGTGGCGGTCGCCGTGGCGCGCGAGTTGAATGACGCCGGGGTCGCGTGCGTCGTCGGCCATTTCAACAGCGGTTGCACCATCCCGGCTTCCGAAATCTACAACGACGAGAAGATTCCCACCGTCACGCCCGCCTCGACCAATCCCCAGGTCACCGACCGCGGGTACAAGTACATGTTCCGCGTGTGCGGTCGCGACGATCAACAGGGAACAGAAGGCGCGAAGTTCGTGGCGAATGAATTGAAACTGAAGAAGGTCGCCGTGCTCCACGACAAGACGACGTACGGCCAGGGTCTGGCTGACGAGTTCAAGAAGATGGCGGAGAAGCTCGGCCTGCAGGTCGTCTATTACGGCGGTTTCCCGAAAGAGGATTACGATTTTCGCGCGATCATCACCGCGATGAAGGAGAAACAGCCCGAGTTGGTCTATTTCGGCGGCATCTACAACCAGGCGGGGCCGCTCGTGGTGCAGATGAAACAGGGCGGGCTCCACGCGAAGTTCATGAGCGGCGATGGGGTGATTGACACGGAGTTCATCAAGTCGGCGGGCAAGAATGCCGAGGGCGTCTATCTGACGTTCGGCCCCGATCCTGCGCAGGTGCCGTCGGCGAAACCGTTCATTGAGGGATACAAGGCGCGGTTCAAAGAGGACATCGGCACCTACTCGGTCTATGGCTACGACGCGGCGAGCGTGTTGATGGCCGCGATCGAGAAAGCCGGAACCACCGAAGGCAAAAAGGTGCAGGAGGCCATGCACACCACGACGTTCGATTGCGCGATGGGCAAGCTCGCGTTCGACGAACGCGGCGACATCACGACGTCGTACTACGTCATATGGATTGTGAAGGATGGACAGTTTGTGTTGTGGAAGAAGTGAGGGGACAGAGGGAAGAATGGAAGAATGGAAGAATGGATAGATCCAGTCTTCCAGTCTTCCAGGCTTCCAAGCTGCCAGCCTTCCGCGTTTCCCCATGCCCGAAGCCCTGATCAACGGCATCACGCGCGGGGCAATCTACGCGCTCATCGCGCTCGGGTACACGATGGTCTATGGCATCCTCGGCATGATCAACTTCGCCCACGGCGAAATCTTCATGATCGGGATGTTCTCCGGGATCATCTTCCTCGCGGTGTGCACCACGCTCGGTTGGACGGTGATGGGGATGGGGCTCTGTCTCGTGCTGGCGTTCTTGTTCGCCATGCTCGTCTCGGCCGCATTCGGCTACACGAACGAACGCATCGCCTACCGGCCGCTGCGCAAGGCGCATGTGCTCGCGCCGCTCATCAGCGCCATCGGGATGTCCATCTTCCTGCAGAACTTCGTCATGAACCTGCAGTCGAAAGAAAAACTCGATTTTCCGCGCCGCTACAGCGAGACGCTCAACAATCAACACCTGGCGCTCGGCGACGCCACGCAGGTGTCGTATCTTCAACTCGGCATCATCGGCGCCTCGGTGCTGCTGATGGTCGCGCTGACGTTGTTCATCCATCGCACGCGGCTGGGCAAGGCGATGCGCGCCACAGCGCAGGACAAGACCATGGCCAGCCTCGTCGGCATCCCGATTGACCGGGTGATCTCGGTGACGTTCATCATCGGCAGCGCACTCGCTGCGGCAGCCGGCATGATGGTGGCGATGTACAATGGCATCGCCAAGTTCGACTCCGGCTACATAGCCGGCATCAAAGCATTCACCGCCGCCGTGTTGGGCGGCATCGGCAACATCCCCGGCGCCATGCTCGGCGGTTTCCTGATCGGTCTCGCCGAAGACATCACCGCCTACAAATGCGGCAGCGACTGGAAAGACGTAATCGCCTTCCTGATTCTGATCGCGGTGCTGATCGTGCGGCCCAAGGGGATTCTAGGCGAACGCGTGGCAGAGAAGGTGTGAGCCACGATTACTTGCCCACTTGCGTTCCACACTCCGGGTGCTATAGAGTTTTGCTGTGAAGATTCCCGCGGAAGTACCGGTGATGGCGCTGCCGAACGCCATCTTGTTTCCGCAGGCGTTGTTGCCGCTCTACATCTTCGAAGACCGCTATCGTCAGATGCTCGCCGATTGCCTCAAAGCCGATCGCATGTTCCTCGTCGCGCTGACCCAGAAGGATTCCGGCAAGAAACCCGAAGTCGCCAAACCCTATTCCGTCGCGGGGCTTGGCATCATCCGCGTTGCGGTCGGGAACAAGGACGGCACTTCCAATATCATCCTCCAAGGCATCACCCGGGTCCGCATTTGCAGCGTCACGAGGTCCAAGCCCTACCCGATCGTGCATATCGAACCGTTGGAAACCACGTTCGCGGACGCAGTCGAGCCCGAGCCGCTCGCCTCGACCGTGTCGGCTCTGCTCGAAGCACGGGCCAAGCTCGACATGGCATTGCCCGAGCACGTCGTCAAATACCTCACCAACCTCAAAGACGTGGATCATCTGTCGGATCTGGTCTCGTTCACCTTGCTCTCCGACTTCTACGAGAAGCAGGAGATTCTGGAGCTGGTTGATCTGCGTGTCCGGTTACGCCGGCTCATAGAACTCCTTGAAAAAGAACGCGCCCAACTCTTGTACTGGAAGAAGCTCCAGGGCGGCGTGAAGGACAAGGACATCGGGTTGAACTGAGTCGCGCTGGAACACCTGCCACAGTCGGCGTTCGGGGAACGCCTCCGCCAATTCACATGAAGATCAAGGACATCGAAATCATCTGGCTGGACGTGCCGTTTCACGAAGTGCCGCAGCGCCACATGGCCCGCACGCTCGCGGGCTGGCACATCAGCGAAATCTGCCGTGTCACCACCGACACCGGGCTCGTCGGTTACGGCGAAACATTGCCCAACTACACCTGGGCGAAGGTGCCGCCCGAGGCGATTGCACGTGCGAAGGGACAAAATCCCGCCGCGTTGATGTGGGACGACTCGCTCGGCGCGGGACTGCAGATGGCGTTGTTCGACGTGGTGGGCAAGGCGCTCGGCGTCCCTGTGTACCAGTTGCTCGGGAAGAAATGCCGCGACTGGTGTCCAATCTCGTGGTGGGCGATTGACATGTCGCCGGACGATTACGCCCGTGAAGCGAAAGACGCGGTGGCGGCCGGGTACACCTCGTTCAAGCAGAAGGCGCGTCCGTGGTGGGATGTGTACGAGCAGGCGCGCCAGACCTGCGCGGTCATCCCGCCGAACTTCAAACTCGATTTCGATTTCAACGCCCACCTCGTCAACGCGGCCAACGCCGTGCCGGTGCTCAAAGAACTCGACACGTTTCCGAACATCGCGATCTACGAGTCGCCGATTCCGCAGGGCGACGTCGAGGGCGGACGCCGCGTTCGGGCCCAGACGCGCGGTGCGATTGCGATGCACTACGGTCAGCCGCCGATCATGACGGCGTTGCGCGAGCAAGTCGCCGACGGCTGGGTCGTGTGCGCCAGCGCGAGCGCGGCGATGCGTCAGGCACACTTGTGTCAGGAAGCGAACATGCCGTTCTGGCTGCAGTTGGTGGGCACGGGCATCACGACCACCTGGGCGCTGCATCTCGGTGCCGTCTGCACGCACGCCCAGTGGCCTGCCGTGACGTGCATGAACATGTACGTGGACCAACTCATCAAGGAACCGATCGAGGTGAAGGCCGGGTTCGCGCGCGTGCCGGAGTCGCCGGGGCTCGGCATCGAGTTCAACGAAGCGTCGTTGAAGTGGAAGGTTGCGTCCTCCAGCAAACCGAATGCGGATGCGATCCACGCCATCGTCCGCCCCAACGGCGACCGGGTTTGGTACGAGAGCGAGTTTCTTCCGCAGGGTTACTGGCATCAATCACTGGCCGGCAACATTCCCGTCTGCGAACGCGGCGTGAAGCTTGAACAATGGACCAACGACGGCTCGAAGGAGTGGAAAGACCTGGCCGCCCGGGTCAAGATCGCGCCGGTCCGCGCTGGTTCGTAAGTTTACCGGTAGGCGGCGTCTTCGAGTCCCTGCTTCTTGATTTCGGCCATGTCTTCCCAGACTTCGACCGAGTTCTCGGCGTCAATCAGGCGGAACGTGTAGAGGATGTAATCGGAGCGACCGGCGGAGGTTGTCGAGGCGAGGCCAGTGAGTTCGCCCGTGAGGAAGTAATCCACGCCAAGGGGCATTTTCTCGCCCTTGTTAGTCACCGCGCCCTCGCTCTTGAGCTTCTTCTCGCCTTGGATCGCATCCATACGATCGCGCGCCACAAAGACGACCTTGCCCGCGCACCTGGAGCTGAGCAACGCCTTGATGCGTTTGTTGAAGATGTCCTTCTGGATCGGGAAGCGGGTGTTGTTCTCGACCGGCAGCAACCCGACGGTCGGCGGCGTGGGAGCGCTCGCGATCTGCGGAATGGCCAGAATCGAGCGCGCCATTTTCTCGGAAACCTGGATGAGGTCCTGCGACTCAACGCCCGTGCCGGCAACAAAGCCCCGCTCGCTGGGGTCAATCTGCGTGGCGGGCTTGCCGGCTTTATCGCTGGCGCATCCAGAAAACAGAATGGTGACGCCACACAAGGCCAACGGAATCAGTCTCGGATGTATTTGCATAGTAGTTCCTTGAACACTGGGTTCGACGGCAAAATAGGGAGGATGTTCAGGAATATCAAGCAGTGCCTGCGGACACGCGGCTTGAAGTACCCCGAAGCCTGTAGCCGCCGGCTTTACGCCCGCGAACTTCCCCGCCCCCGTAAAGGGCGGCTACAGGAATTGGGCTTTGAATTGAACCTTGCTTCTTTGTCTCAGTGATCGTCACTTGATCCGAAACACTGTCCACCTTGCCGTCATTGACCACGAGGCTCACGACATAGCTTCCCACTTTGTCGGGTGCAAACGTCGGATTCACCGATGTGGCTCCGTTCAGCTTTGCCTTGCCGCGCGCGGGCGTCGTGAGGATCGTCCAGCGATGCGTTAACGGGTCGCCGTCCGCATCCGAACTCCCGCTGCCGCTCAGGGTCACGATTTGCCGGACACGCACTGTCTGGTCGGGGCCCGGGTTGGCGATGAGCGGATGGTTTGGAATGAGCGTGAAGTTCGCCCCCAACACCTGGTCGGCGCTGGCGATGAAGCTATAGCTGCCGGCGGAGCTCACCTCGGCGCCACCCTCGGTCCAGTTGATGAAACTGTAGCCTCAGACATCCTGATCTCGCTCGGAATTAATTTGAGCCCCCTGGCGATAGATGAATTGTCATTCCGTGGTCGGGAAGTGGGTTTCGGGGGCGCTTAACTCCTCGCACAGCTTGGCCGCGGCAGCATCCTGAAGGGGACTGCCCAAGCGGCGCAGTTCCACCGTCAAGGTCTTCTGCGGGTAGTCGGGCCGCAGATTGGCCGGGGTCACAAAGACGCGCCGCAGCAACGCCCGTGCGTCATCCTCTCGCTGGAGGTGTTCGCGCACTGTACCAGCCAGCGCGTTCTCAGTAGAGACATCGCGCCAGGTACCCGCTCAACGCCGTGTAATTGCCGTCACGGCGATACTGCGCGATTCGCTTGCGATCCACATTGAGCGCGCGATTCCACAGCCGCACCAGGTTCGCGGCGCTGACTTTGATGATGTCGGTCAGATGCTGCTGCGAATCGGTGCGCGGCGCACGTACGTCGAAGCTCAGGATGCCTTCCCACTTCGCGTCCTGCAACACGACGAACAATGCCATGTCCTTGAGCGGCTCGCTGTAGCCGAACGGAAGATCCTGATCGTACCGCTGGCCATCCTGCGCGTTGAGGTGAATGTGAAACAGCTTCCCGGCTTCGAGGCACATCTCGATATCCCAGAGGTAGTCGAGTCCCGCGATGCGGCTATGGGCGGTCTCCGGGTTCAAGCCGAACAGCGGCTGCACTTCCTTGTCGAGGCGCGAGATCAGGTAGAGCACTTCGCCGACGTTCGCGAGGTACATGTTCGCCCGGGGCTCGTTCGGTTTCGGTTCGATGGCGAACCGCAGTGACTTGCGCCCGTACGTATGGAGCGCGTAATGGCCGACCGCATTGAAGCCATCCACCATCCTGCGGAACGCCTCCGGCCCGTTCTTGCCGAGAATGAAATCGAATCCTTCGCGCCCGTTCCAGAAAACCATCACGCGTGCGCCGAGCTCGACGGTGGCGTCCACGGCACGCTTGGCGTTCTTGAGTGCCAGCTTGCGAATGGCGGGCTCGTTCGAGGTCATGGCGCCATCCTTGAACCGCGGGTCCGCGAAAAACGACGGCGTGTACATGCCGCACTTGAGGCCGCACGTCGCGGCAACCTTGCGCGCGCGCGGCACGTCGGCGAGCGGGATCTCCGTGTCGTGTGCTTCGAAATAACTCATGCCGGCTTCGGCGAGCAGCGGCAGGCGATCGAGGATCGGTACCGGGTCGCGCGTGGGCCCGCCGAACGGGTCGCCGCCGGGGCCGAGGTTCCAGACGCCGGCGCCGAGTCCGCGCGCGCCGGCTTTGTGATCGAGAAGTATGGGTTTGCTCATTGTGGCTCCGAGTTTCAGGGTTCAGGGTTGAGAGGTTGAGGGTTGAGGGGCGACAGGCGAAGTCTGGAGCGCAAGCGATCGTTGCATGGCGTTTCGCTTCGACAGAAGCAGGCCACCGAACAGCGTCAACAACACCGCGCTCGTGAATATGTGGATCAACACCACGCGCAGCGGCGAGATGGTCACGTCCTCGCTCATCGGCACGAGCGCGCAATAGATGCTCGTGATCGGCGAGATCGCGATCAACACCTCGCTCAACGGGGATTTGCCGAACCCGATCAACCACGCCAGGCCCACCGGCAACAACCACCAGACCACGCCCACCAACGCGATGTAGCCCTCGCTGTTATGGGGAAACTTGAGGGCGGTCCATTCGCACATCGCGACGAACACAAGGATCAACATTGACACCACGATCGGCACCGCGCCGGAGTGGCGATGCCAGTCCTCGGCGAAACGGATCCCGATCCGCAGCATCCACCAGTAGCAACCGCAGAAGATCGCGCACAACACCACCGCCGTCAGCATGGCCGAGGTGTGATCGTGGAAATACGGCAGTTTGCCGAGCCGGTACTTGTGGGTGCGGATCAACACCTTCCGCAGCCGACCCTCCGATGGTCCGAGGCTCTTGAGCAACCCGAGCGCAATGAGCAGGCTGGTCACGGTCACAATCCCGAGCAGCGCGGTCAGGAACTGCGTTCGATCCGAGAGTTTCGAGAGCATCCCCAGGATGCCGTTCTCAGCCTGCGGTTTCGACAGTCCTTCCCACAGCCGGCCCATCAACAGCACTTCGACCGTCGAGAACAACAGGATGGCCGACGGTTTCGAGAACGCCGAGCAGGTCGGTTCGCGCAGCTTCCGTCCCAGCGCGAACACCATGAACGCGCCGAACAACACCTGCAGCGCGATCGAGAATACCAGGGGCGAGATGCGCATGTTGAACAGCAGGACCGGCAGCGCCGCGTACTTGTAGAACAGTTCCTCCATGTCGGCGGACGGCACCATCGCCTGCAAATAGTACGGCATCGGCGTCAGGTACGCGTAGTCGCCGAATGGAAACGCGACCGCGATGATCGGCACGATGCCGATCATCGAGGCCAACGTGACGGTCGCCCCGCTCGACGACGTGCGCGACACTCCCACCAGAATGCCGACGAAGTGGAAAAACAGGGTGGAAGTCAGAAGAATGAAATTGGTGAGCACGAACTGCGACACCGTCACGCCCCCCATGAAGATGCAGACAATCTGGCCCACGAGCCCGATCCCGGCGAGCAGGTACTCGCGGACGGGCATGCCCAGGAGGTAGCCGGTCAGGATTTGCCACACGCTCAGAGGCGTCAGACGATGGAACTGCAGGATGCCTTCCGCGCGTTCCGCTGCCGCCGAGTTGGCCGCGCGCGAGGTACCGAGCACGAGCAACAACAGCGTCTGCAACGCGAACAGCGCGTGATAGGCGAACGTGCTCGCCCGGGCGGCCACGTCAATCTGCTCGCCCTTGGGGACGTTGCTTCCGGTGGCAATGTACGCCCCGACCAGCGTGATCAACACCACGATCGAGTACATCACCACGCCCGGCAGCAGGTGATGCTTGCGCAACCGGGCGCGGGCGTAGGCCAGGAAAATGGGATTGGAGAAGAGGCTCATACCAGACGAAGGATGAGGGATGAGGGATGAGGGATGAAAATGGAATGGCCAGATTCCAGGATCAATGCCGCGAAGCGTCCTGCTTCATCCTTCATAATTCATCCTTCTCCTACGACACTCCCTTCACGCCACTCTCGAGGAAAATATCTTCCATGTTCTTTTCCTGCCGGTGGAAACTCACCACGGGGACGTTCTTGCCGTGGAGGAAACTCAACAACTGCGCCGTCTCCGATTCGTCCCCTTCGAACGACACCTCCCAGCGTTTGCCGCAGCGCGTGACCGCCGCCACTTTCGGATACCCCTGCAGCACCGTGTCGAGCGCGGCGCAGTTGCCCAGCAGTTCGATGTAGAGCTCGGTGCGCGTCGCGAACCGTTTCCGAATCTCCTCGATGGTGCCGCCCAACACCAGCACGCCCTTTTCCATGATGCCCATCGCGTTGCAGAAGTCCGACAACTCGGTCAGGATGTGCGACGACACGATCACCGCGCGGCCCTGCTGGCCGAGTTCGCGCAGGATGTTGCGCAGTTCGATGCGCCCGATCGGATCGAGGCCGTTGGCGGGTTCGTCGAGGAACAAAATCTCCGGGTCGTGCAACAGCGTCTTGGCGAGAACGAGCCGTTGCTGCATTCCGTGCGAGAGCGATTCGATCATCGAATTGCGCTTCTCCTGCAGCCACGCTTGCGAGAGTGACTCCTCGATCCGGTTGGTCTTTGCCGCGCCGCGCAGTCCGTACGACGCCGCGTAGAGGTCGAGGCATTCCCACACCGTCAGGTCGAAATACAGCGGGCTGTAATCGGGCATGAACCCGATCAGCGGTCGCACCTTCTCGCGGTCCTTGAGCGCGTCAATACCGTTGATGCGGATTTCGCCGTAAGTCGGTTCGAGGACGGTGGCGAGGACCTTGAGCGTGGTGGTCTTGCCGGCACCGTTTGGTCCGACCAGGCCATAGACGGTGCCTGCGCGCACT
>CAZOTB010000137.1:0-17078 GCA_964582645.1 uncultured Verrucomicrobiota bacterium | reverse complement strand
TTCCGTAACTACTCAGGAGGCATCCCGCGGCGGGATGCCACCTGAGTAGTTACCTTTCACTTATAAGCGAAGGAGCCGCTACCAGCGGAAACCGTGGTTATCGGCGATCTGGCTTGCGATTGGCATCTCCACCTTGCAAACAGCCGCAACGAGCGAGTTCTTACTTGAGGTGCTCACCCGACCCGATCCGAAAGCGCAAATATATGCGGACGAAGGTTTCGCTGCCTATCTGGACAAAGATTATGCGAAGGCACTTAGGTTGTTGGAACAAGCTGCAGAGACGAGACAGGCTCGTCTTGAATTCTCTGCCAAAGTGTTTAGTCTGTTACACGCATGAAGCAAAGCTTGAACTTCGAGGACCTGCTCCAGATCAACCAGCCGCAGATCGCCGAGATGCAGCGCGTGGGCGAATCGTTCACCAGCCCCGGCGATCCCGGCGCGATCGAGGCATTCTCGAATCAGGTGCGAATCGTCGAGGGATTACTTCGGCAGACCTATGCAGTCGCGGCTGCGTTCACGAAGAAGGCTGAGCAACTGGAGGAGGTCGCTGAAATTTGGAGCGGCCTGAGTTCGTTCTGCAACCGCACCCTCCAAATGCTGGCGTCGCTGCGAGAGAAGTATCCTTCGTGCGGCACGCCGCAGTTGTGCGACTTGACCCTGGATTTTAAGCTCGCCTGTGACAAACGACACCGAGCGGTCCTGGAGGAGATTGCATGTCAGAACACGGCGCTCCCGAGTGGGCTATTCCCCGCGACGAAATAGCGGAGCTTGCCGCCCTCTTTGACCGCTTCGAGTACGCCTTCGATCCTACGTTCATCGCAGCGAAAGAAGCGGAATCCAAGTTTGAAGATCGCGTTCTGCAACTCTTCCGGGAGCGGGGCCATCCGAACTTTGCGGACGTGAACTCCAGCTTGTTTCACAGCAAACTGCGAACACTGTGCCGATTGTATTTCCGCAAGAACCCATGAACGCCATCGGAATCATCCCGGCCCGGTACGCTTCGACCCGGTTTCCGGGGAAGTGCCTCATCTCCATTGCAGACAAACCGCTTGTGCAATGGGTAGTTGAGCGGGCGAAGCGGGCGAAGTCGCTCTCTGAAGTCATCGTAGCGACCGATGATGAGCGGATCGCCAAGGCAGTCACGGGTGCGCGGGTGGTGATGACTTCGCCGAATCATCCCTCGGGCACCGACCGGCTGGCGGAAGTCGCGGCGAAGATCGAGTGCGATGTCGTCGTGAACATACAGGGGGATGAACCGCTAATCGCAGTGGAGATGATTGATCGGATGGTGGAGGTTCTCGGTTCAGGGTTCAAGGTTCAGGGTTCGCCGGTGATGGTGACGTGGGCGCAACTGATTTCCAACGCGACGGACATCGAAAATCCGAACATCGTCAAAGTTGTGTTCGACAAACACGGGGACGCTCTGTATTTTTCGCGGTGGCCGATCCCCTACGTGAGAGAGAAGAGCGATCGGGCTGAGTTTTACCGGCATTTCGGCATCTACGCGTATCGCAGGGATTTCTTGTTGCGGTACGTGAAACTGCCGCAGACGCCGCTCGAAAAGGCGGAGAAGCTTGAGCAACTCCGCGCGCTGGAGAACGGCTTCAAGATCCGGGTGTTGTTGACGGACCACGAGAGCATCGGCGTGGATACGCCGGAGGATGTGGCCAGGGTCGAGGCGTTGTTGAAGAAGGGTAACTGGTAATTGGTGGACTGGTAATTGGTCGGCGGATGACCAATAGCCAATTACCGATTACCCATCACCATTTACCAACATGAAATACATCTTCGTCACAGGCGGAGTAATCAGTTCCCTGGGCAAGGGACTCACGGCGGCGGCGCTCGGGACATTGCTGGAGAACCGCGGACTCAAAGTCGCGTTGCAGAAGTTCGATCCCTACCTCAACGTGGACCCGGGCACGATGAACCCGTTCCAGCACGGCGAGGTCTATGTGCTCGAAGACGGGGCCGAGACCGATCTCGACCTCGGGCATTACGAGCGGTTCACCTCGACAAAACTTTCCCGGCTCAACAACCTTACCAGCGGCCAGGTCTATCAGAGCGTCCTCGACAAGGAACGCCGCGGCGATTACCTCGGCAAGACTGTGCAGGTCATCCCGCACGTGACCGACGAGATCAAGCTCCGCATCCGCAAACTCGCCGAGACGACCAAGGCCGACGTGATCATCACCGAGATCGGCGGCACCACCGGCGACATCGAGGGGTTGCCGTTTCTCGAAGCGATCCGGCAATTCGCGCTCGAAGTCGGCTTTGACAACGCGATGTTCATCCACGTCACGCTCGTTCCGTGGATTCGCGTGGCGGGCGAACTCAAAACCAAGCCGACCCAGCAGAGCGTGGCCAAGCTGCGCGAGATCGGCATCCAGCCGCAGATCCTCGTGTGCCGCACCGAGCGGCAGTTGAACAAAGACATCCGCCAGAAGATTTCCATGTTCTGCAACGTCCCCGTCGAAGGCGTGATCGAGGAGATGGACGTGGCACACACGATCTACGAAGTGCCCTTGATGCTGCAAAAGGAACGGCTCGACGATCTGGTATGCCGTTGTCTCCGGCTGGATCTGCCTCCGAGCAACATGGCCGAGTGGCAGGAGATCGTCCGCAAGATCATTTCCCCGCAGAACCACGTCCGCATCGGCGTCGTCGGCAAATACATCGAGTTGCAGGACGCCTACAAGAGCGTCTATGAAGCGATTGGTCACGGTGGCATCGCCAACGATTGCGGCGTCGAGATCGTCAAGGTGGACGCCGAGCGCATCGAGAGCGAAGGTCCCGCGAAACATCTCAAGGGACTCGCTGGCATCCTCGTGCCCGGAGGCTTCGGCGACCGCGGTATTGAAGGCAAGATCACATCGGCGCAATACGCACGCGAAACGAAGACTCCATACCTCGGCCTCTGTCTGGGAATGCAGATCGCGACGATCGAGTTTGCCCGGAACGTCCTCGGTCTCAAAGGCGCGAACAGCACCGAGTTCGATCCCGGCTCGCCGCACCCGGTGATCTGTCTTCTCGCCGAACAAAAGAACGTCACCACCATGGGCGCGACGATGCGGCTTGGCGCTTACCCGTGCTCGCTGAAACCCAACACCAAGGCGCGCGCTCTCTACGATCAGGATACGATCAGCGAGCGGCATCGTCACCGCTACGAGTTCAACAACTCCTACCGGGAACGGATGGAACGTGAGGGATTTGTCATCAGCGGTTCGTCCCCGAACGGCGAACTGGTCGAGACGATCGAGCTGCGCGATCATCCGTTCTTCCTCGCAAGCCAGTTCCATCCCGAGTTCCAGTCCAAGCCGAACAAGGCGCATCCGCTGTTCCGCGGATTCATCGAAGCGGCCATGCGCAACCGCACCCAGGCGTAGCCGCGCGGAGCAATGGAGGCGCGCAGCGGACATTGCCTCGACCGTTGACCGACGCCTCCCATGGCTGATCTTCCACCACCACTCCCACCGATGAGCAAGCAGCGCGGCCGCAGCCTGTACGTCAACATCGTCACGGCGTTTGTGGGGTTGCTGTCCATCAGCCTGTGTTGCGTCGTGCTCTACAATTACCGCAGCAACTCCCAGATCGTCCTCAAGGTCTCCAGTTCGCTCATGAATCGGGCGACTGAGGCGGTGCTTGAGAAATCCAAGTCCTACCTGCTTCCCGCTTCGGTCATGGCTGAACTCAGCGCGCGACTCGTCCGCGAGGGAGCGCTGCCGTTCGGTGACACCGCCAAGCTGGAAAGCTTCGGCATGGAAGTGTTGCGCGCGTATCCACAGGTCAAAATGTTCTATCTCGGAGATGAAGCGGGCAATTACCTGATGCTGCACCGGGAAACAAACGGCACCGTCGCCACGCAGATCATTGATTCCAGTCAAAGTCCGCGCACGGCACGATGGCGATACCGAGATCCAGACTCCAGGGCGATTCGCGAAAAGTCGGTTCCCGAAACGTACGATCCCCGGCTGCGCCCGTGGTATCAGGGCGCGAAGAAAACGGGCGGATTGTTCTGGACGGATGTGTACGTCTTTTACACGGGCAAGGTACCGGGGATCACGTGCGCGTGTCCAGTCACCGACGCCGAGGGCAACCTGCGCGGCGTCTTCGGCGTGGACATCGAACTGACCGAGCTCTCCCAATTTCTGCGGTCGCTCGATCTCGGGCCAAACGGGCTCGCATTGATCCTGAACGAGAACGGCGACGTCGTTGCGTATCCCGACTTGCGGCGACTGGTGATCGGCGAGGGAAATGACATGCGCACGGCGCGTTTGGACGAACTCGACGTCCCGCAGGTCCGGGAAGCCGCCCGCGCTCATGCGACCACCGGAGCCGACCGCGGCACGGTCAAGGCCGCCCATCGGCGGTATCTGTATTCGCTGCGGAAGTTTCCCGTGGCCGCAGAGCGCGACTGGCGTTTTGTGGTGGTCGTGGCGGAGAATGATTTCGTCGGCGAGGTGAAAAAGGCCAACCGGATCTCGCTCGCCCTCGGAATCGTCGTCCTCGGATTGTCGGTGCTGATCGCCGCCCGGCTGTCGCGCAGCATCTCGAAGCCGGTTGTCGAACTCACCGACGAAGCCAACCGGATCCGTGACTTCAACCTGGATGGCGAAGTCACCATCCATTCCAAGATCAAGGAAATCGAGTTGTTGAGTCGCGCGATTGCCGCGATGAAGTCAAGCCTGCACGCGTTCCGCAGGTATGTGCCCGCCGAACTGGTCCGGCAGTTGGTGAAAAGCGGAGAAGAAGCGCGGCTCGGCGGACACAAACGCGAGCTGACCCTGTTCTTTTCCGACATCGAGGGGTTCACTCCGTTGTCGGAACGGATGACGCCGGAACAGTTGACGATCCACCTGTCAGAGTATCTCGACGAACTGACGAGGATCATCCTGCAGCAACAGGGCACCGTGGACAAGTATATCGGCGACGCGATCATGGCGTTCTGGGGCGCGCCGTCGGCCGACGCGCAGCACGCATCGCGCGCGTGCGAGGCGGCTCTCCTTTGCCAGGACAAGATCGCCGCCTTGAACGAGCGTTGGAAGCAACTGGGCAAACCGCCGTTGCTCACGCGCATCGGAATCCATACCGGCGAGGTCGTTGTCGGCAACCTCGGGTCGAGCGAACGCATGAACTACACGGTGCTGGGCGACAACGTGAACTTCGCCAGCCGGCTGGAAGGAACGAACCGATTCTTTGGCACGCGCATCTTGATCAGCCAATCCACCTACGAGAAAGTAACGAACACCTATTTGTGTCGTCCGCTTGGAATGATCGCCGCAAAAGGCAAGACGGTGGGGATCGCGGTGTTCGAGTTGCTGGGACGTAGAAAAACCTCGGCGCAACCCGGTTTGGAGGAATTCTGCGACCAGTTCGCCCGGGGCTTGCAGGCATACCAGCGTCGAGCCTGGGACGAGGCGCTGGCGGTGTTTGAGAATCTGTTGCGTGAGAAGCCCGACGACGCGGCGATTCAACTTTATCAGTCGCGGTGCCAGCAATATCGCGCGCAACCGCCTGCAGCGGATTGGCAGCCGGTCGAGTTTCTCGAAACGAAATGACATCCCCGCCGGTCGCGCGGAGCACCTGATTCCTTTGCTCGCTCGCGAAGCACGTTGACACCCCTTCCGTGCCTGCCGTACTTTGGGAAGGCTTGGCAATGGAACAGGACGCACAGCAGGTTCAGTTCGACCCCATCGAGGCCGCGATCGAGGACATTCGCGCGGGCAAGATGGTGATCGTAACCGACGACTCCGACCGCGAGAACGAGGGCGATCTCGTCATGGCGGCCGAGAAGGCGACCGCCGCCGCCGTGAACTTCATGGCCAAACACGGGCGCGGTTTGATCTGCGTCCCGATGACCGAGGAACGGTTGCGCCATCTGGGCATCGGACGCATGGTCGAGAACAACCAGGAGTCGTTCAAGACGGACTTCATGGTCAGCGTGGACGCCCGGGAGGGAATCAGCACCGGCATCAGCGCACACGATCGCGCGAAGACGATCCAGATTCTGGCGGGCGCGAAAGCCAAACCAGGCGATCTGGTTCAGCCCGGCCATATTTTCCCGCTCCAGGCCCGCGTCGGCGGCGTGCTGCGTCGCGCGGGGCATACCGAGGCGAGCGTGGACCTCGCGCGGCTCGGGGGGCTGCAGCCGGTCGGCGTGATCTGCGAGATCATGAACGAGGACGGCAGCATGGCGCGGCTGGGCGAGCTCGAGGCGTTTCGCAAGAAGCACGGACTGAAGATGTGTTGCATCGGCGACCTGATCCAGTATCGCCGCCAGCGCGAGAAGCTCATCGTGCGCGAGCGCACCGTGCGGATGCCGACCGAGTTCGGCGAGTTCCAACTTCACCTCTATCGGACGCTCGTGGATAACGCCCATCACGTCGCGCTCGAAATGGGCAACGTCAGCGGCCACGACAACGTGCTCGTCCGCGTCCACAGCGAATGTCTCACGGGCGACGTGTTCGGCTCCCAGCGCTGTGATTGCGGGTCGCAATTGCACAACGCGATGGCGATGATCGGCGAGGCGAAGCTCGGTGTGCTGGTGTATCTGCGTCAAGAGGGGCGAGGCATTGGGCTGGCGCACAAGATTCACGCATACGAGTTGCAGGAAAAGGAGGGGCTCGACACGGTCGAGGCGAATGAGAAGCTCGGCTTCAAGCCGGACCTCCGCGAGTACGGCATCGGCGCGCAGATTCTCGTGGACCTCGGCCTGCGGACCATCCGCATTCTGACGAACAACCCGAAGAAGATCATCGGGCTCGAAGGGTTCGGGCTGAAAGTGAGCGAGCAGATCCCGATCAATATCGCGGCGACACCGCACAACGTGAAATACCTGGAGACGAAGAGGAAGAAGATGGGGCATTGGATGTGACATCCGTTTGGAGTTCACGCTTCAGCGTGTTCGCGCGGCCAAAGCGCACCCTCAAGCGTGAACTCTGAACACCCGGTCATGCTCAAGAAACAAACCACCCGGCTGACTCGCCTCGGCTCCGACACCCGCTTCGCCATCGTTGCCAGCCGCTACAACGCGAAGTACGTGAACGCCATGCTCACGGCGGCCCAGCGTGAACTCCAACGCGCGGGCGCAAAGCCACGGCAAGTCCGCGTCGTCCGTGTACCGGGCGCGTTTGAAATTCCCACCGTCGCCGCGAAGATCGCCGCCGATCGCAGCGCGGACGCCATCATCTGTCTCGGCGCCATCCTGCGCGGCGAGACAACCCATGCCGATCACATCGGTTGGGGTGTCACTCATGCCCTGGCGCAGATTCAGGTGCGCCAATGCTTGCCAGTGATTCATGAGGTGCTATTGTTCGAGAACGAATCGCAGGCGCGGGTTCGTTGTCTCGGTCGCACGCACAATCGCGGCGCCGAGGCCGCACGTACAGCGATGGAGATGGTGAGGGTGATGAAAGGGATTGGTAATCGGTAATTGGGAGTTGGAAACCCTCGGCCACCGATTACCAATCACGAATTACCAATTACGAACCACAAATCCCATGGGCAAACGCCGACAAGCACGAGAATTCGCAGTCCAGTTTCTCTTTCAGGGCGATTTCAATCCCGACTGTCACAAGAGCGACATGGACGAGGCCCTTCGTGTGTTCTGGGAGGACAAGGAAGCGACCGACGACGTTAGGCAGTTCGCCACCGAACTGATCCAGGGCGCCGTCGCGCACCAGGCCGGTGCGGATGAACTCATCCGCAAATACGCCGACAACTGGGACATCAACCGCATCGCCGCCGTGGATCGGAACGTGATGCGCCTGGCCATTTACGAAATGTTGCACCGCTCGGATGTGCCGCCCGTCGTCTCGATCAACGAAGCCGTGGACATCGCCAAGAAATTCAGCACGCACGAGAGCGGCAAGTTCGTCAACGGCATCCTCGACCGCATCCGCAAGGACATCCCCCGCGACGCGCGGACGGCACAGGGAAGCGCGAGTACCTGAGTGTCCAGGTGCCCAAATGCCTCAGTGGAAAAGGTGTCACGCATGGGAACCGCAGACTCAGGCGTTCAAACACTCAGACACTCAGGCACTGCCTTCGCTGACTTGCACCTCCACACCATCCACTCCGACGGCACGTTTCCGCCGCAACGGCTTGTCGAGGAGGCGAAAAAGTGCGGGCTGGCGTGCATCGCGTTGACCGATCACGACACCGTCAACGGGATCGCCGAGACCGCGGCGCTCGCGAAGGACACGGGCATCGAGTTCATTCCCGGAATCGAGCTGACCGCGCATGTGGACGAGCGCGAGTTCCACGTGCTTGCCTATTTCCCAAACTCCGACGGCTGGAACGATGCCGGCTTTCGCGGTGAGATCAAGAAGTTTGCCGACGCCCGCGTCGAGCGCATCCACAAAACGGTGGCCAAACTCAACGCCGTCGGCGTGAAACTGAAAGCCGATGACGTGTTCGCCATCAGCGGCAACGGCGCGCCCGGTCGCTTGCACATCGCCAAAGCGCTGGTCCAGCACCGCTTCGTCCAGACCGTGGACGAGGCGTTCGCGCGTTTCCTGCGCAAGGGACAACCCGGCTTCGCGCCGAAATTCCGCCTAAGTGCGCCCGATGCCATCGCGTTGATTCATCGTTTCGGCGGGCTGGCCGTATTCGCGCATCCCGGAATTGCCGGGCTGGATCATCGCCTTGCGGATTTCGTTCAATGGGGACTCGACGGCATCGAAGTCTGGCACAGCAAACATCGTCCCGCCGATGCACGCCGCTACCGGGCAATCGCCGAACAACATCATCTGCTGCTGACCGGCGGGTCCGATTGCCACGGCATGGCAAAGGATCAGATGCTGATCGGTTCGGTGATGCTGCCGTACCAGCACGTCGAGCGGCTCAAGACGCGTGGCCCTCGCCGCCCGCCAGCGACGGGGTAAGCGGCCACGGCCGTTGCCAACGCGTTTTGCGTTGTGCCGCGGGCCCGGTTCGTCATTCTCACTTCCTTGTTATGAACGAGACCCGATGCACCATCCTGATCGTCGGCGGCGGCACCGGCGGCTGTGCGGCGGCGATGGCGGCGGCGGAAATCGCAGGAGCGTCGCCGACCCACGGCAGAGTTCCCGTGATCCTCAGCGAGGAGACCGACTGGCTCGGCGGCCAGCTCACCACGCAGGCCGTCCCGCCGGACGAACATCCGTGGATCGAATCGCACGGCTGCACCCGGAGGTATCGGGCGTACCGCGACGGCGTGCGGCAGTACTATCGTGACCATTATCCGCTGACCGACGCGGCAAAGTCGGACAACCAGCTCAATCCCGGCAACGGCCGCGTGTCACAGCTCTGCCACGAACCACGGGCTGGCGTGGCCGTGATCGAGCGGATGCTGGCGACGCCGCGCCGCACGGGAGCGCTGGAGGTTCGGCTGCGTCGCAAGCCGGTCGCCGTGGAAACGGATGGAGACCGGGTGCGGGCGGTGGAATTGCTCCACCTCGATACCGGCGAGAAGGAAACCATCCAAGCGGAGTTCGTGCTCGATGCGACCGAACTCGGCGATCTGCTGCCGCTGGCCGGCGTTGAATACGTCACCGGCGCGGAATCCCAGGCGGAGACGGGTGAGCCGCATGCCCCGCCGCAGGCGCAACCGGGCAACGTCCAGGCGATCACGTGGTGTTTTCCGATGGCGCACGACCCGCAGCGCGAACACGTGATGGACAAACCTGCGCAGTACGAGCGATGGCGAAACTACGTGCCCAAACTCCGTCCGCCGTGGCCCGGGAAGTTGCTTGATCCCGTGGACGTTCACCCGATCACGCTCCAACCGCGTCGGCTGCCGTTGTTTCCGGACCCGGCTGACCTTGCGGGGCCGAGTTGGTGGACCTACCGGCGCATCGTCTGCCGGGATCATTATCCCGCGAAGAAGGCGCCGCACGAGGTCACGCTCGTGAACTGGCCGCACAACGACTACTTCGAGGGCAACCTCATTGACCAGCCCGACGACGTTGTGGCGCGCTGTCTCGAGGAATCCCGTCAACTCTCGTTGAGCCTGCTCTACTGGCTGCAAACGGAAGCGCCCCGCACGGACGGCGGCCTCGGGTATCCGGGTTTGTATCTGCGCCCCGATCTCGTCGGCACCAGCGACGGCCTTGCCAAAGCACCCTACATCCGGGAATCGCGGCGGATCAACGCCGTGTTCACGGTGACGGAAAATCACGTCGGCTGTGAAGCGCGGGGCGGGTACGACATCCACAGCGGCAAGCCGAAGCCCGCCACCGTACGGGCGAATGTCGCCGCCGAGCAGTTCCCCGACAGCGTCGGCATCGGGTATTACCGGATTGACCTGCATCCCTCGACCGGCGGCGACAACTACATTGATATCGCTTCGTTACCGTTTCAGATTCCGCTCGGCGCGTTGCTGCCCGTGCGCGTCGAGAACCTCCTGCCCGCCTGCAAGAACCTTGGCGTCACCCACATCACCAACGGTTGCTACCGGCTTCATCCCGTCGAGTGGAACATCGGCGAATCGGCGGGCCTGCTGGCCGCGTTCTGTCTCGAGCGAAAGCTGTTGCCCCGGCAGGTGCGCGCCGACCGCAACCGCCTCGACGAGTTCCAGCGCCTGCTCCGCCGCCAGGGGATCGAACTGGCTTGGCCGTCGCCCTGATCCGCCGGCTCACTCGTTGCCGTCGGTGATCGGCTTTTGGTGTTTCGCGCGGAACCCGCCGGGCGTCAGGCCGGTCTTCTGCTTGAAGATGCGACTGAAGTAATAGGGATTTTCGATCCCGACCCGGGCGCCCACCTCGCGGATCGGCGACGTGCTCGACATCAACAGCACCTGCGCCCGGTTGATCCGTTCCTGCAGCAGCATCTGCTGGAATGACAGGCCGAACAGTTCATGCACCAGATGGCTGGCCCGGGATTCGGAAAGCGACAACGCTCGGGCGAAATCCTTCAGCCGCACCGGCTGATGCGAACGGCCGTGGAAAAATCGCCGCACCTCCGCCTTGCGATTGTCGGGCCGCGCGCCGACACAGTGCATCCGGTCCACGTAGTGCAGGAGGCTGTAGCCCACGCTTTCGAGAACGCGCGCGATAGATCGCAGGGTTTCCTCGTCGCTCTTCGGCAACGCGGCGTAAGCCCGGCGCGTCTTCGACCCGAAGGAGTCCGCCGGCGGCGCATTCGTTCCCTCGGGATGACGAAACGCGCCGGCAAACAGCGTGAATAGATGGACCCCGTCGCGAACGATCGGAACAACGACCTCTTGCGTGCCCTTCCAGCAGACGTGCGCGAACGGCGTCTGCCGGCGCAGCGCTTCGGCGTTCACATTCTGCCGGCAATGATCGAGGCAGTTCTGGTCCCAGCCCGCCCGCCTGTAGCGATCGAGCAGGCAGTACGGATGACGGTGACGGCGACGGTGCAACGCGAGGATCGAGTCGCCGTTCGGGTCGAGGAAGAACGCGGCACGATCGTGGATGGTGACGACCACGCCGAGCCGTTGCTCGATATCGAGCAACAGCTGCTCGATGGGGTCGCCGTCCGTCCGCGCCAGTGTGCTGACAACCAGGGCCATGATGCGATGCGTTTGGGCGCACTATAGCATATAAGTGCAACTGTTTTGGCTTCTGCGTTCATTTCATTTTGCGTGGAAATACGTATCATCTTACCCAAACCGATGGAAACACCGATGCGAACCGTGCAATCCACCCGATGCGTCTGTTGCGAGCGTTGGCTGCGCCGGCACGTGCTCGGCGCGCTAGTGGCTGTTTTCAGTCTCGGTTTCGTCTGCGCCGGCCAGGCGGTGCTGGTGACCAGCAGCGGCGGGACGGTGACGAATTTTTACGACAACTTCGAAGGGGTCGGTCCATTCACAGAAACCGATGACGCCGATCCGAACAACGGGGCGGCGCCCGGAAGCTGGACGATCCTCGAAGACACCCCCGTCGGCACCAATATCCAGGTGCTGACCATGTCGCTGTTTCCGTCCCCGGGAGCAATCGAAGGCTCGAACTACCTCCGCATCCGCCAGCCCAACACCGCCGCAACGCGCGCCCGTGCCCAGTTTCCCTCGGAACTGTCGCTCGGCTTGCTGCGGGCCGATTGGATGATGTACGTGCCGGCCGACGGCCTGAGTTTTCCGGCCACGATCTCGTTCTTCCCGGCCTCGGGCGACAGCATTGACTCGCAATCCATCGTCAGCATCAACACGCCGGTCGGCGGCAACAGCAACGTCAACTATCGCACCACAAGCAGCACCTGGGTGCCGTTGAGCAGCGTGGCCAACGGCGGCATCGTTCCCTACCTGGCGAACACCTGGCAACAGTGGACGCTCGAAGTGGACCTCGACACCGACACCTTCCGCGTCGGCGTCGAAAGCGCCTTCAGCACCTGGCTGCCCAACCGCAACATCGGCAACGTCGGCGCGCTTCGGTTCAGCCCGGGCGCGCAAGGCCGTTCGTACTACGTGGACGCGCTGCCCGTCGTGATCCCCGAGCCGGCCACGGGCGCGCTGCTCGGGCTGGCGGTGTTGCTCCGACGGCTCCGAAGACGAGATTGACGCGATGCCGGGCAACCTTGCACCGAAGGCAGTTTCCCCGGGGGGCGCGCCGCACCCTCCCGGGCGATCTGACGAGACCAGCTTCACGATGATCGAGTTGCTCGTGGTGGTGGCGGTGATCTCGATCCTGGCCGCGCTGCTGTTGCCGGCCTTGCGTTCGGCGCGCGAGACCGCCAAGTTACAGGCCTGCGGCACCCACCTCAAACAGGTCGCGGTCGGCCTGCAAATTCTCGCCGACGAACATGACGGCTGGCTCGATGGCGCTCACCTCGGCACCGATTACTGGACCTCGGCCATCGTCACCTACCTCGGCAGCGACAAGCTGATCAAAGCCATCGCCCCGAACGAACGCAGCGCCGGCTGTCCTTCGCTGCGCCGCGGCGGCATGGGCGCCCGTCCCTACGCCATCAACTCGGCCTTCTACTACACCAACGTCAATCAGGACCTGCATTCGCTGAAGGAGGTCGTCAACCCGGGCACGACCTTCCTGGTGGCCGAATCGTGGAACTACTATGGCATTCACTCCCCGGGCATTTTTACCGACACGCTCTACGGCAAAGACCTGCATCTCAGCCCCCCGTCCCACTATCCGCGCCACGAAAGCCGGGGGTTGAACTTTGTGTTCGTGGATGGCCATCTCGAAGTGCTGCGCAAGCCCGCCGATTGGTACCGCGCTTATGGCGGCCCGGCCACCCGCTGGTGCGGCTACGGCAACTTCGTCCTCTGGGGTCCCTGACCCGGCACCGCTCGTCGACCGGAGACGATGCGCACCCGGATGATGAACCGGTCGGACGCCCCGTGGCTTCGTCTTCGTCCGTGGATGATCAGATGTCGGGCCATGAAGCGGCGAAATGGGGACAGTCCCCGAGGCGGAACAGGGGCAGTCCCCATTTGGGATTCTTGCCGGCGAGCAAGCGAATTGAGTTTCGCATCTGCCGCGGAGCGTGCTATGGATGCCTCAAACGACGGATTCTTTTCATGGGACTGTTCGACCGATTCCGCGAAGGACTGAAGAAGACTCATCAGAAATTGTTCACCGAGATCAAGCGCATCCTGCCCGGCTCGGGCAAGCTCGATGCCTCGACGCTCGAAGAACTGGAAGCCTCGCTCATCGCCGCCGACCTCGGCGTCGAGATGGCGACCCGGATCATCGAGGAAGTGAAACGGCTGCGCGCGGAGGATCGCGAACTGCGCGACACCGAAGTGATCGCCATCGCCCGCAAGCTGCTGTGGGAGGAGTTGACTCCCGGCAAGCACGCGATCCAGGTCGCTTCGCAGCCTCCGACGGTGATTCTCGTGGTCGGCGTCAACGGCACCGGCAAGACGACCTCGGTCGCCAAGCTCGCCCATCGGTTTCAACAAGATGGCAAGACGGTGCTGCTCGCCGCGTGCGACACCTTTCGCGCCGCCGCCGTCGAACAGCTCAAGGTCTGGGGGCAACGCCTGAAGGTGGACGTCATCAGTTCGAAATACGGCGCCGACCCCGCTGCCGTCGCGCACGACGCCGTGGACGCCGCGATCAGCCGCAAGTCAGACGTGCTGTTGATTGACACCGCGGGCCGTCTTCACACCAAGCACAATCTGATGCAGGAATTGGAGAAAGTGCGGCGTGTCATCCAGAGACGTCTGCCCCACGCTCCACACGAATCGCTGCTCGTCCTCGACGCGAGCACCGGCAGCAACGGTCTGAACCAGGCGCGCGAGTTTCACAAGAGCACGAACCTGACGGGTTTGGTCATCACGAAGCTCGACGGCACCAGCAAGGGCGGCATCGTCGTCGCGATTCAGCGCGAGTTGAAATTGCCAATCAAGTTCGTCGGCCTCGGCGAGCAACTCGACGATCTCCAGCCGTTTGACCCCCGGCAGTTTGTCGAGGCGATGTTCGCGGAGTGATTTGAGTCTCGCGCCAAGACGCAAAGACGCCAAGAAAGCAACCGTGCAGCTTTCACATCGCTTGGCGACGCGGCCACCCGCGAGATTTGGTGTCTCAGGCCGAAGGCAATCGCCTCGAGAATGACCAGCACACCATACGCGATCAATCGCTTCCTCATCACGATAAGCGTACAGGATGAACGGAGCGCGTCACTCCTTCGGTCACTGCGCTGGCAAGCAGCCTTGACTTACGAGCGCCTTGCGCGCACGTGATGCTGAACTGCCCCTCCGAAACTCGCTTGCAAGAAAACCGGGGCGGCTTCGCCCCTCTCGGAACGGGACAGAACACCGTCACAAGTTCCGCACACCTGGCTTTGACTGCAACTCGAAGTTGCGGGCGTCCGTGATCCGCAGTGAGCGTGAGCCTGGCGTTGCGCGGCCAGAGCACCTGGCCAACGCAGTCGTTCTGCTTGCCCTGGATGAGGAACTTCGAACCGTTCAACTCGATTCGGTTCTCCGGGGACGTGTGCCAGAGTGCTTCGGCGAGGAATGGCTTGCCATCTTTCTCGTTCACGTCCACCACCGCGACATAGGGACACGGCGTTTTGCGTACCAACACTACCCGACGCAATGCACAACGGACCCGGTGGTCGGGCCCGGTGGCGGAGGAGGCGTCGCCGAGGGAGGTGTCGAAGTCTTTCGTGTGTTGGAAATCCAGCATCTCGCCTTCGGCCCAGCCGGGAGATTCGATTACTCCACGCTGGTTCATGCCGTCAATCAACACGCAATTGTGCGAAGCCGTGAGTCCGAACCACCGATCCACTGGCTTGCGCGGGTCGCGGTGCGTGTTGCCATACCCGGCATCTACGAGGAACTTCTCGCCGAGCGCGTAAAACGCAACGTGGTTGTAGTCCCCCTGCCGGTGACACGAGCGCTCCTGGCGCCCGCAGAAATGCGAGACCAACCAGTCATCCGCGCCCCAACCTGTCCGCAGGCTGGCCACGCCGCGCGTCCGGAAACAGCGGGACAAGGGATAGCCCAGCTTCCCGGGTGTTTGGATTGGCGATTTCGGTTTCCACCAAAGCAGAAAGTACAGTGCGAGGTCGCCGTTCCACTCGGTCGCCCGGCTCGGGTGCAGGTCGAGCTGATGTGCGAGCCATGGCAGCAAACGCCCGCGAGCGGAGCCCATGAGCGGAAGACTGGCGGAGATACTGCCGCAGCCCTCGTTGCAGTCGTTGAGATCGTTCATGGTGCCGCCGCCCGGGAGCTGTTCGTAGAGCAAATACTCCGGGAAACGCTCAAAACGATTGTTCGTCTGGAGGTTCGCAAAGCCCCGACGCCGCAACGCTTCAGCGGTGATGGCAACAAAAGACATGCTGCTCGCATAGGAGGGACCTTCATACGGCGCGCCGTCGGCATCGAACGCCATGAACAGAAATTTCTCGGCGGCAATCAAACCTCGCTGATGCCACAGTTCCACGTCCTTGAGTTTGGTGTCGCCCTCGAACGCCAGACACCACCACGTGTTCGCCAGGATGCCGCGCATGCCGCGGTTGTTCGAGACCTGCGCCTGATCGAAGTCGTGCCATTGTTCTGCGAGCACCATGGATTCCCTGGCGTAGTCGGCGAGCCGGGCGCGCTGACGCGCCGTGAACCGATCGTGGCAGAAGTCGTACAGCAACGCGACGGTCTGCGCAAAGTTACCCTTGTCGTGCCCGGGGCCGTGCCGCCAGCCTTCGTTGTCGGCGCCGTACGCCTTGCTCTTCACGTCGGCGAGGCCGTGCTTGACGATCGCCATCAACGCATCGCGCGCAAAGTCGCCCACGGCCTTGTCGCCCGTGAACGCATAGCAGACGGCCAGCGAGTTCAGCGCGGGCAGCACGGTGAAAATGCCGTTGCGATAGGTCCAGATGTCGCGTCTGCGCTCGCGGAAATCGAGATAGGTTGCGTCGAACGGAGTCATCAGGCGCGCGCAGACCGCCCGCAGACTCAACAGGATTTCCGCTTTGAGCCCACGCGCCGCCTGGTTGCGAAGAACGCGCAGTTCGGAGGCATTGAAGAGAAGCCGGGGATGGTTCGTCGTCATGAGGCACGTATTCATCGGCAGAGGCCGCACCCGAAGCAAGCCCGGATTTCGCGAGTCCATCCTTGTCGCCACGAATCACGAGGATAGAATCGGGACGATGTTCACGGAGTTCGACCTGCACTGCATGCGACGCGCGCTGGTTCTCGCTGAACGCGCCCGCGGCCAGACCAGCCCCAACCCGATGGTGGGCGCGGTCGTGGCGCGTCGCGGCAAGATCGTCGGCGAAGGCTATCACAAGCGCGCCGGGCAGTCGCACGCGGAGCCGCTCGCACTCAAAGCCGCAGGCAAACGCGCGAAAGGCGCGACTCTCTACGTGTCGCTCGAACCGTGTTGCACACACGGTCGCACTCCACCGTGCACCGAGGCCATCCTGCGAGCGGGCATCAAACGGGTGGTGATCGCCACCGAAGATCCGAACCCGAAACATCACAAACACGGGATTGCCATTCTGCGTCACGCCGGGCTCAAGGTGCAGGTCGGCCTGCTCAAAGACGAAGCGGTGCGCCTGAACGAAGTGTTCAATAAGTGGGTCACGGCCGGGCTGCCGTTTGTGACGCTCAAGGCCGCGATGAGCCTTGATGGCAAAATCGCGACAGGCGGCGGCGATTCGAAGTGGATCACGGGCCC
>CAZOTB010000136.1:0-17123 GCA_964582645.1 uncultured Verrucomicrobiota bacterium | reverse complement strand
TCCCGCGGAGTTGCAGACCTCGGCAAAGCTGGAGTTTTCCGCCAGAAAACCGTACCCGGGATGGATTGCGTCCACGTCGCCAACTTCGGCTGCCGAGATGATCCGATCGATCTTGAGGTAGCTATCGCTGCTCGGGGGGTTGCCGATACAGATCGCCTCGTCGGCGAATTGGACATGAAGGCTATCCGCGTCTGCCTTGGAATACACCGCGAGAGTGCGGATGCCCATTTCCTTACAGGCGCGGATGATGCGGAGGGCAATCTCACCGCGATTGGCTATGAGGATTTTGTCGAACATGGGCGGGCTGAACTAGCCGACCTTGACCCGGAATAAAGCCTGACCGAACTCGACCGGCTTGCCGTTGTCGGCGACTACCTCGGCGATGACCCCCTTCACCTCGGCCTTGATCTCGTTCATGACCTTCATGGCCTCGATGATGCAAACCACCGTTTCCTCATCAACCTGCTGCCCAACTTCCACGAACGCAGCCGCATCCGGTGACGGCGACCTGTAAAACGTCCCGACCATGGGCGAAACGATTTCTTTAACGTTTGCGGAAGGCGCAGCGGGCGCTGTTCCAGCTGCGGAAGCCGTTCCGGCGACCGCCGGGATGGTGGCAATTACCCCTGCAGCCGGGGCCGGGATGGCCTCAACCGTTCGGACTACGCTCGGAGCGTAGCCTTCGGCGCCGCGCTTGATGCGGATCTTGAACCCTTCCTTCTCCATCTGGAACTCAGCGAGGTCGTTCTTCTTCATCAAGTCTATGATTGCTTTGATGTCTTTCAGATCCACGTTGCCTCCAGTCGTTTGGCCACGTTAAACAAAAAAAACTTAAAACCCCCGCTTGCGCCTCAGTTTTAAGTCTTACTCAGCTAACTTTGCAGGTGAGGTTACGCAACCGGCGACGAATGCGTCAAGTGATTTGACTCGTCTTTTCTCGCGCCGACCTACTGTAACGTTTGCGTAAGTCGAAAAGCCCTATGGAATGCTTCCCAATGCGGTCTGGATCTCCACATAGGCGCTCCAGTGAAGGTTGGACTCGGTGCTCCGCCCGGCTTCCCCGTAGCAGTTCGAGAGGTCCTTCCGATATCGAGGGTTCATAGGCGCAAGCCGTACGGCGTCCTCTGCCATGAGGAAAAACGCCTCTGAGTTACCATCGATGCTGCGGAGGTACTGTGACATTTCCCAGGCATAGGAGGCACGGGTCGGCTCCAGACGGCGAGCACGACGGAACTGAGAAAGCGCAGCCGGTCGCCCGAGTTTGGCGGAGAGTTGTCCGGACCGGATGTAGTACTGAGCGTCGAGCGGCGCGAATCGGATGGCGTCCTCGATCGCTGAACTGGCAGCGTACGGATTTCTCATCAACGCAAGGCTCTCGCCATAGCATCGCTGCCCGGCAAGGCGTCGAGCGGGCAAGATGCATAGCGCCAACGCAACCACCGTGACGGCGATCCGCGTCTGGAGACCGAAGCGGAGAAACCGGGATGGCCGATGGAGTCGGGCTTCGAGCATTCCAAGGAGGAGGAAGGCCAGCATGGCCAGTGAAGGGATGTATTGATCAAAGTCCACCAGACCGTGTGCAATCCAAGCCACGATGCTGAACGTGAGCCCTGCCAATATGGGGTCGGACGATTCGCGCAGCCGCCGCACCGCGATGACCAGAGGCCATGACCACAACGCGGTGTAGGCGACGAACCCCAGGACGCCGGAGTCCGACAAGGCTTCGAGGAAGTTGTTGTGCGCCAGACGCGGGTCCTCAGATGTTGGCGTCTTGTAACTCGGATAGATCGCTCCGAACGTTCCCGGCCCCGTCCCGAGGAGCGGGTGGTCGGCTGCAATTCGCAACCCTGCCTGCCAGTAGGCGATCCGCGCTGAGCCGGTGCTTTTCCCATAGCTGAGCAACGACGGTCCGTACCGAACGGCAAACCCGACCGCGCAGAGAACCAGCACAGCGAGAAGCGCCCATTTGACGCGTGTTGGGAAGCGCACCAACAACGCCGCAGCCGCGACGACCGCCGCCAGCGCGACGAAGCTGCCCTTCGAGCCGGAGAGGACGAGGCTGAACAGCATCAGACCCACCACGGCCACCAGCGCCACCCACGCGGCGGATCGTTCCCAAGTGTCACGCAATTGCCAAAGAAAGGCCACCAACACAGGTAGGAGCAGCACAAGAAACCCGCCAAGCGAGTTCGCGTACACAAAGGTTGCAAACGGACGGTCGCCGCCGAGCTTGATCATGTAATCCGGGGGCACGTCCTGGGTATCGAAGTAGAGATGGAACATGCGACGAGTCTCTTCGAGCCCGCCAAAGTACTGTTCCATCGTGACCATCGTCACGATCAGTGTCGCCGCTACAAGCGCGGTGCCTGTCCATCGTGTTTCGGTCTGACCCCGGAGTTGCAGCCCAACGAAATAAACCGCCACGCCCGCCACGAACATCATCACCGTGTCCAGCGATGTCTGCAGCGACACCGAGCCGGGAGTGGCTGCGAGCTGGGTGGCGAGGAATACGCACGGCAGCCAGAACACACGCGGTGAAAAGGCGGGCAACTCGCCGTGTGTCCAAATCGTGACGATCAGCAACGCGAACGCGGCGAGCAGTCCGATCTGGTTCGACCACATGGACAGCAGCCAGTCCCAACCGCCGCGCGGGATGACCGCCATGGATTCGAGGACGATGGGGTTGCCAAACTTCAGTGGCAGGAGAAAGACGAAGCCGGCAAGGAACAGGGGGAAGATTCGTCGGCTGGTCATGGCGTAGCTGAAACACAGCTTACGCGATCAACTTCAACAAGCCAACTTCCAACGCGAGCGCCTCGTTGATGTTCTGGCGGAGGTTGGCCTGGATCTCCTCGATGATTTCGACGCGGTCGGTCAGCCAGTCCGGCTTCAGCCCCGCCGCGAGCTTGCGCAACGGCGCTTCCCGGGAACGCAGCACCAGCAACTTCGCGTCGGCGCCACAGGCCAGAACGTTGAGGTCGCGGATCAGCACCGACGCCGCCTTGAGCAGGTCGGCCCGGGACTGCCGGTACTCCGCCTCGACGGCGGCATCGCATTCCTTCTCCAGCTTCTCGCGGTAATCGGGGTCGGCATCGGAGTACTTCTCGAGTTGCATGCGCTCGGCGACCTCGGTTTCCTTGACTTCCCGGATTGCCTTCAACGTCGCCAGAATCTGCCCCAGCAGCCGGTAGGCTTTCCCCATCGCCGCGCCTGTGCGTTGCGCCAGCGTGTCGGCGAGGAGGTCCACGATTTTCTCCTGCTCGGGAGTGAGTTTCTGCAAGCCGGTGCTCGCGAACTGAATCCGCAGACAACGCGAAAGGATCGTTTCCAGCAGTGGCTCGGGCGAACTGGTCAACAGCAGCAACATCGAGTTGGCGGCCGGTTCTTCGAGCGTCTTGAGGAATGCGTTGGCGGCTTCCTGCTGCAAGCACTCCGCGTCTACGAGGATCGCCACCTTCATTCGACCTTCGTTCGGCTTGAGATAAATCGTCCGCATCAGTTCGCGGATCTGGTCAATCGTGATCCGGCGCGATTTCGATTCGGGACGAACCCATTGCACGTCGGGATGGTTGCCGGATTCGATCTTGCGGCAACTCAGACATTCGCCGCACGCGTCGTCGCCGCCTTTCTCGCAGTTCACCGCCTTGGCCAGCTCGCGCGCGACCTGCGCCTTGCCTGCGCCGCGGTCGCCGACGAACAGGTACGCGTGCGCCAGCCGTTTCCGTTGCAGGCTGCGCTGCAGAATCTCCACCGCTGTGGTCTGATCTTTGAGGTTCGCGAGGGACATGCTTTCGACCACAGCATTACCCGGATCGGTGGCAACACACAAGCGGCTTTCCGGTCTTTGTTGATTGGTGTAAGGAATCAGAAAATGAAACTCCGACTCGTCCTCATCCTGCTGGTGTCGAGCGCAACCCTCGGCTTCGGTCAGGGCGAGGAGATCAACGTCGAGGATCTGATGAAGGCAGGCGAGCGTTGGCTGATGGAGAATGCCGATGAGAAGACACTCGCAGCGCTGGCCGGGTTGGACGTGCGAGAGTTGGAAAAACTGTGCGCCGAGGTGCAGCGCCGATTCGAGGGCGAATCCGTGCTCGATCTGGCTTCCCTCCAGCAGTTCGTAAATGCACTCGTGCCCATCCTGGAACAGCACGAGGAAACACAACCGTACGCCGCATGGCTGCGCCCCCGCCTCGACTATTTTGAGTCCACAGCGCGATTGCGGCCCGCAGTTCCACCGACACAAAAGCCTCTCCCCAACCCATCCCCGCAGCAGGAGCGCCAGGCATGGCAGAAGCGCATGACCGATCGGCCCGTGCCACCGGCTGCAGAGAAGTACGTTCCTCGACTCAAATCCATCTTCGTGGCTCAACGTGTTCCTGCGGAGTTGGTCTGGTTGGCAGAGGTGGAGTCCATGTTCAATCCGCGCGCGCGAAGCCCCAGGGGAGCGACCGGCTTGTTTCAATTGATGCCCGCGACCGCGCGTTCGCTGGGATTGAGGCTGTTTCCCCGAGATGAGCGGACGAATCCCGACAAGAGCGCCGAAGCCGCCGCGAAGTACCTCAAGTATCTCCACGGACGCTTCCGCGACTGGCATCTCGCGCTGGCAGCCTACAATGCCGGTGAGGGTCGCGTGCGCGGCCTCCTCACCAAACACAAGGCGTCTTCCTTCGACAGCATCGCAGTACGCTTGCCCGCGGAAACGCAACTCTACGTACCCAAGGTCGAGGCGACGATTCAACGACGGGAAGGCATGGCTCTTGCAAAACTCACCCCCCCGTCGCGTTAGGCGGCCGTTACAGGTCGAGGAAGTTCTTCAGCAGCTTCTTCCCTTCCTGCGTCAGAATGGATTCGGGATGGAATTGGACGCCCCAGATGGGGAACTGCTTGTGCCGCACGCCCATGATCTCACCCTCGGGTTTCGTCTCGGCGATGATTTCCAAACAGTCGGGGCAGGTGTCGCGTTTGATGATCAGTGAATGATACCGGGTCGCGTCGAATGGCTGGGGCATGCCGGCGAAGATTTCCTTGTTGTTGTGATGGATGGGCGAGGTCTTGCCGTGCATGAGACGATCGGCGCGCACCACCTCGCCGCCGAAGACGTGCCCGATGCACTGATGGCCGAGACAGACGCCGAGCAGTGGCAACTTGCCGGCAAATTCCTTGATGATCGCGTTGGAGACGCCGGATTCCTTGGGCGAGCATGGCCCGGGTGAGATGACGAGTTTGGTCGGCTTCAGTTCACGTACTTTCTCGGGCGTGATCTGGTCGTTGCGGAAAATCTGCATATCCGCGCCCAGTTCGCCCAGGTACTGGACAATGTTGTAGGTAAACGAATCGTAGTTGTCTATGACAAGAAGCATGTTCGCTATTGGCTATTCGTTATTGGTTGTTGGTTGTTCGTGATCAAGATTGAGCTATTTCCCGAATAACGAGTAACCGATAACAAGTCATCGGCATCGCTCCGCAAACGCAATCGCCCGCATCATCCCCTTCGCTTTGTTCACGGTTTCCTGGTACTCGTTCGCGGGCACGCTGTCGGCCACGATGCCGGCGCCGGCCTGGACGTGCGCGACGCCATTCTTGAGCAGGATCGTCCGAATCGTGATGCACGAGTCCATGTTGCCATCGAAACCGAAATAGCCGAGCGCGCCGGCATAGGGACCGCGCTGACTGTTCTCCAACTCGGCGATGATTTGCATCGCTCGCACTTTTGGCGCGCCGCTGACGGTGCCGGCAGGGAACGTCGCGCGCATTAGATCGAATGGGGAGCGGCCCTTCTGCAAACGGCCGGTGACGTGCGAGACGATGTGCATCACGTGCGAGTAACGCTCGATCACCATGAACTCGGGGACGTGAACGGTACTGAAATCGCACACGCGCCCGATGTCGTTGCGGGCGAGGTCCACCAGCATCAGGTGCTCGGCGCGTTCCTTCGGGTCGGCGAGCAGTTCTTTCTCCAACGCGAGGTCGCGCTCGACGGTGTCGCCACGCGGACGCGTGCCCGCGATGGGGCGGAGCTCGACCGTGCCATCAGTGCAACGCACATGAACCTCGGGCGACGAACCGATGAGGGTGAAGCCATCGCCCTGAAACAGGAACATGTACGGCGACGGGTTCACCGAACGGAGCGCGCGGTAGATCATCAGCGGCGAGGCTTTGGTTCGCACGGAGAAGCGCTGCGAGAGCACGTCCTGGATGATGTCGCCCGCCTGAATATAGGTCTTGGCGTGCGCGACACTCGCCTCGAAGTCCGCTCGCTCGAAGTTCGATTGGAACTTCACCGACGGCAGGTCGCGCGGATATTCGAGCAGATCGAGCCGGGCCGGTTTGCGCAGCTTCGTGATGACCGAGTCTATCTTGCGGCAGGCTTCGGCATAGGCGCGCGCGGGACTTTGCTCGCCCGTGTACGCGTTCGAGATCACCATGATCGTCTGACGGATGCGGTCGAACGCGAGCAGCGTGTCGGTAATCAGGTAGTAAAAAAGCGGCGTGCCGAGGTCGTCGCGTTTGGGGCGCGGGACGGGTTCGAGGTGGATGATGTATTCGTAGCCAAGAAACCCGACCGCACCGCCGCAGAATCGCGGCAGGCCCGGCACGGCGACCGCCCGGTAGCGCGACATCGCGGCCTCGAGCTTCTTCAGCGGATCGGTGCCGCGCTCGACGCTTCCCCCTCCCCGCTCGACGATCACTTCCCGGGGATTCGCGCCCACGAACGAATACCGGCCGATGTGTTCGCCGCCCTCGACGCTTTCCAGCAGGAAACAATTCGTCTTCGCGCCGAGCTTCTGGAACGCCGACACGGGCGTCTCTTGGTCGGCGAGAATCTCGCGATAGACGGGGATGAGATTCCCGCGCTTCGCCAACGCCACGAACTCGTTTTTCGTTGGATAGTACATCGTCGAATTGCAGAAATGGGCGCACCGCCGTGCGCCCCTACTTCTTCCCGTACATTTTCTCCGGCTCGATCAACCGCGGCTCCGTCACCTTGGTATCATCGCCGGCGATGCTGCGGAAGAAACACGACTTGTAGCCCTCATGACACGCTGCGCCGGTCTGCTCGACCTGGATCAAGACGCAATCGGCGTCGCAATCGAACGAAATGTCCCTCACGATCTGCACATGGCCGCTCGTTTCGCCCTTCATCCAAAACTTCTTGCGCGACCGGCTCCAGAACCACGTCTTGCCGGTCTCGATGGTTTTCTGCAGGGACTCTCGGTTCATGTACGCCATCATCAGCACTCGTCCTGTCGAGCGCTCCTGGATGATCGCGGGGATCAGACCGTTCGAGTCGTACTTGAGTTGATCGAGGGTATTCATTCGCTTTCTTTCTGGCAGTTATCCATGCTTCATCGCAAGGTTCAACAACCGCCGTCGTTTGGGGTGCCGTCGCAGCAAGGCCAGTATCACGAGATGAGCATCATGGGGATCGAGGTCTGGGAGTTGCGGCATGACCCGCTCCAACCAGTACATCGAAGCCCGCGCGAGTTCTTCCGATTGTTTCACAGCCTTACGCATATTCCCTTCTCCTGTAGAAACCGTTTCACGTCGCCGACGGTGTATTCGCCGAAGTGAAAAATGCTCGCGGCCAACACCGCATCGGCTTTGCCCTCGAGCAACACCTCCGCCATGTGCTCGAGGTTGCCGGCGCCGCCACTGGCGACCACGGGCACGTCCACCGACTCGCTGATGCGACGGGTGATGACCAGATCGAAACCGGCCTTCGTACCGTCGGCGTCAATGCTGTTTAACACGATCTCGCCCGCGCCGAGGGTCACGGCCCGTTTGGCCCACTCGACGGCGTCCATGCCGGTCGCCTTTCGCGCGCCATGCGAAAACACTTCCCAGCGCTCGGGCGCCGTCTTCCGCGCGTCAATCGAGACCACGATGCACTGGCTGCCGAACCGGTCTGCCGCGGCGCGAATCAGGTCCGGGTTCTCGATCGCCGAGGTGTTGATGCTCGTCTTGTCCGCGCCCGCCTTGAGCATTGTGCGGATGTCTTCGACGACGCGAATGCCGCCGCCCACGGTGAGCGGCATGAAACAATGATCCGCCGTTCGCTCGATCACGTCAATCATCGTTGCCCGACCATGCGCGCTGGCGGTGATGTCGAAAAACACCATTTCGTCGGCGCCCTGCTCGTTGTAGCGCTTGGCCAGTTCGACGGGATCGCCCACGTTGCGCAGTTCGCCCTTCTCGGCTTTGCCGAACTGCACCCCGCGCGTGACCTTTCCGTCGTGTACGTCCAGGCACGGTATGACTCGTTTTGCCAGCATAGAAAATAAAAAACCCTGACGATCTTCTCGTCAGGGCTGCCTTCGATTCTTCGCAATGGCGAAGCAACGGATTCCCGTCCCGAGCCGCTCGAGACAGGCAGCCCCGTTACTTCCACCAATGCATCCTGCAAATCATGGCGGCAGTGTATGCGCGCCCGGCTAATTGGCAAGCGGTTTTTTCGTCAGCGGTGTTTTCGTCACTGGTTCAGGACGTCATTCACCCAGCTCAACGCTGCCATCATGTTCGGAAAACCCATCGTCGTGACGGACAGGAGCGCCACGTGACGAATCTCTGCCGGCTTTGCGCCTGCCTCGAGCGCCTTTCGCGTGTGCGAATGTACGGCGCCCTCGTGTCGCGCTCCGATGGCGATCGCCAATCCAATCAATGCGCCCGTCTTGCGGTCAATCGGTCCCGCGCTCTTCGTGGCTTCGCCGAGTTGTTTGTAGGCGCGAGCGACGGCCGGGTAGTCCTCTTGAAATTGCAGAAAGCGCTTGGGCAATTTGCCCTTCTTGACGGTCTTGCTGGCCATGGTTCTCCTTTCGTTCGGTTCGATACCTGAGCATAGCGAACCGAACGAGCTTGGGAAGCAATATCCGCCCTGCGGTACTCCGTTAATCCTTCTTGCCGCAGCCGCAGCCGCCCGAGGCCACTGCGGTTTGCTCCGCGACCGTGTTCAGATCGCGCAGCAACGCCTCGATGTCCTTGCAGCCCCGGGCGCGCGCGGTCTGTTCGATCGAATGCGCGCCGCCGCAACAGAAATCCACCTTGTGATTCCCGAACACGTTGATGGTCTGCGGATATTGCTTCGTGACTTCCTTAACGATCATGTCTCCTGTGATTTTCATTGTGCCTTTCGCTTTGTGATTTCTTCGTTCAACAGCTTGACCAATGGCTGCGGGTCAATCCCGTGCCGTCGCGCTGCAAATTCAATGGTGACGAACCGCGGCGGGTTGCCGCGCATCCGCGCGAGCTGCGTCAGGCCGTTGTGAATCAGGACCGGCCGCAGGTCGGGCCACACCTCCAACATCTCCGTCACGCGCGTGCCCGGCTTGACCTCAGAGCCACGGGTGAACGGCTCTGCCCTCACGCGAAGCGTCAGGAACAGATTCCATGCGGCAACAACCACCGCGGCAAACACGAGCCAACCTGCCACGCCCGTCCAGGTGTACATCCACGGTTGTTCGCGGCGCGCGCTGTAGGCCATTGCCAGCGTCAACGAACTGCCGGCCAGCAGCAGCCAGAACGTCAGCCGGAGCGCCCGGTTGCTGTGCAAGTTCACACCGTTGAAGATCGGCAAAACCCGGTGCGATACGCCGAGCAACATGCTCATGATAAAGCCGACCGTCATCGCGTGCCGTGCCGAGGCCGTGAGCCGGGGCAGGTCGGCGTGAAACGGTTGGATTGCGGCCATGATCAGCCAGAAGAAACCGAGATAGATGAACCACGTGAAGGCATTGTCCACGCCCTGAATCTCGATCTTGACCCGGCGTTTCGCGAACAACCCGACCGCCCAGACGATGAGCACGACCGCGACGAGTTCGGCGACCGACGCAGCGAAGTCGGGTCGCTCCCGTTGCCACGCTACCGGGTATCGCAGCACGATGGCGGCATTCCACAGCCAGAACGCGACCTGGGCCGGCAGCACCTTCGAGTCACGCAGCCCCATGAAGTGCGGCAGAATCCGGAACGAGAACGCGAAGATCATGTTTGAGATGAAGCCAAACAGCGCCACGTGGATGAAGAAGGAGTTGGCGAGCGCGCCCACTGTGGTGGAGCGTTGCGCGAACATCTGCATGGCAAGCGCAGCGTTTGCCACTGCGAGCAGCGTGAGCCAGGTGACGCTGGCCCAGATGAATTTCTCGTAGAACTCGCTCGCCTGCCCGGAGCGACGCACCACCCGCGCGATCAGCCACGCGAACAATCCGATCGCCGCCAGTTCCAGCAACGCCGAGCCAACCAACACCACCGACCAGAAGCGGTTCGCGGCGAGTGGTTGCGACACGGCGCGCAGCAACACGCCGGCAAGCATCAATGCGAAGCAAGCTTTCGCCACCTTGAGCGGACGCAACGGTGTCATCTTGAATCGCGGCACCGCATGGAACGCCACGCCCATGATGAACAGGCCAACGAACCCGAAGATCTGCTCGTGACCGTGCGCCTGTTTCACCGCGCCGCTGATGGCCGCGTAGTCCTTCTCCCACGCGATCCGCGTCATGTTGATCACGCCCCAGAGCGTGCCAAGCGTGAGCGTGATGAACAGCGCCGCGAACACGAACCTCTTGTAGAGGTTCTCGCCCTGGTCCAGTTCTTCCGGCGAGGGCGGTGGTTCGGCCGCGGCCGGGGAGTCGTCCTTCCACTCACCCCGGGCGGCCTGGTTCAACTCGACCACGAGTTCCTTGAGCGGCACGTGATGCGCCGCCGCGAAAATGAACAGCGGTTCGTTCGGGCCAAATTCTCCGCCGCAGCCGCCGAGGCCGTACTTGTTGAACACGGGGCCGCATTGCGGAAAGCGCTGGTTGATCTCCGACACCGACATCATGTTGGTGATGGGATCCATTTGCCTGGTTTCAGTCGCGTTCACAACGGTGCAAACCTAGGACAACATCAAACGGCACGGATTGACCCACGTCAACTTCCGCGCCATCTCGGCAATGCCAGAAATCAGCGGCGGGAGCGGAACCCTTTCAGGGTTTCGTTTGGGAGGGTGCTTCAATCCCGGCAGGCAGCTTCGCGCTCGGATTCATCCCATCCACATCGAGCAATGTCGCAACCGGACCGGTTTTGGAGGGAACGAGGAGATAAACGCTGCCGGTGGGGCGGGCTTGCAGCGTGACTTTGCCGAGCGTCGGAACCTCCACCGTGACTGAACGGTCGGGGCCTCCTGCAGCCCACGCGGTGATGAGCCATTGATCGCGCTGGCGATGCTTGCGGGCCAACACTCGGACATCGGCGTCTCCGGTGGGAAATTCGTACGCGGGCAGGTCTTTCGACCAACGATGTTTGTCAGGGCCGGAAAGGAGGTCCCCGTTGCGGAGGAAATCCTCCATCGTAGTGCGCCTTGCGCTTCGAGGTATATTCGAGCCAACTCCGCTCGCCCTTGGCGGCGACCACCTTCGGGTCTTGCTCCCAGACCTTGCCGCTGTGGCCATAAACATTCAGCCCGTACTCGCCGCCGTTGAGGATCACGGCGATGGGACACCTCTTGAGAATCATCGCCAGCGGCGCTACGGTCGCGGCGGCGGCGCGCTGATAGACACTGTCCGGCATCTCCGGACTCCAGCGAACCCATTGTTTGCCGTTCGTGATGACGTTCCCGCTGGCGTCGTGACACCACGTCTCGGGCGGAAGCGTTTTCAGGAACTCGCGGTCCAGCAGAGGCCGATGCGCCACGACGAACAATGGATAGCGTGCCGGGTTGGAGGCCGTCAATGCACAGATGCGAGAGGGGACGCTGTTCGAGTCGGCGAGTTTGGCGATGTACGATTCACTCGCAGCAGGTCCGAACTCCAGCGCATAACCCCAGCGTTCGGTCAGTTCCACTCGCACATCGAACGGCATTTCCCAGCCCCAGCGCGTCAACGGCGGTAAGGTGTGGCCGGAGCGGGATGCGGGCTTGGGAGATTCTTGGAGAAACTGCAACGCCGTCTTGGCGATGGCGGGCGGGGTAGCGCTGACCATCAGCGCTAGGATGACAAGGATGCGCCCCACAACTACAGTGTGAATCTACGGTGAAGATGTGGGCGGAGAGTTCGTGGTCGAAGTCTCACTCACGGAATTGGTTTGGCTCGCCTCGGCGAGCTTTGCTCGCAATTTTGTCAGTTCTGCTTGAACTTCCTCGACCAAGGGCGAATCAGGGCAGTTTTTCACAATCCGCTCGAAGGTGGCGATGACTCGCAAGATTCCCTCGACGGTTTCGGGTTCGAAACGCTCCTCCAAGTGGCCAAGATAGAAAAGCAGATCATCGCCAAGTGCGCTACGTGGGTGACGATTGAAGTAGTTTTCCACGGCTGCCCGACATTTCGTCAAATCCATGTCATTTCGGTGTTGTAATAGGTCCCTCGTGAGTACGTAGTCCGCACTCTCGGCGTGTGGCAAGCTGGGATACTGGCCGCTCACGTTTTGGAGAGAATCAATCATCGATTGAGTGAGTTTTCCCCACCTCCCCGAGATCACCCTGTCCAATTCCGGAACCGCCGCAAGTATCCCGAGTGCAGATTGATCCTTTGTGTCCAGTTCCCGAATCACGAATTCAGATTCTGCGCTTTCGAGAGTTACCCAGTGCAAGTCATCGCCACTCTTGATTGTGATTCGGACCCAGCCTTTTACTCGGTAGGTGCCAGGCGGCAAGAACTGCTGGCTCGATTGAAGTGATCGAGCGCCCATAACCACAACCTTTCTAGCTTTCACAGTGCCGCCGGGCTCAATCCCAACGCCAGTTCGCATGACAACCTTCGCTCCCGAACCGCCCCCGGATGGTGTTAGTACTACATCTTTGTCCTTGAGTATCTGAAAGCCCATGTGCGCCGCATATCGAAGCGTCTGCGAAGATGCATACGGGGTCTGGATTTTTGACTGCCCCGCATTTGTGATCAGGAGAGTTGCGACCAGAGGCTCACCAACGACTAGCGATGCTCGATCGAGGGAAAGCAGCGTTCTCAAGCCTTCGGCCTCCATGGGAACGGAACCGGCATAGCTGAACGCCGTTAGAAGCCAGCCGAAAGAAACCCACCGTGTGGCGTTGAACAAGACAGAACGTATCATGCTGTACCTCCTAATTTTCGATGGCGGCATGGTTCGAACGGAGAAGCCGAATCTGTTCCTCGTCGAACACTTTGCTCGTATCGGTAATGCTCTCCTCCATGATCGTATTTGGCTTGTGTCCGCTGGAATCAGTTGGATCGAGTCCAAACTGATGTCCGACTTCATGAACCACCGTTATCGATTCCAGATTCGCTGCTGTCTGTGCGGCGGGCGGCAAAATAAGGCCAGCGGCAGACTGTGCACCGTAGTCTCGGATCGTTTCCAGAAATAGTGCGGTGATGTTGGACCCGGGGAAAGGAACAGTAGCCGCATACATGAAGATATCATCGCCGTTCTTCGTAAACAGTGGGCTCGTGTGAATGTGGTAAGAGATATCAGGATCAGCATCCACCAAGGACTTGATGATGCCGGAGGGCTCAGCATCGTCCTTTCCCTGGTGGCACGAAACGACCAGCGCAACCCAAAACGCAGGCTCAGTCTGGAGCGTCTTTCTCTGGTTGCCAACCGCCGTCACCGTGACGTCAGAATCGTCTATTGTCGCTTGGAAAGTGGCGTTAAGATCCGAAGCAGTCTGGATCTCCTTCCCTTCAATATAGGCGGGCTTGTATTTGTCGTTGATCAAGCTAATCACCACCTTCCGTGGCAAGTTAGTTCCATCATCGTCGGTCACAGTAGCTGACTTGTTCTTGTCCCCTTGAGCCACGGGGCCAACTGTGACGACGTGGTCATCTATTGTGACGTCCACATTATCCACCACGACGTACATATTGGTGGTGGCCGGCACGGTCAGTTTCCCTCCTTCGAAACGGCCCTCATCTCCGAGGTTGAACCCATTCAGCTCGCACGCGCCATCCGGCGCGTGGTAGCTGTTGTTTTTCAGCTTATCTATGTTCCCAGTGTGGCTCACATCGCTCCCCGCCGCCATCGAATCGAGTTCGAGATGGATGCGCCGCCAGACAGAGAGCAATGGAGTGGACTTTCGATTCGCCACCGTGCCGGTGTCATCCAGCACAACGTTGCCAGCGGCATCTTCCACGCGCGCCAGAGAATCGGGTTGTTTGGCCTTCAGTCCGGTAAACTGAGCCGAGTCGCACGCAGCAACCACGCGGTAGTTATCGCCGGGCTTCATCTTGACCGTCAACTCGATCTCAGCGACACCGTTGGTCCCAGTAACCGAAGACGAGGAGCTTTGCGTGGCTGCGCCACCGCGGTTGTCGCTCCCGGGCGTGCCACTGTCATCGTCAATCGGTCCATTGTCGTCAGTGGGATCGTCCACGTCATACGTCACGAAAAATACTCCCACTCCCTGCACCGCGGGGAAGACCTTTGCTTTCACCTTCACCTTGTCGTGGAGCTTCCCGCCCGCTCCCCCTTCATTCTTGTCCGGGAAAATGCGCCAGCCACCACCGTGCGTACCAGGATTGTCTGCAGAGAGATTGGTTTGGCCGTCGCCGGGATCAATCCCCTCCCACTCCACCTTCTCAATCTTGACGACGGCGGCGGTGGCGGAGTTCATCGAAGTGCCACAGTGCGCAGTGATGACGGCAACATCGTTGAAGTTGGTGCTCGCGGTGAACGTGGTCGTGACGCCATTGGTGGGCATCAACGTACCGGCATTGGTTGGACTCAGTGTCCACGTGGGCTGGCCGGGCGGGAAGCTTGCACCAAGCGGGTGCGCGCTGGCTGTGAAAGTAGCTGAATCGCCCGCGCACAGGTTCGTGCTCATCGGGAAGATGTTAGTCACGGCGACGACCGTTCCAGTCACCGCAGTACTACATGGGCCATAGGATACTTGCATCACCTGGCTGTTTGTCGCGGTGTTGAAAGAAACCGCGTTTGTACTGCTCTTGCCATCGGCAGCGGTGCTCACGATGCCGCCCGGTGTCCAACTGAAGGTCGCACCGGCTACACTCGTGCCGGCAACAAAATTCGTGGTCTCGCCGACACACACGCTGAAAGCAGACGGCGTCAACGCGAGGTCATAGACAACCACTGCGAACGAACATGTGTTGGAGTTGCCTGCCGCGTCGGTAGCGCTGCACGTCACCGTATTCGATCCCACGGCAAATGTGGAACCGGACGAGGGAACACAAACGCTCGTGACGCCGGGACAGTTGTCGGAGCCGGTTGGGTCGGGAAATGTCACCGTGGTCAGTGTGCCGGTGGCACAGACCTGCACATTGCTCGGACAGGTGATCGTGGGTGTTTCCATGTCCCGGATGATCACGTGGAACGTGCAGTTGCTGCTGTTGCCGGCGCCATCGGTGGCCGTGCAGGTCACGCTGTTGGTGCCCTTGTTAAACGTCGAGCCGGAAGGCGGAACGCAGTTGGTCGTGGCGACTGAGCAATTGTCGGTGGCACTGGCGCTGTACGTCACATTGCTACGGGCACAAAGACCAACGTCCGTGTTCAGCGTGAGGTTGGTCGGGCAGGTGACCGTGGGCGGCTCCGTATCGCTGATGGTCACCGTGAACGAGCAGGTGTTCGTGTTGTTGCCAGCGTCCACGGCGGTGCACGTGACGAGATTGGTGCCCACGTTGAAGGTGGAACCGGAAGCGGGCGAGCAATTCGTGGTCACACCGGGACAATTATCGCTGGCCGTGGCGGCGAACGTCACGTTGCTCTTCGAGCAGTGACCCGGGTCGCTGCCGCTGGTGATGTTGCTTGGACACGTGATGGTGGGCGGCGTGCAATCCCGCACGGTAACGGTGGCGGAGTTCGAAGAACTGCCGCAGGCGGCTGTGATGGTTACAGTAACCTGACAGGGAGTGGTGGAGGTGAATGTCGCTGTGGTACCCGAGGGCGTGAGAATGCCTGCGTTGGTCGGACTGATCGTCCACGTTGGATCGTGCGGGAAGGTTGCCCCAACGGGATCCGGGATCGCCACGAAGTTCGTGGAGTCGCCCGCGCAGAGAATGACAGTGCTGTTCGAGACGCTGCCGACGCCGACTCCAAGATAACTCTCCATGCAAGAAGCAGTGTTGCTGCAAAGGTCAGTCGCCGTCCAGGTTTGCGTGTTCGTGCCCGTGCCGGACACTACCACATTGGTCGGCGTCACGCTGGCGACGCCGCAATTATCTGAGACAGTCGTTGGTGGCGTCAGGGTTTGACCCACGCAGAACACACGTCCTGTGGGGCACAGGATCGTGGGCGCGGTCGTTTCCAGCGTCGAGTAGGAGGCATTGGCGTTGCCGGTGAGAATCTGGTTGGGATTGATGTCGCAGTGGCCTTCCACATAGACGGAGATATTGAAATTGCCGCAGTTGGTCGGCGTCACGGTGAGATTGAAATTGGTGAGCGGCCCCGCGCCGAAGGTATCTCCGCTCCACAAGAACGTGTAAGGCCCAATACAGTCACAGGCGGTGGCCACCGCGCGAAACGTGATCTGTGAGTTCACACAGACGGTGCCGCTGACCGGGATGATCATGACACCGAAGTCGCATAACCCGTTTCCGCAGTCCGCCTTCAAGGGCATCGCGGTCATTACCGAGAGGAACAACGCGCAAATTGCCACGAAGAGCACGAAGGGACACAACATCAGAGAATCGTTCTTGTGACTTCTGGTGTTTCTTGTGGCCATTCCTCCGTCGCTCACTCGTTCTGGATGAAGATGACCCGGCCCAAGTCCAGGCGTCCCAAATCCAACTCGATTCCTTCCGCGTTCATCTCCCACTTCACCGGCTGGCCCGTCAACCCGTCGCGCACGGCCTTGATAGCAAGCCACTCCGGCTTCTTCACTGTGACGCGTGCCTTCTCTTTCGTGACGACGCTACACCGGGGATTTGCACACAGATCGTTGGGCTGCCGGTCCGTCCGATAATCGAGATTGCGCACCACGACGATCATTCCCTCATCGCCCGACCAAAGGGTTTGCAACCGGAGTCCGTGCTCGGCACTGCCGACTGTCTCGCTCGAAATCGGCACGGCGGCGGAGAAGATGCCCTCCATCTTCTTCACGTCGCGGTTGATCTTGCCCACCTCGGCCAGCAACAGCCCGCTCTTCTCGAAACCGTGAATCTCGGACACGCCTTTGCCCGCCGCGCGCGACTCGAAGGTGTAATACCAAATGATCTTCACGCCGCTGCCGA
>CAZOTB010000135.1:0-17353 GCA_964582645.1 uncultured Verrucomicrobiota bacterium | reverse complement strand
GACTTCGATTGCTTCGTTCATTCTTCTTCCTTTTGTTTGAATTGGTCCGGGGGAATCTGGCTTCGTATCCAGGAGACAAGTCTCCCATCCGGTATCGGGGAACGAGCGCCGCAGTGAGGCAGCGCTATTTCGTCAGCACCTCGGCCTGTTCGCGACAGTTCGCGGCCTGTTCCAAACGATGCTTCCTCAGCTCGCTGTACCCCACCAACTTGCGGCGTCGTTCGTCCCAGAGCCGAAACGTGAACGACCGCAAGCTTGAAAGCAGCGTGATCGTGTTCGCCTGTTGAAACATCGCGTCGGCCTTGTGGCATCGCTCCAGGTTGTAGTTCGGGATGTTGGGGCTGAGATGATGAATGTGATGAAATCCGATGCTGCCGGTGAACCATTGCAGGACGCGCGGGAGCTTGTAGTAGGAACTGCCTTTGATTGCCGCAGTGACATAGTCCCAGTCGTCGCCGCGCTCCCAATAAACTCCTTCGAACTGGTGCTGCACGTAAAACAACCAGACGCCGGTCGCCGCGGCGATCATCAGCAAGGGCAACTGAATCAGGAAGTACGCCTTGAAGCCGATCGTCAGGCACAGTCCCAACGCGATCAGCAGCAGCACGCGGTTCGTCCAATAGACGCTTTTGCGTTCGCGCTCGCCGGCATTGCGGGGAGCGAACCGATGTTGGATCAAGAACAACCAGAGCGGCGCCAGCACGAACAGCACGAACGGATTGCGCCCCAGCCGGTAGGCGAACCGTTTCCACCGGGACGCTTCAATGTATTCCTGCACCGTGAGCGTCCAGATGTCGCCGAGGCCGCGTCGGTCGAGGTCGCCGGAGGTCGCGTGATGCACCGCATGCTCGTACCGCCACAGGAAATAGGGCGTGAAGGTCAACACGCCCGTGACCGAGCCCCAGAAGTCGTTTGCCTTGCGCGAGCGAAAGAACGAGCCGTGGCCGCAGTCGTGAGAAATAATGAAGATGCGGACGAGGAAACCTGCCGCGAGCAGCAACAGCGGCAGGGTGAGCCAATAGGAGATGGAAAAACTCCAGATCATCAAAGCCCAGAGACCCAAATACGGGATGAGCGTGTTGGCGAGTTGCCACACACTGCGGTGGATGGCGGGGCGTTGATACTTCGCCACCGCTTTCTGCCAGGTCCAACTCCGCCACTGCGGGAAGGAGGAAGCGGACTTGGTCGTTGTTTTTTGTTCCATCAAATTGAAGTCAGTAAATTGCTGTGCGTCGCACCCGGCGTCGGCGCGGAGGGAATACTCCGCGCCAACGCAGGTGAGTTTGCGGGTATTGCCTAGTAGCGTCGGCCACCGCCGCCGCCGCCACCACCGCGACCGCCGCGATCGCCACCGCGACCGCCGCCGCCACCGCCGAAGCCGCCGCCACCACCACGAGGTCGGTCTTCCTTGGGACGCGCGATGTTCACGGTGAGCGCGCGACCATCGAGTTCCTTGCCGTTGAACAGTTCGATGGCCTTGTTTGCTTCCTCCGGAGTGGACATTTCCACGAATGCAAACCCGCGGGACTTGCCCGTGAATTTGTCCTGGATGAGGTCCGCGGAGTTGACCTTGCCCGCTTGCGCGAACAGGTCGCTGAGGGAAATCTCCGTCGTGTTAAACGACAGGTTGCCCACATACAGTTTCGTACTCATTCTCTAACTTACCTTTCGATACAAACAAGAATCCTCAGTGATCGTTCCCGCCCATCGGGTTTCAGAAGGTCACTGAGGATTACTAACTCACCTGACTATCCACCGAATCGACTGGAGCAATTCCTGATTGCGTCGGAGGCCACGTTACACAGAACCAGGCAATTAGCAACAAGCAATTTTGAACGTGACGAGCGAACGCTGGTGGAGCTGGCAGTGCTTGCCATACTTCGCTCTGTTTGTTACATCGTTCTGGAACGTTAACCCAGAGGTCCAACATGAGCACTATCACGCAAGATGCCGACAGCCGCCTCAGCGCACAGAAAATCCAACAGTTTGAACGCGATGGCTACCTGTGCCCCATCCGGGCGCTCACCGATGAGCAGGTGACGCGGTACCTCCGTGGCTATCACGAGTACACAGCTCGTAACAAGGAGCGGCTCGCGGCGCTCAAGGCCAATGAGCGCTACCTGGTCCTTTCGCAGACGCACTACGTGTTGCCATGGGCGCACGAACTCGTGACGACCCCCCGCATTCTCGACATTATGGAAGGATTGCTCGGGCCGAACCTCCTCGTGTGGGACACGTCCTGGTTCAGCAAGATGCCGATGGACAAGGCGTATGTGAGCTGGCACCAGGACGGGACGTACTGGCGACTCGATCCGCCGATGGTCGTCACGGCTTGGGTGGCGTTGACGCCGGCAACGCCGGTCACGGGTTGCATGCGGGTGATTCCCGGCACGCACAAGACGCCGCTGCTCCCCCAGCGCGAAACCTACAAGGAAGACAACGCTCTCTCCCGCGGCCAGGAAATCGCCGTGGAAGTGGACGAGAAGAAGGCGGTGGACCTGGCGTTGAAGCCGGGCGAGATGTCGCTCCATCACATCTGGATTGTGCACGGCTCGAATGCGAATCGTTCTCCCGACACTCCGCGGATTGGCATCGCCATCCGCTATACCCGGCCCGAAGTCAAGCAACACAGCCCGAGCAAGCCGATTGGGTTATTGGTGCGCGGGGAGGACCACTATGGGAACTTCGAGTTGGTGAGCGGGCCAACGAAGCAGTTGCCACCCGACGAAGAACAGGCTGCCCACGCGGAGATCGTACAACGGATTCGCAAGCCGTTGATGATGGATGCGAAGAGGAACAAATAAGGGCGGTCGCCCTCGGCGGGGTCGGCTGCGGCTTTGCGGTCACAGCAACTGAAGCTGTGTTCGAATCGCTTTGGCCACTGCTTTGCCGAGCAGTTCGTACCCCTTGGGCGTGAAGTGAACGCCGTCGTCCAGGAGCAAGCGGTCGCGTCCCGCCTCCATAACAAGCGAGTAGAGATCGTTCACCGGCACACCCAGCTTGCGGCACACCTCTTGTGCCGCCTGGTTGTACGCAGCCACGTCCGCCTCGAAGCGGTCGAAGTCGGCCACCTCGGCGTGAGCGGCATGCGCCTTCTGTTCGTTGATCGGAGTGGTGGTGGCCCAGATGACCTTGGCCGGTGTCTTCTCGCGAATGGTCTTGAGGATCTCGAACACGTTGCGCCGGTAAGGCTCGACCGGGACCAGATTCTCCCGTCCGCCGTAGATAATGGTCTTCAGATCGTGCAGACCGCAGTTGATGTGGACCAGCTCGGGCGGCTGACGAAGCACCCACGAATGAAGATGGGTCAGCACAGTGACAGTGTCCCGGCAGTTTCCCTCGGGAGACAGGATTTCCACCGAGCCCTCAAGTTCTTTGCGGACCGTCTCGCGGTACCCGATGCGAATTGAATCGCCGATCAGCATGCAGTGTTTCATGTTCTCAATCTTCTTTGCCGAATTATGACACTCCACGACAGAAGTCCAGCGATTCGTTTGGGTGCTTGCGCGCCACGCAATCCCTGCTATGATCCGCACGTTACGGGAGATCACCATGAAACGAATCTTTCTCATTGCTGCCACCATCTTCGGTGCTGCCTTCGTTTGCGCGCCGACGGACAGTTTGGGCAGCGGGCAACTCAAGGCGGTCAACGGCAGCTACGAAGACGCGCTGCGCAAGGCGGCAAAAGACGGCAAACCGTTGATGATCGATTTCTACACCGACTGGTGTGGCTGGTGTAAAAAGATGGACGCGCTCATGGAACAAGCGCCCGAGGAAATGAGCAAGTTCACCTACTATCGCGTCAACGCCGAGAAAGATCGCGCGCTGGCGAAGAAGTTTCAGGTCACCGGCTTTCCCACCATTGTGTTCGTCAAACCCGACGGCGCCGAGTTCCATCGCTGGCGCGGCGCCTATCGCAGTCTGGATGCATTGAAGAAGGGCATGTCCGAGGTGTTGCAAAAGGCGGGAATGACAACCGCGGCCAAATAGAGAATGCGAGGATAGGTATGAAGCCTTTCGTGTTCGTCACGTTGGTGATCGCACTGGTCAGTTCGCCGACGCTACCGGCCCAGGCAGAAACGAAACCGCAGCCGCTTGGTGAGGAGGAGATTGGCGACTTGTTCGTCGAGGCGGTGATGCTGGCGAGTGTGGGGCAGTACGACGAAGCCGAGCAACGTTGCCAGCGGTTGCTCGCTCAGAAACCCAACGACCCGACCGTCAAGAAACTGCTCGAAGGGATTCGCTCCAAACGCGAGAAGAACGACGCCTCGGCGGAGTTGCGACGGCAGCTTACGGAGATGATTGTTCCCGAGGTCAACTTCCGTCAGGCCGACGCGATCGAGGCCGTACACTTCCTTCGCGACCAAAGCAAGAAGCTCAGCAAGGACAAGCGCGCCGTCAACATCGTGTGGCTCATCCCCACCGACGCGAAGCTGGCGCCCGTCACACTGCACCTGGAGAAGGTACCGCTTCTCGAAGCAATCCGTTACGTGGCCCAGGCCGCCGGGGCGAGCATTCGCATCGAGCCGCACGCGGTCGTGATCGCAAAGACGGAACAGGAAACCGAAGCTCCTCCGACTACTGCGCAGCGGCACTGAACCCGGCAGCGATCTCCCCGGGATTGCGCGTCCATGCCATAGGCACGGTGCCGACGGGCCGTGCGCGCTGATTTCCGTCACCGCCCAGCACTTCCACTTCGATGATGTAATGGGCGGGTCGCTGGTTCTTGAAGCTCACAAATGCCTCCACCGTCGTCTTCGGTCTCGTCAGGCTATCCTCCGCGCCTTGTTCCGTGACGCGGTGGCAATCCTCGGTTTGATAGAGGACGCGTCGTCCCCGGCCGTCGAGCAGCTTGAAGCGGAATCTCTCGTGCTTTTCCGAAGGCGAAAGCAACTCCACCTTCACTTGGATCGCGTCCCGCGTTAAAAACCACGGTCGAATGGACAGGCGGTACGGCCCCGTTCCCTGGAACTCGAACGAATCGTCCGCGAACAGAGTGCCGTTCACCTTCACCTCGTAGGCGATCTTACAGCTTCCATACGTGAGTGGTTCGGCGACTCGGAAGCCGACTCGAGCGTGCGCTGGAAGGGCAACATTGCGTTGTGAGGTCCGCTTCACTTCCTGTCCGTCTCGTTGCAGAACCAGTTCCACGTCGCAGGTGACCGGCCTGTCGTTTGGGTTCACCACGTCAACCTCCATTCCCTGCGCAAGGCTGCCGCGGAATGTCCCGGCTTCGATGAAGCGGAGAGTGACACCGTCTTTGGTGATGGGAGCGAGATCGGATGCGAAAGACGGGTGAGAGAAGAGCAATCCGAGACAAGCTAAAGCTTGAACTCCCAAGGAGAGCATCGAGAAGCCTGCGTTTGGAGTACACGTTTTAGCGTGCTTCTGGTTGCCTTGCGTCCTCATGGTTTCGGCTCCGCCGTCAATCGGATCGCCCTCCCAAACTTGCTGTCCACGAGTTCGTAGCATTTGTTCAACAGCTTGCCGCCTTTCTCGCCGCGGAAACCAGAAATGAGTTCAGCCACGGTTTGATCCCCATCCAGTTTGTCGCAATGGTCCAGCAGGAGCGTATATTCATCGCGGACGAAGGCGCCGCGTGTGAACGAATTCGTGACCTGCTCCGCCGTGCGCGCGATGTCACTGACACGCAGTTCGTCCACGGCGATGTTGTCGTGGTAGGGCGCGTTCATGAGACGGAACGAGGTCGCATCCATGTCACCCCACAACGCGCCGGGCAACTCCGTGGGACGGATCACCAATCTGCCATCGAGGTACATGGACACGGCGGTTTTCGTCATTCCATTGCTCCACGCGAGCGCGAGAAGATGCCAATCGCCTTTGTGCATCCGGGGAATGAAAATGTGCGGCCCCCGCGGGTCGGGCTTTGTCCCCTGCCCTTCTTCGACGGTGGTCACGTACGGGCTTTGCATCAGTTTGCCTTCGACCTCCACCAGGGATGAAAAAAAGAAATGAAAATGATTCGCGCCCCAGATCGTCTGGTAGCCGAGGCTGACGCGTTGCTGCTTTTCCCCCTCCACGTTGATGAAAAACAGCGGGAAGTAATGGAGCGCCCGCTCGCCTTTGCCGCTCGGCTCCTCCTCGAAACGAAACCACATCTCGATCGTGCCCTGCTCCGCACGCAGGTTGCCGGCTGCAGGATAGAGAACGACTGGATTCTGGGCGTTCACGGCACGCGGAGCGGGGAGGGTAAGTGCCCCGAGCGCCAGCGCAGCGAACAGCGCGAACCGCGAACCGCGAACCGCGAACCGAGAACCCGCTCTCATTTCACTTTCTGTAGCGTCACATCCTTCAACGTCGCCAGGCCGATTGCGCTTTCGCTGAAACGCACTTCCACCTGCGCGTTCGTCGCGGTAGCGGAAGTTCCGAACGGCACGAACACCGTCGTCCAGCCGGGTGTCCTTTCCCATAGCTGCGGGCGACACGCACGCTTGTAATGGTCGGTCTCCCGGTAGGGAAGAAACTCGTCCGTTCCTTTAATCGAGCACAACGCGAGTTTGTTCGTTGCGTTGACGCCGTTCACGCCTTCCCCCGAGAGACCGATGCTCACATGGTGGGGCACATAGAACATGTCCTTGTTCGGTGACGCGCTGCCTTCGCCCAGGTTCTTGTCAATCTTGACCAATGCCTTCAGCACATAGGTCGCGTTGGGTTCGACCGGGATGGGCGCGGAGTTCCAGAGATTCGTGACCTGCCCGGGCGCACCGACGATCACATTCGGCCCGAGCAATTGCTCACGATACCGGGGCAACTCGGTCGAGACCTTGATCAAACGGTACCGCTCCGCGAGAATATCGAGCTTCATCGCGCCGTCGGCACCGATCGTCACCGGCTCCATGGTCACCGCGTCCTCGGCATGGAGCGTTCCCTTGAGTCCCAGCTTCGCGAGATTGAGCTTCACTTCGACGTCATCCAGCGGCTCGGTCTCGTAATTGGTCACGATCATTAAGAGCCGGTTGCTCTTCCGGTTCGACCACAAGCTCGTGAGCAACATCGGCTTTTCCCCGTTCGGTATTCGGCATTCGGCATTCGCCAATTCCCCGTTCTCCCACCATCCGAGCCACTCAGCGTTCCAACGATCCACCCACTCCCACGCGTCCCAGATCGAGATCGCAGGATTGGAGTGCGCGGAGTAATCGGATCGCCAGAAACGATAGTCCGCGAAGCGCGGGGTCGAACCGTTCACCAGCAGCGCGGCATTGCGCTGGTTGTACATCAGCGGCACGCCCTTGATGTTCGACTGCGCAATCATGCCGTACTGGATGCCGGTCATGTTCGCGCGGATCATGTCGGGCGGGTACCCGTCCTTGATCGTTTTCGCCTTCTCATAATAGCTCTCGCCGATCTCGTGGATGTCGGCGAACGAATGCGCGCACATAATCGGCCCCGCCGCAACCGGCAACCAGATCGCGCCTGCGGGACGCACGCCGCCGTGGAACATGCGATAGAGCCGCTTCCAGATTTCGCGCTGGCTGAAGATCGAGGAACTCGCCTGCAATTTGCCGTCGTCGTCGTGCCACCCGCAGTCGTGGATGAGGCTGCTGCATTCGTAGCTGGGGATGATCGTGTCAAATCGGATCCCGTCGAACTTCAACAGCCGCGCATTGTAACCGAAGCTGTTGGCCATGAAGTCGGCGTAAGGAGTCCGGTAGCACGCCGCAAACTGCTTCACGTTTTGCCAACTCACGTTCTGCAGCGGCTCCGCCACCATCTCCTTGCCCCACACTTCCCAGTCGGCGTGGTCGGTCGAGATGTTCCAGCCGCCATTGACGCCGATCTTCGCGCCGGCTTTGCGGCTGCCTTCGATCCACTTGACGTTCTTGTCGATCACCTTCGGGTCTTTGACCGGCCCGTGCCAGCATGGATGCCCGCTCCAATCCGACGGCAACAACGCCGGGTACCAATCGTCGAAGACGCGCAGCTTCGCCATGTGCGGCAGGATCGTCTTGGTCGGCGTCGCCACCAGGCCGAAACGGATGCGACGCGGCTTATCGGTCAGTTTCACCGGGCGCGTGATGAGATGCGCGGTGAAGACGACCCTGTCGCCGTCGCGGCTGATCTCCAGCGCCTTGTTCGGGCTGGCCAGCGACCAGCCGCGCGACGATTCGCTCGACCATTCAATCCCGTACTTGTCCGTGCCAATCCACGTCGTCAGCATCGCCGGCGTGTACAGCGTGTAATCGGGTACGTGCCCAACGAAACGCCGTCCCTTCTTGTATGGATTGTCGGGCTCGTTCGGGTTCTTCCACTGCATGTCGCCCGGGCCGCCCGATTTGAAGTAGTTCTGCATCAGGATCGCGTGCTCTTTCTTGAGCGGGAGGACGAAATCGAGCTTGTTCACGCTCCCCTCGCCCGTGATGTCGAGGTCCACGTACATGAACCCGTCGAACTCGACCTGCGTGCGCACTTTCAGGTGAAGGTTGCCGGCCACGCTCTCGCTCTCGTACACGGCGGCCTCGTCGTCCTTCTTCACCAGCTTGACGGTGGACTTCTCCCACGGCTTGGCGGCGCGAAATTCCATCGGCCCCGCCAGGATTTCCTTCCCGAGCGTCGTCACTTTGGACGGCACGGCCAAATCACGAAACTCGTACTCGCGCAACAACACCTCCGTCTTCCTCTGGCTCGCCTTCACCGGCCTCCATGGCGGCGGGATGCGCGGCGAGAATCCTTCCTTCATTGTCCACCAATCGGGCGGCGCCGGTTTTGTGACCTTGACCGACGTTTTGGCGATCGTCCTGTCACCTTCGTCCTTCGCGGTGGACGCAACCTCGTAGTCGCCCTCCTTCAAATCCGTCGTCGGAAAATTCAACTCCGCCTCTTGTGATTGGAACCGGGCGCTCGACTTGAGGCCGACGGGGTTCAAACTCGCTTCCAGCACCGCAGCCTGCGGTTGCTCTGCGATGGCGCTGACGATCAGCTTCTGCGCGCTCAGATAAAACGGTGTCACTTCCAGATCGAGCGGTGGCGCTTTGTAGAAGGGCTGCACCCCGCTGGCGAGAAGGAGGTCGCCCGCCTTGATGTCGTAGCGCAGCAGGTACTCGCCGGCTGCTTCCGCCTTTGAGGTTTCCTCAAATGGCTTCAGCGACTCTGCCACCAGATCCTCGAACTTCGCAAACGTCCCGCCTTCCACCTGGCTCACCTGCAGAGCCGTATCCAGATGCTGGAGATAACTCTCTCGCGACTTCTCCTTGCGGTGCATCAGCTTCGTCTGTGTTTCCGCGCCGGCACCGGCCAGTTTCACGCTGCCATCCTTCTCGAACCGGATGGCGGGCGCGTTTCCGCCGAATACCATGAGCGCATGTTCGCCGCGGCCGTTCCATGCAACGTACGGCCACGAGAACAACTCCGCGCCGGTCTTGCGCCACGAGGAATAGAAGTAGAACGCCCACTTCGTGCCGTCGGCGGGCACAGACTTCACGCCGATTTCGCTGAACGGAATCTTCAGCTCGCCGTCCCACCCCGTCGCGGTCGGTTTCGACACGTACTCGATCTTCGGATTCCAGTAGTTCAAGCTCCCGTCGTCGAACCGGCGATCATACGTCGCCGAGGCAGCATTGCCTGAAATGTTGAACTGCCCGGCACCCTGATCGTTCGTGGAAAACCAGATCACCACGGTATTGTCGGTGCCCTCACAGGCATCGCGTTGGGTGATGGTCGCTTTGACGGGCAGTTCCTCGGGCGGCAAGGTCTGACGCCACGCCACGTACATCGCGTCGTCCGTGTACGCCATCCACATCCGCGTCGGGTGACGCGACGGCAGTCCGTTGCCGCGCACAGGGTCACGGCTCAACACGGGCGGCAAGAGAGTGGCCTTCGACCATTCGTCATCGCCGATCGCGCCGTCAAGTGCGGGCGCTTGTGTCACTCGCGGGATCGAGATGGTAGGGAATCGCCACGTGCGGTCATAGATCTCAGCGGCGTGCGTCGTCGGCGCCGTCAGGAACAGACCGAGAGTGAGTGTGAGCAGTTTGTTCATAGACATCACTCGCTTAAGACCGAGGTTGCCAATCACGCAACGGGATTGTTAGTTTCCAAGTAAAATGAAGTCAAAGCCGCAGGTCACTCTTCGCGACATCGCCCACGCCGCCGCTGTGTCTCACATGACCGTGTCGTTGGCACTGCGTAACGATCCACGGATCACGACGCCGACGAGGCTGCGAATCCAAAAACTCGCGGACGACATGGGCTACCGGCCAAACCCGGCGATGTCGGACCTGATGACGCGGATGCGCACGCGCCGCACTCTTGCACAGGACACCGTCATCGCGCATCTCAGCGCGGTCCACAAGCCGGGCGGCTGGCGTGAGTATTATCCCGGTCGCGACTACATCGAAGGCGCTGCGCAGCGCGCGCGGGAACTGGGTTATCAGTTGGAGGAATTCTGGCTGCGCGAACCCGGCATGACCAGCCGTCGCATGACACAGATTCTCAAGACGCGGGGAATCCGCGGCGTGCTGGTCGGCGGACTGATCTCGGTGGTGGGACACATGTCGTTGGACTGGTCGGGGTTTGCCGTCGCGACACTTGGCTACAGCGTCCGCTTGCCGCAGCTCCATCGCGTTGTTCCCGACTACGTGCACAACGTCTCGTTGGCCGTGCGCGAACTGCGGCGGCACGGTTACCGGCGGATCGGGCTCATGATCTGGTCGCCCATTGATATCCGCACGGCGCATCGCACGACTGCCGGTTTCCTGGCAATTCAACACCACATGCGCGCGACGGACCGCGTGCCACTGCTAAAACCGAGGACGCTCGATGAACCGACGTTCGCGCGGTGGTTCACGAGGCATCGTCCCGAGGTTGTGATCGGCTCGGATTCTCGCATCCATGGGTGGCTGGGATCGCTTGGTCAACGCGTGCCACAGGATGTCGGTTTCGTTCATCTCAGCAAACGCCCCTCCGAGCCGTTTGCCGGGATTGATCACAACGCACCGGTCATCGGTGCCGCGGCGATTGATTTGATCGTGGGCCAGCTTCAACAGAACGAGTTCGGCCTGCCCAAAGTCCCCAAGGTCGTCCACATCCGTGGTGAGTGGGTGGATGGCCCGACGGTGCGCAAGGTATAATCGTCGCGCTCGGCGGCACAAACCACTCGGCGTATCCACTACGAATTGACGAATTGGCCGAAGGAGATCATGCCGTTGGTGTTCCCGTCGTTGTCAACCGCGATGCCCTCCACGTTTTGGCAAAATGATTGCGGGCGGAATGATTCTGCCCTCAATCGTTCTGCCGGAGCGAAGCGACTCCTGCTTTACTGGTTACGGCAAAGCGAAGAAATCCGTTTGTGAAAATTGAAGATTTGACCCTGGTTGGATTCGTTTGACCCCGGTTGGATTCGTCGGGGGTGACAAAGGCGACGACGGACTCGGTGTCGGAGATATAATGTTGATTGTGGGGATGTGACCCCGGATCAGGGGGGCACGATCGTGTCTTGAGGCAGAAGAACCTCACGGTCGCGCGGCGGCGCGGCGGCCGAAGAATTGCGGCAGCCACTGCCGGTTGGCCGCGAGCAGTTCATTCATCATCGTTTCCATCTTGCGGAAATCGCCGATGGCGCCGCAGAGCGGGTCGTTGAGGAAGACCTGCAGCGCGAGCTGGCGATCGCCCGTGAGCGCCGCTTCCACGGTCTGTTCCTGGTTGCGGACGTGGCGCTCGATTTGCGTGAGGATCGCCGGCGGCACCCGGCCGACGGGCAGACCATAGACGTGGTCGCGGGTGACGAGCCCCATGGTCTCGACCACGACGTCCCGCGGCAGCTCCGGTACCTGACCGAGGTTGGGGATGTTGACGACATCCTTCCACTCGATCAACCCCGCCAGCGCGGCGATGACCCGCGAAGTGGATTCCTGCGAGACGACGGCTTCCAGCCGCTCCTTGCCAGCGGTGATGCGCGCCACCTGCTTCCGCCAAGCCGCGGCCATCGCGCGCCGCTGCGCGATGGTGGTCAGTTTCACGCCCAAGGCGGCGCCCCGGCGAGTCTTGCCGGTGCAGAAATAGGGGAAGAACTCGACCAGGTGGCGGTCGCCCGCGGCGGGCAATGCCCCAAAGACCTTGAACAGATCGAATTTCACCCGGCCCGCGCCGTGGAAGGTATGGTCCAGAACGGTGTGCAAGGGTTTGTTCGTGCCGGGCACTTTGCCGTCGGCCAGCGCCTGGCGCAGGAGGGGGAAGGCGTCCCGGCCCTTGTATTTCAGGCTGATCACCCAGGGCAGATGGTTGACCCCCACGCTCACGCAGTCGAAGTCCTTCCGCCAGTCCGTGGCCCCCAGCATCCGTTCCACCCGCGCCAGGGTTCCGTACAGCTCGTGACACAAGCCGACGCACCGCACGTCAGTCTCGCGTCCGACGCAGCGTGTCAGCACCGACATGGGATTGGTGATGTTAAGCAGCCAGGCATTCGGACAGTACCGCTCCATTTGTTTGGCGATACGGACCACCACCGGGATGTTGCGCAACGCGCGCGCGATGCCGCCCGGGCCAACGGTGTCGCCCACCGGCTGGTAGATGCCATAGCGGTTTGGGATTTCGATGTCGTGGGCCATGGCGGCGAGGCCGCCCGTGGTGATCGTGAGGATCACGTAGTCCGCGCCCCGCAAGGCTTGCGGCAGGTTCATGGTCGCGCTCAGCCGGAACTCGCGGGTCTTGCCGAACTGGCGCAGAATGGCGACACAGCAGCGGTGCAGGTCGTCGAGGTGGCGTCGGTTGATATCTTCCAGGACAATCTCGGCCCCCTCCAGTCCCGGGGTCAAGATGATGTCCCGAAACAGGGTCGGGGTCCAACAATATGAACCGCCGCCCACAATGCTGATCTTCATACAGTCGCTCCTGTCAATGTTTGGTAACCAGGCCCGGCCTGGCAGTTGTTCCGTTCTAAAATCGTTTTCCCAGCCGGCGGACCTCGCCGAACCAGGCCGCGCGCTCCCGCGCCGAGAGGCGGCGTCCGGACGGATGAACCAGCGACCGAACGCGCGCCCGGCGGCCGGCCATCGCCGCGAGCAAGCTCACATCCCCCCACCGCAACAGGCCCGGTACGTAGATGCTGTAGCGCTGCACCGGCAGTACCCCCTTCACAACATAACTCGCCAGCAGGTCCACCACGGTCACGCCCGCAAAGCGCGGTTCGAGCACGGCTGCGGCGAGGGCGGCCAGGGCCGTATCGCCGTTGCCAAACTGCGCCCCGCGCGCCCGCGCTTGGGGGTCGCCTGTCCCTGGCGTGCCGGCCTGGCCGAACCCCAGCAACTCCACCCGCTTGGGCGCGCCGATGGTTTGCAGCGCGGCGCGAATTGCCTGGAGGTCTTTGACCCAGTCGCCCAGCATGGTGCGTCCGAGCCAGAGCGCCGTCCGGGCGGCGAGCAGACACGTCTGGTCGTCCGCGGGGGACCAGCGGCATTCGCCGATGTCCCGCAGGTCAGCGAGGCAGAGCGCCCGGCCTTGCGCCAGCGTTTCCCGCGCGGCCGGCTGTTCGAGGCCGGCCGCTTTGCCATCCGGATGGACGGCAATGACCACGGCCGAGGCCGGCTGGGCGGGCCACAGCAGGGTGCAAGGAATCAAGACGCCCGGTTCGGATTCGACCGCGAACTTCGTCCAGCGCCGTCCGTCCGTTTCGCCCGCCACCACGGCGCCGCACCGGACCAGCGCGGGGCCCGGCGGCACTTTCAGCAGCCGCTGCAACTCGGCAGCCTTCTGGCGCCGGCTGAGCCGGCCTTGTCTCAGGAACTCCTGCTTGGCCGCCTGCGTTCGCCGCGAGACGCACTGAAGCAGCGACTTCACGTCGCGAGGGCGGTTCTTGCCGGGGAAGCACAGCAGGGCCGTCTCGGGCAGGTCGGGATCGCGGCGCAGGGCGCGCGGCAACGCGGAACCTTCACCCTGGAACCAGTGCTTGAACCAGCCGAGCATGTGGCGTCGCATCTCGGGGAAATAGCCGTGTGGCAAATCCAGAATCTGGCAGGCGATCTTCTCCTCGGCGCCGTAGAGGGCATAAACCTTGCGGGCCTCGGCGTAGGTCCGCAGCATCTCCTTCGGCACGAAGGCGGGGATTTCTTCCCGCATCGCGGTCAGGATCAGCAAGGGGTTGGGTGCGATCAGGCCGAGCACGCCCCATTCCTCGGTGATCCGCAGGCCGTCGGGCAGCGTCTCGCACCAGCAATTGCCGTTGGTGACGTAGGCTTCGAATGTGCCGACGGAGACGACTGGCACCGCGGCTTTCACGCGGGGATCCAGCGCGGCGAGCCACATGGTCTGGTTGCCGCCGCCGCTGGCACCGGTCACGCCGAGGCGTTGCCCGTCCACATAGGGCAGCGACTGCAACAGGTCCAAGCCGCGCCGGTTATCGTGGAGTTGCATCCCGAGCAGGGTCTCGCCGACGGACAGAATGGGCACGCCGGGCGGGGCGTGAGGATCAAACTCGCCGGGCCGCGTGCCGCGCTCGCCCGCGCCGATGGCGTCCACGCTCAGCACGACGAAGCCTTCCTGGGCCAGCAGGTGGCCGCGGGCGGCAACCAGCGGCGCGATTTTACCCTGGAGGTAATGGCCGTGGACGTTCAGGACTGCGGGGAACGGCCCGGGACCATCCGGCGTGTAGAGGTTGGCCGTGACCCGCCAGCCGGGCCGGCTTTGGAAGGTCAGTTTGCTGATCCGATAACCGTCCCTGCGGAGCGTCCCCTGCTCCCGCAGATCGAGCGCGCAAGGCTCGTTGACCACGCCCGCCGCTTCCAGCAGTCGCTGCCGCAACGCCGCGCGGCGCGCCTTCCAGTCTGCCAAGCGAACGGGCGGCTGGTGCATCTGATGCCAGCGACGCGCCTCCTGCCGCAGCGCTTCCTTCAGGATCGGACCGCTGGGTTCCGTCCAGACGTGGGTCTCCATTCGTCAGACCAATTGCCAGCCAGCCGCGTTGACGATCAAGCCGGTATGGCCCTTGTTGGCGTCATAGACCTGGTGCATTTCCTCGATCGTATCGAAGTAGCCCACAATATGGGCGGCGCCGAACGAATCACCGGCTTTCGTGGGCCGCCCATGAATTTCCAAAATCGCGACGATGATATCGTCCTCGTCACGCCCGTGGGCGCGCTGGCTGCACCAGGCCTCATAGACCACCGATGGCTCCAAGGTCAGGCCGGCCAGCCAGGGGCCGTCGTGGCCCGTCTTGGGGTCGCGCAGATGGTAGGCGCGTATGAAATGCTTCGGCAAGGCGTTGAGGTCACGGCGGTATCCGAACTTCCGATCCGGGGGGAACGGGGCGAAGAACTCGCTCGCCGGGATGCGCAGCCCCTTAGGCCCGCTGAGATAGCTGAGATACCACTCGCTGAAGGTGTCGCCCTGGTGGTGCCGCACGCAGCCCGGGGTGTCGTTGCGCAGGATCAACTCCGGCGACTCGTTGACGCTGTCAATGCGATCCGCCAGCAGAAAGTATCGCTGGCCGCGCGGGAAGACGACCCGTTGGGTCCAGCGCGAGCCGGGGCGGCGTCCGGGTGCCGCGAACTCGAACTGGTAGGTGGTCTCCACCGCGACGAAATCGGGGCCTTGGACCACCGTGGGCTGCACGGGTTTCATGCGGCTGCAGAGCTGCGGTCCCTCGACCATCCGCTTGCGATGGCTGCTGCCGTGGGCGATGAGGAAATCAAATCGCCGCTTCGGGTCGGTCTCGTTCTCATACCACGAATAGCGGGTGACGCCGCCGGGGCCGAACGCCGCGGCGCCGTATTCCTCGTCGCTGCCGGGCTCCAGCAGCCAATCAATGACCATCAGGCCGTCGCCCGCCTCGCGGAAGCCGGTTTTCTTGTCGAGAAAGGATCCTTTCTCGATGCCGGTCATCCAGCGTTTGGGGTCTTTCTTGGGAATCACCGCCTCGAGTTGGGCGGTCTCGATCTTGATGGCGCGGTCGTCCTCTTCGACGCGCGCCCAACCTGTCGTTTGTGTGGTTTGCATGATTGTCATTCTCTTAAGCTGTCGCGCCGGCGTGATGGCCGGCTGCGGCAAAGACGTAGTCCAGCGCCGCCAGCAGATCCAATTGCGGAAACTCCAATCCTGTGACCGGGTCAAACACCGTCACCCCGGTGCGTTGAAAGATGCGCAGCATCGCCTGCGGCAGCGTGTCCCCTTCCCGCTGCCAGGGGAAGTTTGTCTTCGCGATCGCTTCCTGCAGCACCTGCGCGCTGGCGGCGGCATAGGCATTGGACGACGACGTCGCCATGGCCGGCACAACGAGATCGAGGTTGCGGAACCGATCCTTCCAGACCCGCCCGGTCTCGGGGTCCGTCGCCCCGACGCCGACGCAATCCGGCTGGCACGCCGGCCAGGAAATGCCGTCGGTGTACTCATTGTTCCCGGCCGGGGCGCTGACCCAGATGTTCAGCTCTTGCAAAGCCCGCAGTTCCGCGTCCACCACGGTTGGCACCGGTTGTTGATGACGTTGGTCGTCCAGCGGCGAGAGGTTGACGGCGGTGATGTGGAGCCGCTGGTGGTTGTCCCGGACCCAGCGCAATCCCGCGGCGATCGACACCGACTCGTCCTGCCGCAGGTGGACTACGGTGACGCAACGGACGTGCGCGACGCAGTTGGCCCACGCCAGGCCATGAACGCCCCCAAGATTGAGGGAAGACGGATGCCCGACGGTTGTGCCGTGATAGCCCGGCGGCACCGGCCGGCAATCCTCGTTGTGGTCAATGCTGTTCCAGGTGGCGGCGACTTTACCGGGGACCTGCCAGGCGGGGTCGGCGAGGTCGCACCCGTCGTCCAGGATGGCCAGGCACTGGCCCCGGCCCCAACTCAGGACGCCGTCATATTTCCGCCAGGCTTCGACGGCACGCAGGCGGGAGAAACTCGCCGTGTTGAAGGGCGCGCCATCCTGGCTGTCGGGAGCGGTGGTCTGCGGATCAATGCCCGAGGTGCAGGATTCGTTCAAAGCAGGTGGTGCGTGATGGTCTCGGCAAGCAACCGGGCGGTGTTCACCACGCCCGAGATGGCATCCGGCGGATTGAAGAACCGGCTGGTTAACCGAGCCAGTGACGTCGCCGCAGCAGGAGCCACCCGCCCAAGCCGAGCAGGAACACGGCACTCGGCTCGGGGATATAGACCGACCCAAAGACCTCGAACCCGTCGAGACCGCGACCGCCGGTGGCGGCGATCGTAAACGTCCGGGAGATCGTGTTGCTAAACACCGTGTACTCGCCTGCGTCCCAAGTTAATTGCTTCCAGTTGGACAGTGTGTTGAATCCCGGGCCCGTCACCTTATTGACCGTGATGGTCGGGGAAAGTTGGGTGTTCCCAAGCGTCGTCTCCTTAACCCGAGTTCGTCAACCGACACGGGAAATCTCGGAATTTTCGCCTTGCGGCT
>CAZOTB010000134.1:0-17476 GCA_964582645.1 uncultured Verrucomicrobiota bacterium | reverse complement strand
GCAAGTGCCTGCAAACTCGGCGAACGCTTGCCGGGGTTGACGAACTTGGGCTAGCTCGTTGTCGGCGAGCATTGCGCTGCGCAGCTGGGGCAGAAAGTCCACGCGCGAAAGCTCATCGTAATCAGTCTTTGCCACGCGCGGCTACTCCAGGTTGATCCCATATGTCTTCGCTGTCCAGTCGGCGATCAAGGTCAGGCTCGGCACATCGGAACTGAGGACGTGTTGCATCCAACGGTACGGCGGCAGCAGTTGGCTGGCCTTCGGGATCAACCATCCATTGCAACCGTTGCCGGTTGAGTCGGGCCAACATCGCCCGCGCCAGTCCCAGCGCGCCCGGGCTGAACGCGGCGGCGGTTCATCGGCGCGTATCTGGTGTACGGGCAATGGAAGCAGGCGATCGCTGCCGGGATCAACAACCTCGCCGCTGCATACGTGCTCACAGGCGAGCCAAGCCATGCCCGCAAAGCTGGTGTGTTACTGAACCGTGTCGCCGATCTGTACCCAACCTTCGACTTCGGCACGCAAGGCGTAATGTACGAAACCGTCTGTACCAACCCGCCGTGTGCCGGTTACGTTTCGACCGGGCACGACGCGTGTGAGGAAACCCGTGAGATGTCGCTCGCGTACGATCAGGTGCGCGAAGCGTTGCCGGCAGAATTGGCGGCGCAACATCGAGGAGCGCATCCTCCGCGACGCGTTGAACTAGCCGGACAAGATTCCCAACAACTTTCCGAAAACCGAGATTGCTCAAATCATTTTCCGGGCGATTCTCGGAGAGGATTTTCGCCCGCTGTTCGATTCCGTGCTGGAGAAAGCCACCGCCGTGGACGGATTGACCGGTGCGAAGGGGCTGACCGTGTACGTCTCGTGGACGCTTCATGGAGTGGCATCACTGCTCGCCCATTTCGCGCGGCTCGATGCGACGTTCCTCCGTGACGCGCTCCAACGACATCCGCGCCTGCATGCGATGTTCCGGTTCCATGGGGACACGCTGTGCCTTGGGAAATACTACCCGCTCGTCGGCGACGCCGCAGGCGAAGTGGTACGCACTGACCGCTGCTCACAACACGGTCGTCGTAGATGGCAAGGATCATCACACCAACGCCCCCGCGCCCGTAGCCGGTAGGATCACTTTGTGGGCAAAGGGCCGGTGGTTCCGCGTTATGCGCGCATCAGGGACGGAGATGACTGGGGGCCACCGGTTTGAGCGCACGGTCGTGATGGTGGACATCTCCGAGCGAGACTGTTACCTGCTCGACATCATCCGCGTCGTGGGCGGGCAAGATCACGCCAAGTTTTTTTCATAGTCATTTCGGCACGATTACAACAAGCGGCCGTACTCTGAAACCTTCTGCCGAGTACGGCCACGGCACACTGATGCGGAACTTTGCCTTCGATCCGGAACCAAAGCCAGGTTGGAGCGTGGACTGGTTGATCGAGGATCGCCACCGACAACTGCCACCCGGCTCCGAGGTTCATCTCCGCTACACCGACCTGACGGATGACGCGCGGGTGTCCACCTGCGAAGGTTGGATCAATGACGCCGATCCGAGCGTCACCGCCGAGGCATGGATCTCCCGGGTGATGGTGCGCCGCCAATCCGTTGCGGCGCCGCTGGCGTCCACCTTCGTCAGCGTCATCGAGCCGTACGAAAAACAATCGAACATCGCCCACATTCGTCGCCTCCCACTGGAGCGAGACGGCGACGTTGCCATCGGAATCACCCTGCAAGATGGTCATCGCGACACGATTCTTTCCTCGGACGGTGCTCCATCGTCCCGCAGCCTCAACGCCTTCGACGTGGCATTGGATGGCGAGTTGTGGTGGGTGCGACGCGGTCCGCGGAACGACGTCGAGCGTATTGTTCTCTGTCGCGGTCGTCAGGTCCGGACACCCGGCAAGATCGCCACGATGCCCATTCGGACTGACTTCTTGGAATGGCCCTCAACATCCAAGATGCCCATTTAGACGCACGATCGGATGTCTAAACGGTACACCGCGATCATTCGCAGGAATGGTCTCTCTCACGGTTTTGATTCCCGGATCAGTCGCCGGAGTTCCGCGCGAATGGCGGCGTGCAACCCGTCGGCCTCGATTCCAGCGAAACCCTTGGGCAGCAAGACCCGGGGCAACATCGGATCGTCTGCCAGGAGAGCGAGGTATTTGTCACTCTCCCTTCTCACCGCTCGCCCCATATCGCCCTCGAGCCCGGACGACCGCGCCCGGCGCAACCGGCCCGGCAGGTCGCGATGTTCCGATACGAATTGCTGGTAACACTTCGAGAGATCGTCGAGCGACCACACCTTGCGGGCGATCTCGACGTCGTCCACGGGGCCGAGTTCCGCGCTCTCGAACAGCAGCACCCACTCGTTCAACTTCGTCTCCTGCAAGTGACGCTTCCACGCAGGAATGATGGAATCGGGCGAAATCCAGACGCTTTTCTGCAAACAGCCGAGTCGCTGATCGCGCAGCGTGCGACGGAACGCATCGCGAGCTTTGCGCGCAGTCTCGGGGAAATCGAACACGACCATCCGCCAGCGACCGTCCCACGCGCGATTGCGGTGTTCAGCGGAAGGGCGCTTGCGTTCAAGCAGTTCTTTTCCTTTCTTGGTGATCCGGTAGAGCACCTCTTTGCCTTGCTCCATGCGTTCGAGGTACTGCTGTTCCTCCCAGCGTTGGAACGCGCGGTAGGCGGCACGGGTTTCGGTGTAGCCCCAGTACCGGCTCATGCGTCCCATGCCGGGGCGGGTGGCGAAGAACGCGAGGTCTTCGATTATATCGAGCACGGCGAACAGGAACATTTGTGTGCGGGGTGGAATTCTCATGGCGAGCATATTACCGCGTGGTGTGATCATTGGAAAGCCTGTTTAGACGTCCGATCGGATGCTTAAATGGGCTTTGGACGAGCAGACGGAGGGGTGCTTCGTTCTGGGAATTCGATTCTCAACGCCTTCTTGCGTTCGTGCGCTGATAGGCTTTGAACGCCCGGCTGAAATGATTCGGGTGCCGGTATCCGAGGCGATAAGCTACTTCCTTGACGCTAAGCTTGCCATCCTGCAGCAACCGCGCCGCTTCCTCCATGCGCAATCGGTGGTGATACTCCGACGGGGACTCGCCGAGGGTGTCTCGAAAAAGACGGTCGAGGGTGGAGTGGGAAAGCTGCAGGTAGTCGCAGAGAAGAAAGATCGGGTTTGGTTCGGTGAGATGCTTTTTCAACCACCGACCTGCTTCCTCCACGCGCAGTCTGGCGGTGGAATCAGCGTCTGTTCGATTCGATTCTCGCGCCAGCTCAATATCCACTTGAAGGTGCAGCAATTTGAGCGACTGGCGGGTGAATTCATCCGGACTGACGACCTCTCTCCGGCAGGCTGCGTGCATGGCTTGCAGCCGCTCACTTGCCTCCGCGCTCACGGACACAAGCCGGTACCCGCCAAGAGCGGGACGGATGGAGGAAACCAGCGGTCGGGATCGCCACACCCAGATCAAAATGTCCGTCAGCTTGCCCGGCTTTTCGCGAAATCCGACTGCGTGGCCGTGCATGGAAACAATCGCCACCTGATTGGCCTCCAACCGTCGCGGTCCATCGCGCAACAACAAGATCGGCGACCCGCGCAGGATCAGACTGTAGCTCCAGACTTGTTCCGGAGATGACGCGGCGGGGTAACGCGCGTAGTCGCGCACGCCCCAACCAAGGTATCGGAGATCGCTGCGGTCGTCCTCGGCCACCCACTTCGGGCGGCCGGCATACTGAAGCTGCAGATTCTTGGGAATTCGGCTCATTGCGGACTACCAAGATTCGTCATGCGTTACAGGATGGTAGCACAACAGGCTGGAGTGGGACAACGCGGTTGTTAAACTGGTTTGCGCTCAAGAAGCAAACGGTTCGGAGGAGCAATGAATACGCACATTTCACGACTCTTCGCGCTGGTTTTGGCTCTGGTCCTCGTTCTCAGCGCTGGTCTTTCCCGGGCGGAGGACAATACGACCACCACCATCAACGGCGTGACCTCAAACGCGGCAGGCACGTTCATTCTCGGCAACACCGGCACGAACAACTCCCTTGTCGTCACCAACTCCGGTCTTCTCATCAACACCACCGGCATCATCGGCAACGTCTCGACCGCCAGCTACAACACCGCCCTGGTCACCGGCTCCGGTTCGGTCTGGACGAACACGGGCCGGTTGATGATCGGCAACACCGGCTCCGTCAACACGCTCATCATTTCCAACGGCGGACACGTCTATAGCCGGGGCGCCGGCAGTTCGGCACCCGACACGCTCGGCAACACGGCGGCGAGCAGCAACAACACCGTCATCATCACCGGCAGCGGCTCGGTCTGGACCAACACCGACCCCGGCTCCGGCGTGATCTACCTCGGCAACAGCGGCGCGGGCAACAGCCTCATTCTTTCCGACGGCGGAAAAGCTTACAAGCTCAACATCATCGGCAACAACATCTCCAGCAGCAACAACAGCCTGTTGGTGACCGGCGCGGGCTCGCTCATCGCCAATCCGTCCGGCTTCGGCTTCCTCATCGGCTTCAATGGCGCCGGCAACCAGGTCACCGTCACCAACGGCGGCCAGATTCAGACCGTCAACGGCAGCCTCGGCGGAGCTGCGTCGGGCAGCAACAACACCGTCCTCGTCACCGGCTCGGGCTCGATCTGGAATACAGGTGGTGGCGGCTTGTTCGTGGGAAGCTTCAGCCAGGGCAACACCGTCACCATCGCCAACAGCGGGACGGTTTTCGCCTCGACCGCCATTCTGGGAAATCGCGCCGGCGCGGACAACAACAGCGTGCTCGTCACTGGGGCGGGCTCCGTCTGGTCCAACAGTTTCACGCTCATCGTCGGCAACACCGGCTCGGTCAACAGCGTGGTCATTTCCAATGGCGCGAAGCTCTACAGTATCGGCAGTCCCAGTGTGATCGGTGCCACGGCGTCGAGCAGCAACAACAGCGTCACGGTTACCGGCACCGGCTCGCTCTGGACGAACGTGGGCAGCGGCTTCTTCTATCTGGGCAACGCCGGCGCGGGAAACAGCCTCACCATTGCCGACGGCGGGAAGGCGTACAGCCTGAACATCATCGGCAACGCCGCGTCGAGCAGCAACAACACGCTGCTCATTACCGGCGCAGGCTCGCTCCTGGCGAATCCAAGCGGCATCGGCTTCACCATCGGCAACAACGGCGCCGGCAACCAGGTCATCGTCACCAACGGCGGCACGCTGCAGACCCCGAACGGATTCCTCGGCTTCGCCGCGTCGGCCAGCAACAACTCCGTCCTCGTCACCGGCTCGGGATCGAGTTGGAGCACGACGTCGGGCACGGGCACGCTGCAACTGGGCGGCTCGGGCAAAGGCAACACCCTCACCGTCGCCAACAGCGGCACGGTCACTACGGTCGCATCCACGCTCGGAAATGCCGCTGGCGGCGACAACAACAGCGTGCTGGTGACCGGGGCTGCATCGCGCTGGTCCATCACCGGCGCCCTGACCATCGGCAACACCGGCTCGTTCAACAGCGTGACCATCTCCGACGGCGGGCGCATCGCTGGCACGAGCGCCACGGTCGGCAACGCGATTTCCTCCAGCAATAACACCGTGCTCATCACAGGCGCGAACTCCGTCTGGACCAACAGCAGCACCAGCGTCTCCGCCTTCATCTTCGGCAACGCCGGCGCGGGCAACAGCATGGTCATCAGCAACGGCGGCAAGCTGTACACCAGCGGCAACGGGCCCGAGTTTGTCGGCAACGCGGCGTCGTCCAGCAACAACAGCATCACCATCACCGGCACCGGCTCGCAGTGGACCAACGCCACCTTGAACGGTTTCTTCTATCTTGGCAACTCCGGCGGTAACAACAGCCTGTCGCTCATTGACGGCGGCCAGGCGTTCAAACTCAACATCGTCGGCAACAACGCCTCCAGCACCAACAACTCCATGCTTGTGTCCGGCGCGGGTTCGCTCCTGTACAACCCGTCTGGCATCGGCTTCACCTTCGGCAACGCCGGCGGCGGCAACCGCCTGACGATCACCAACGGCGGCGTGGTGTACGTGGTCGGCACCGGCATCGGCAGCGGCGCCGGCGGCGGCAACGTGGTGCTCGTGACCGGCCCCGGCTCGACGTTGAGCAACCAGCTCAACTTGAGCGTTGGGTTCGGCAGCTCCGACAACAGCCTGACGCTCGCAAACGGCGCGAGCGCGAACAGTGGCGTCGGTGGCATCTTCAACCTCGGCGGCGCCGGCAGCAAGAACCGGCTCGTCATCACCAACGGCGCGACGCTGTTCACCGGCGGCCCGAGCGACGTCAACGCCATCGGCAGCCGCGCGGGCGGCAACAACAACAGCGCCATCGTCACCGGCGCGGGCTCGGTGTGGTCGAACGGTTTCGTGCTCTACGTGGGCAACACCGGCGCCGTCAACAGCCTGACCATCAGCGACGGCGGCACGGTCTATAACGTCAACCTCGTCGGCAAGGAGGCTTCCAGCAGCAACAACACGGTCACGATCACCGGCGCGGGCTCGACCCTTTACAACAATTTTGGCATCGGTTTCGGCGTTGGCAGCAGCGGCGCGGGCAACCAGGTCATCGTCACCAACGGCGGACGACTGTTCACGCCCGCCGCCTCACTCGGCGGCACGGCTTCCAGCAGCAACAACCTGTTGGTGATCGCCGGCCCCGGTTCGTTGTTCACCAACGCGATCAATCTCACGGTCGGCAGCGCCGGACCGAGCAACACCTTGGTGATCTCCGACCGCGGCGAAGTGCGCAGCACGGGCGGCAACGTCGTCGCCGGACTCTCGGCGGGCTCCAACCGCATCGTCGTCACCAGCGGCGGCGTGCTCGAAGCCAACAGCCTGACCGCGGGCGCGTCGGTCGGCAACAGCATCAGCAACGTGGGCGGCGTCTATCAGTTCACTGTGGCCGCGCCCGGCATCACCAACAACGGCGTCGGACGCATCACGGTCACCGACGGCACGATCTCGTTCCGTGGCGTCGCCAGCGCCGACGTGTTCGCCAACGTGACCGGCCCCGGCAACCAGATCACCAACATCGCCTTTGCCGGCAACAACACCTTCCGGCTGAACAATTCCTCGAACGCCACCGGCCTCGCCTCCTATGTGTTTAACACCGGCCTGGGCGCGACAAACTACACCGGCCTCGCGTTGATGGGCGCCGGCGCCACCTGGCGCAGCACCACGCTCACGATCGGCAGCGGCGGGACATTGCTGGCGTCGAACTCGACCGCCACGGTCGCCGCGGCGTTGAGCAGCACGGGCGCGATCAGCGTCGTCAACAGCAAGATCAGTTTCCTCAGCAACGCCGTCGTGGCCGGCAGCTACATCAGCGATCCGTCCACCAACACCTTCTTCGGCGACCTCACCGTCACCGCGAGCGGCTCGCTGGCAGGCGGGCCCGGCGACCTGTTCGATTTCAAGAAGAGCCTCTACATCAACTCCACGAACCGGATCGGATTCAACCTCGCGTCGGCTGCGGTTTCTTTCACGGGCGGCGGCATTCACACCAACGCGATCACCGGCATGGACCTCGGCAGCAACACGTTCGCGTATGGCGTCGCGTTTGAGCAGCAGACCAACTTCGCCTACGGTGAACTCCATCTCGGCTCGGCGGCGGACCAGATTTGTTTCGAGTGCGGGACGACGCCGGTGGCGCCGAGCAACGCGTTGTACATCGGCTGGCTCGACCTGCTGAGCAACGCCAGTCTCGTCACCAACCTGCACGCGCCTTCAACGATCAACCTCTATTACTACTCTGGCGACACGCGGAACGCCTACCTCGGCGGGTTGACCTACAACCTGACCGATTGCCTCGGCGGCGCGGGCGGTTTGTTGATGCCGGTGATTCCCGAACCGAGCGCGGTGTTGCTGGTCGGTCTGGCCGCGCTGGCGGCGTGGAGACGGCGGGGAATTCGTTAATGGTTATCGGTTATCAGTTATTGGGACGGCGTTTCGAACGATGTTGCCCCACGAAGAACGAACCACCAATAACCAATAACAAAGCTAATCGCTCTGCCTTCACCCTCATCGAACTTCTGGTCGTCACTGCGGTAATCGCAGTGCTCGCGGCACTCCTGCTTCCCGCGCTGCGAAATGCAAAGGAACGGGTCAAGACTGTCGCGGAGCGGCGGATTTAGGGTCAGGTCTAAATATTCAAGAGTGTTCTTGATTCTTGGGGGCTGGCTTCTGGCAGGCGGAGGCTAACTTATTGAAACTTGAGACCTGACCCCGATGGCGATTCATCGTCCCCTGGTTTGTGATGTTTGGAGATTTGACCCTCATGGCTGCTGCTGGTCGCGGCGTTTCCGTGTAACGAGCAGCCGGGCGAGGGCAGCGGAATGCGAGCAGGAATTGACTGATCGAAGACGAGATGGCTATGGGGCCGTAACCGGCAAGCCGGCAGGGAACGCGTCAACCATTCTGTCAATTGTCAAGGACTGACCCTGATGACTGACTCAACAGAATATTCCTCGTAACGAATACGAACTCCTCGCGCGGCAGTTCAATTTCGTTCACTTCGATCCCGATATGTGGCTCGATCTGGCCGAAGAGGCCGGTATGCAGTACCTCTGCTTCACCACGAAGCAACATGACGGGTTTTGCATGTGGGACACGAAGCATACTTCCTACAAGATCACTCAAACGCCATACGGGAAGGATGTGCTCCCACGCGCAAAGCGAATGTGCTGTACGTCCACTGCCACCGTGGACTGAACTGCTCGTCCGTCCTGCTGAAACCGCTCCAGAGTCTCCCGCGAAGGGCAACATTACTGAATACCGGCCGCGACGTGAAGGTCTCTGTCTTGATCGCACGATGCCGCTGTGGCGCGAGCCGGCTTGGCTGCGGATCCGCGGCATCCCCGTGAACGACCTTCAAGATACTGTGGCGGTCATTCGACGGGAGTTTGACACAGTCCCTTCGTAGGCTGAACCAATCCGTCAGCGTCAAACTCGATCTCGCTCGTAAAACATCCCCGGCATCCCGATCTCGAAGTGGACCTGTCATTTCATCCGATTGTGAACGACCGCCCATGGCGGCTGACCAACGAACAGATTGATCACTTCAACCGTGAAGGTTACCTCCTCGGCATCCGGATCTTCTCGCCCGAGGAAGCGGCGCGGTTGCTGGCGTTCTGCGAGGGACCATTGACCGAGCGAATGAAAGCGGATGCGGAGAAGATCAAGCGCTTCATTTCCTACCACTACTTGCTACCCGGGGTGTACGACATCGCGACGAACACGCTCTTGCTCGAAACCCTCCGCGATCTTGTCGGGCCAAACATTGTCTGTCACGCGAGCCAGTACATCTGCAAACGCCCGGGCGACCAGTGGGCGACTCAGTACCATCAGGACGCCTCGTTCAATCCGCTCAGTCACGCCAAGTCTGTAATCGTGTGGCTGGGCATTGCCGACGCCGACGAAGAGAACGGCTGCATGCGGTTCATCCAGCGTTCGCAGCTGCTCGGTCCGGTCGGGATCAAGAAAGGCAGCAAGGGTTTCGAGGTGGAAAAGACCGAGCAGTATGGAGCGTCCGTCAGCGCCGGGGTCAAGACCGGCGAGGTCGCAATCTTATCCGATCTGTTGTTGCACGGAGCTCCCGCCAACCCCTCACCGACCCGCTCCCGGCCCGGTTTCACATTCACGTGCTGCAGTGCGGACGTCATTCCACATAAGGACTGGGACAAATCGAGCATTCTTTGCTGCGGCGAAGACCGCCACCACCGCTAGCGTGTCAACCCAGGTCCTTGATGACACGCGGATTCAGGCCGGATCGCCTGAAACCCCCGTGGTTCGGCTGCTTTGGAGGTGTTTATGTCAACGGTAAAATTTGCCGCGTGGCGAATTCTGGCTCATGTATTACCCCCTTGACCGATTTTCGGCGCGCCGTTATAGTCTGGGCGACGTCAGGCTAGGGATTTGAGAAAGTGGGCTTCAACCCACTTTTTTTTGTCCGCATATCGAGCGTGGCGTCAAAACGAAAACATGAACGGCGACCTCATAGCAGGCATCGAGTACCTCGAACGCGAGAAGGGGATTGATAAGGAAATCCTCATCAGCGCCATCGAGAACGCGATCCTTTCCGCTTCGAAGAAGAGCATCGGGCCGGCGAGGGATGTCCGGGTTGTGATTGACCGCAAGACAGGCGACATCAAGGCGTTTGCGCAGGTCACGGTGGTAGAGCGGGTCCGCACGGTTCATGAAGAGATCAGTCTGAACAAGGCGCGCGACCTGAAACCCGGCGCCCAGCTTGGTGAAATCCTTGAGATCGAGGTAACGCCCAAAGATTTCGGCCGCATCGCGGCGCAGACCGCCAAACAGGCGATGATGCAGAAGATTCGCCAGGCCGAGAAAGACAAGCTGCTCGATGAGTACAAGGATCGCGTCAGCGACATCGTCAGCGGTACGGTGCGACGGTTCGAGCGCAGCGACGTGATCGTGGACTTGGGCCGTGCCGAAGCGTTGTTGCCGCAGAAGGAGCGCGTACCGACTGAGGAATACCAGCCGGGCGACCGGATTCGGTCGCTCCTGCTGGCGATCGAGACGACGCCGCACGGGCCGGAGATTATACTGTCCCGCAGTCATCCGAATTTCGTAAAGCGCCTCTTCGAATTGGAAGTCAGCGAAATTGCCGACAAGACGGTCGAAATCAAAGCCATCGCGCGCGAGGCGGGGTACCGCACGAAGATTGCGGTTATTTCGCACGACGAAAAAGTGGACCCCGTCGGCGCGTGCGTCGGGATGCGAGGGATGCGCGTCAAAAACATCGTCCGCGAGTTGAACGGCGAGAAAATTGATATTATTCGGTGGGACAAGGACGTGAAAACCTTCGTCGGAAACGCTCTTTCTCCGGCGAAGTTGAAGAATATTCAGGTTTTCACCGACCAGCAGCGTGTGGTAGTAACGGTGGACGAGGATCAGTTGTCACTGGCGATCGGCAAAAAGGGGCAGAATGTTCGATTGACGAACAAGCTGACCGGGTGGAAGATCGACATTGAGAAGAGCGTCACTGCCGAAGTGGGCATGGACGAGAAGATCAAGCACGCGGTCGCCAGTTTGATGGCGCTGCCCGGGGTCACCCCGGAGTTGGCCGACAAGCTCGTGCATCATGGATTTACCGGCATCGAGGGTATCATCGCTGCCGAGTTGACCGATTTGATGGAAGTCGAAGGAATCACCGAGGCGCTGGCGAAGCAAATTCACGAGGCTGCCGCCGCGGCGCACGAGAAAATGAATCCGCAGAACTAGAGACGTGACGGGAATGAATCGTCGTCTGCAATGAAACGCTTCGGAGTCCAACGAAGCGGTGGCTGGTTGTCGAACGCATGGCTGCACAGCAACACTTACGGGTCTATGACCTTGCGAAGAAGCTCGGCTTGGGTAACAAGGAGCTTCTGGACAAGATCCACGCCTTGGGCATTGACGCCCGCCAGCCTTCGAGTGGTCTCTCGATGGCCGATGCAGTGCGCATCGCCAACGAGTACGGTTACAAGGGCGACCTGACGCCGCCGCCACCGCCGAAACCCGCTCCCAAAGCCGCCCCCCTGGCTCCCATCACCCCGGTGGTTGCGGCTGCCGCAACTGCCATTGCCGCGCCCTCCAAGCCGGCGTCTCCCGCAACCACAGTGAGTGCTGGAACGACCACGATCGCGCGACCCACCGGCTTGGTGCAGCCGGCAGTGGCCAAGTCGGGAGCGACCGCTCCTGTTCCTGCCGCCCCGGTGGCACCGCCCCCGCCGCCGGCGCCGGCGAAGCCCAAGTTCGCCCAGACGATCAACATGAAACCGCCGATCGTCGTGAAGGAACTGGCGGTCAAACTCGGGCTCAAGCCATTCCAGCTCATCTCCGAGCTGATGGAGATCAAGATTTTCGCTTCCATCAACCAGACCATCAGCGAAGAAGTCGCCACCAAGCTCTGCGAGCGGCACAAGTTCAACTTCGAGCTCGAGAAACGCGACAAAGGCCACGGCATCGTTCACGCCCCTCCGCCCAAGGTGGAGATCAAGGAGAAGGTGGACAAGAAGGACGAGATGATGTCGCGTCCGCCGGTGGTCACGATCATGGGACACGTGGACCACGGGAAGACCTCGTTGCTCGATGCGATCCGCAAGACGAACGTCGTGCAAGGCGAAGCCGGCGGCATCACCCAGCACATCGGCGCGTATCAGGTCAGCGTCCCCGACCCCGAGAAGAAGGGGCAGTTCCGCAAAATTACGTTCCTCGACACACCCGGTCACGAGGCATTCACCGCCATGCGCGCCCGGGGAGCAAACGTAACCGACATCGTCATCCTGGTCGTGGACGCCGTGGATGGTCCGATGCCTCAGACCTTGGAAGCCATGAATCACGCACAGGCCGCCAAGGTGCCGATCATCGTCGCGATCAACAAGATTGACAAGCCGACCGCCAATCCGATGAAGGTGAAGCAGTTGTTGCAGGACAAGGGATTGCAGCCCGAGGAATGGGGTGGCCAGACAATCATGTGCGAAGTCTCCGCCACGACCAAGAAGGGCATAGACAAGCTGCTCGAGATGATCCTCCTCCAATCCGAGGTCATGGAACTCAAGGCCAATCCCGCTCGCGAAGCGATGGGGCACATCATCGAAGCGCAGATGGAGACAGGACGCGGTCCGGTGGCGACGGTGCTCGTCCGACGCGGCACCTTGCGCACGGGCGATGCGATCGTCTGCGGGCCGCATTGGGGACGCGTGCGCGGGTTGGTGGACGATCAGGGCAAGAACATCAAGGAAGCCGGCCCCGCGACGCCCGTGAAAGTAATCGGTCTGGCTGGCGTGCCACAGCCGGGCATGGAGTTGAACGTAATGCCCTCCGAACGCGAGGCGCGTGACCTGGCCGAGCAGCGCACACTCGAAGCGCGGGCAGGCAAGATCGAAACGGGCCCGAAGGTCACGCTGGAAAATTTGTTCGATCAACTGGCCGACGTCCAGCGCAAGGTCCTCAGGGTTGTGCTCAAGGCCGACGTGCAGGGCTCGCTCGAAGCGATCCGCGAGACGATGAAGAAACTGCCCACCGACAAGGTGGACATCGAGATCATTCATGCCGCCGTGGGCAACATTTCCGAAACGGACGTGATGCTCGCGAGCGCGTCGAAGGCAGTCATTATCGGCTTCAACGTGCGCAACGAGGCGGGTGTCACGGATACTGCCAAGCACGAGGGCGTGCAAATCAAGCTGTACCGCATCATCTACGAACTGGTGGACCAGGTTCGCGAGGCGATGTCCGGGCTGCTCGAACCGATTTCGCGCGAGATCATCATCGGCCACGCCGAAGTGAAGCAGGTGTTCGAGATCAGCAAGGGTCTGGTGGCCGGCTGCATGGTGAGCGATGGACGCATCTCGCGCAACATGCGTGTGCGCTTGCTGCGCCGCAAGGCAATCCAATTCGAGGGTCAGATCGCCACGCTTAAGCGATTTCAGGACGACGTCAACGAAGTCCGCGCCGGCCTCGAGTGCGGCATCCGGCTGGTCAACTTCACCGATTACCAGCCCGGCGACGTGATCGAGGCGTACACAATCGAGAAAGTGGCGCAGAAGCTGTAGTTGGTCATCGGTTATTGGTCAGTCGTAAACAGCACATGGTCTCTTCGCGGGATCACCATCAGCCAACAACGAATAACCAATAATCATTTACCGCCTCATGAATCTTCGCATCCGCAGAGTGTCCGAGTTGGTCAAGCAGGAGGTCAGCGAAATCGTTCGACGCGATGTGTCCACGGGTGACCTCGGGTTGATCACCGTCACGGGCGCCGAAGTGGCCTCCGATCTCAAGACCGCCCGTGTGTACGTGAGCATGATCGGCCCAAAGGCGAAACGCGGCGATGCGATTCATCTCCTGCAACGTCAGCGCCTCCATATCCAGAACGAGCTCCGCAAACGGATCGTATTGAAATACATTCCACACCTGGAGTTCGAGTACGATGACTCACTCGAACGCGGCGACCGGTTGCTCCAGATCATGGACGAACTTGAGAAGGAAAGCGGCCAGAAGAAACCATGAGCGAGTTCGCCGAAACGTACCGCGCGATTGATTTCACGATCCGCAAGTACAATCACTTCCTCGTCGCTTCGCACATGCGGCCAGACGGTGACGCCATCGGCTCCCAGCTCGCCATGGGAATCCTGCTCCGCGACATGGGCAAGCAGGTCGAGGTCTGGAATCAGGATCCCGTGCCGGGCAAGTATGCGTTTCTGCCACACTCCGACTGGGTCAAGCAACCGCCTGCGCAGCCGCGCGAATTCGAGGTCGTGTTTGCGCTCGACAATGCCAGCTTCCAGCGGTTGGGCAGGGTCAAGGATGCCATCGCCGCGCGCAAATACCTCATCAACATGGATCATCATGCCAGCAACGACGGCTACGGCGACCTGTCGTTGATTGATCCCGCGTCGCCCGCGACCGGGCAGGTCCTCTACGAGTTTTTTCGCGCCATGAACTACAAGGTCAACGTGGACATGGCCACGAACCTGTACGCCGCCATCTCGACCGACACGGGTTCGTTCCAGTATCCGAACACCACCCCGCGTTGCATGCGCGATTGCGCCGACCTGATCGAGTTGGGCGTGGACGTGGCCGGCGTCTCACGGAAGATCTATGAGAGCTTTCCCATCGGGCGCTTGCGGTTGCTCCAGAAGATTCTCGACAACCTGAAGCTCGGTCACAACGGCAAGCTCGGCAGCTTTTGGATTACGAAGGAGATGTACGAACAGACCGGCGCCAAACCCGAGGACAACGAAGGTCTGATTGACCACGTCCGTTCGATTGATTCCGTCATCGTGGCTGCATTGTTCGAAGAAGCCGAGGAAGAAAAGATCCGGGTGAGCCTCCGTTCCAAGAGCGCGCAGGTGGACGTGAACCAAGTGGCGATGCATTTCGGCGGCGGCGGTCATGCCGAGGCGGCCGGCGCGCGCATCAAGGGCAGCCGCGAAGAGGTCGAACGCGCCGTGCTGGGAAAAATTGACGAAGTCCTCGCTGCGGCGAACCTCTGAACCCTGAACCGTGAACCCCGACCTCACTCCATTCGACGGCATCCTCCTCGTGGACAAACCGCCGCGGTGCACCTCGCATGACGTGGTGGACGCCGTGCGCCGCCATTTCGGTTTCAAGAAAGTCGGCCACTGCGGCACGCTCGATCCGCTCGCCACCGGCTTGCTCATCCTCGTGCTTGGCAAGGCAACCAAGCTCTCCGAGAAGCTCCTCGCCGACAACAAAGACTACGAAGGCACGCTGCGGCTTGGCGTTGCCACCGATTCGCAGGACGCCGACGGCAAGGTGACTGCGACCAGGGACGTACCGGCATTGAACGAGGAACAAATCAACGATGCCTGCAAGAAGTTCGTCGGCGACATCTATCAAACACCGCCGATGGTCTCGGCCATCAAACACGAGGGCAAACCGCTCTACAAACTCGCCCGCAAAGGCATCGAGATCGAACGCAAACCCCGGCTCGTGCACATCTTTGAGTTGCGCGTGCTCAAAGTCTCTCTACCCGACATTGCGTTCCGCCTGCGTTGCACCAAGGGAACGTACGTCCGCACTCTCTGCGCCGACATCGGCGATACCCTGGGCTGCGGCGGCCATCTCGCGACATTGCGCCGTACGCGATCGGGCAACTTTTCCATCGAGAACGCGCACACTCTGGATCAAATCCTCTCCACCCCGCGTGACCAGCTCACCCAATGGATCACTCCGATGTGGGAGGTGAGAACCTGACGGATGAAGATCATCCGCAGTCTCCCGGAGTTGTCCACGATTGGTGACCGGATTTGCGTTGCGATCGGCGTGTTTGACGGTGTCCATCTCGGACATCAGGCAGTGATTTCCGCCGCACTGGATGACGCCCGTGCCGTTGGCGGAACTGCTGTCGTGCTCACATTCGATCCGCATCCCATCCGCGCACTCGCGCCAGACAAAGCGCCGCCGTTGCTCACCTCGACCCATCACAAACTCGAGTTGATCAAATCACTGCAAGTGCCGGTCTGCCTCATCGTTCCCTTCACATCGCAATTCGCACAGACAGAGCCAGAGACATTTCTTGCCCAACTCTTTCAATCTGCATCCGCGCTCCAGACTATCTGTGTGGGACACGGTTTTCGATTCGGCCGCAACCGCACCGGGGACGTGCAGACGATCCTCGAGTTCAGTCGGCAGCGCGGCGTGCGCGTGGACGTGATTCCGCCCATCGCCTCGGAGGGCGAGACAATCAGCAGCACCGCCATCCGTCGCGTCGTGGCCGAGGGCGATCTAGGCAAGGCGGAACGGATGTTGGGGCGGCCCTTCAGCGTGCTTGGCACCGTCGAACGCGGCGATCAACTCGGGCGCAAACTGGGTTATCCCACTGCGAATCTCAATCTTCACAACGAGGTCGCCCCTCCCAACGGCGTGTATGCCGTGCGCGCTCGGCACGCAGGACGGACTCTGAGTGGCTTGGTGAACATCGGCGTTCGTCCGACCGTTACCACCGGCACAACCGACCGTCGTCTGGAGCTTCACCTCTTGGACTTTGCCGGGGACTTGTACGGCAATGAGATTGAGGTGCGCTTCATCTGCAAGTTGAGGGACGAGCGAAAATTCGAGTCCGCCGAGGCGTTGCAGATGCAGATCCGTCTAGACGAGCTGGCCGCCCGCCAACTCCTTGCCGGTGGGGGTGACTGGCTGTGACCGAGTTGTATTTGCATACTTGCCAGCGGAATAGAACATGCAATACTATGCCGGTCTGTCACTGGGACGCCAACGTAGCTCAGTTGGTTAGAGCAGCGGTTTCGTAAACCGCAGGTCGTCGGTTCGAATCCGACCGTTGGCTCCAGTCCTCCCGCAAGGACTTACGTAAAAAATCCTCTCGCAGATTTTCACTTGGAAGCGCCTCCGTATAAAGTAGAGGTAACAAAAGTCAGGCTGCGGCGATGGAGATCACCCTCTTGGATTCAGCAGGTCGCAACGACCAGTACCTCTCCACATCCTTCTCCCTGGCGATTTGTTTGTAATGATCGTGAGTGAGGTTCACGTTGGTATGTCCCATGATCTGCGCCGTCTCGTTCGCGTCCTTGATCTTGGCGAGGTGGTACGAAGCGAAAGAGTGTCGCAGCCCGTTTTGCTTTGGTTCGACGCCAGCGGCTTCATGGAGAGCCGACCGCGCATCGAAGAACTGCTCGCCCTTCAGGTCAACCACCTCGCCCCTGCGCTTCGCACAAATCGATAGCCAAGTGGCTGTGGTCTCATCAATTGGAATGATTCTCCCTCTGCGCTTCTTCGCGACTTGCCTGTCGATCGCGACGACTGTGCGCTCTCACGTTTTCTGCGGATGGTTTCTATCAGGCATTGTGATGAAAAAGAATCCGGTTTTGCGGGCTGTTCGATGGGTTTTCTCGGGGCGATGGATTCTTCCCGCGAGTGAGGGAGACGATTTTCTCCGGTTCTTCGAGGCCGTTTCCCGATGGGCCGCGAC
>CAZOTB010000133.1:0-17674 GCA_964582645.1 uncultured Verrucomicrobiota bacterium | reverse complement strand
CGTCAACCCTTCCCACTCGTTGAGCGCGTACCGCAGCGCTTTGCCCAGAGCACTTTGGAGAGAAGCCCTCGGGGTCACAGAGAAGCCATCGGGGTCAGGTCTCAATTTTTCAATAATTTAGCCTCTGCCTGCCAGAAGCCAGCCCCCAAGAATCAAGAACAATCTTGAATATTTGGACCCGACCCTGATTCCGCGTGACCAACGATCCGGCGTGTAATGATTCCCACAGCAAGAATCCGGGCGGGTCCGCGGCGCAGATATTTCCGTTTCGCAAACAATGGTACGGCGAAGGGGATGAACGGATCTCCTGCCTGTTTCTGTGCGTGGCGCACAAGGGACATTTCGCCTACCCGGTCTATGGGCAGATGGCCGACTCGTCGTTCGTCAATCCCTATCAACTGCGCTCGACGACCAAGCGGCGGTTCGTCGAGGAAGCAGAGAGCTATTGCCTGTACACCCGCGCGACGGCCAGTCCGCGAGATCGTGGATCATCCCGGCGGCCACAGCGGCAGTGGGAACGGGAACGGCAACGGATCGAACGGTGGCAACACACCCACGCCGCAGCCGTGACCGAACGAAGTCATCGGTGATCAGTTATTCGTTATCCGTTCCTGGTTCACGGAGAACAGAGGGCATAAGTCAGGGACCAGCAAGCAGCGGCGCTCCGTTTGGGGCGCCGCTGCGTGTTTTCGGGGAGACGCAATGTCGCAGAGGGGAGGGTCAGGGGTGTCGCCGCTCGGCCACCGGGAACAAATGGCGTTTTCATCCCGCGCGGTTTGCTGGTAGAGTTGGGGCAAAGGTGAGGTTGGAAGAATGGAAGCTTGGAAGAATGCGTGAACGATAGTTCCCATCCATCCATCCCATCTTCCAGCCTTCCATGTTTGCGTCATGTCCGACACGCTCGTCGTCAACGAAATCTACAAGAGCATCCAGGGCGAATCGTCCTGGGTGGGGCTGCCGTGCGTCTTCGTGCGGTTGACCGCGTGCGATCTGCGTTGCACGTGGTGCGATACAGCCTACGCGTTCTATGAAGGCCACCGTGTCTCGCTTGATGAAATCGTGGATCGCGTGGTGAAACTGGACTGCCCGCTCGTCGAGATCACTGGCGGCGAACCGTTGCTCCAGGCCGGTGTGCTGCCGCTGATGACCCGCCTGTGCGATCTGGGCAAGCGGGTCTTGATCGAAACGAGCGGTGCGCACGACATCAGCGGGATTGACCCCCGGGTTGTCCGCATTATGGACCTCAAGTGTCCCGGCAGCGGCGAGGTCGCACGCAATCTCTATGCGAACATCGCCCACCTCCGGGCGCAGGACGAGGTCAAGTTCGTGATCGCCGATCGCGCTGATTACGAGTGGGCGAGAGAGAAGCTGAGGGAACACGAGCTCAGTGCGCGCTGCAATGTGCTCTTCTCGCCCGTGTGGGGACGGCTCGATCCACAACGACTGGTTGGCTGGATTCTCGAAGACAAACTTCCCGTTCGATTTCAACTCCAGTTGCACAAACTCATCTGGGATCCCAAACAGCGGGGCGTATGACCGGCCGCGACCTTCCCCGTTTGCTCACACCCATCCCCGGGCCAAACTCGCGGCGTCTTGCGCACCGGTTGCGAGTGGTTGAGTGTCCGAACACGACCTACGTGGATGACCGCTGGCCGATCTTCTGGAAACGGGCACTCGGCTCCAACGTCGAGGACGTGGACGGCAACGTCTATCTCGACATGACGGCCGCATTCGCCGTGATGGGCGTAGGCCACACCAACCCGCGCGTGGTCGCTGCGTTACGGAAACAAGCCGGCAAGCTGCTACACGGGATGGGCGATGTACATCCGCACGAACTCAAGGTGCGTCTTGCGCAGAGGTTGGTGCAACTGACCTTTGGCCGATGGAAGCATCGGGGGAAGGCGCTGTTCACCAATTCCGGCTTCGAAGCCGTCGAAGCGGCACTCAAGACGGCAGCCATCCACACCGGACGACGCGGGGTCATCGCTTTCCAGGGCGGATATCACGGTCTGGGCTACGGCGCGCTCGACGCAACTTCGCGTTCTGATTTCCGTAAGCCGTTTCAGAAACAACTCGGACATTTCACGGTCCACCTCCCTTACGGCCGCGTCCCGGCCCGGCTTCCCGGCCGCGACATCGGTGCGGTTCTCGTCGAGCCGATCCAGGGACGTGCGGGCGTGATCATTCCGCCAGGGGAGTTCCTTCCCGCTCTGCGGGCATTTTGCGACAAACACGGGCTGCTGCTCATCCTCGACGAGATTTTCACCGGCTTTGGGCGCACAGGGAGGTGGTTCGCCTGTGAACACGCGAGCGTCGTTCCCGACCTCATCTGTGTCGGCAAAGGGATGACGGGTGGCTTTCCCATCTCGGCGTGCATTGGCAAGAGTTCGGTCATGGACTCCTGGCCCCGCTCCACGGGGGAGGCGATCCACACCAGCACGTTCCTGGGCAATCCGCTCGGCTGCGCGATGGCGCTTGCTGCCATCGGTGAAATTGAGGATCGCGATCTCGTCGTCCGATCCGATCAGATGGGAAGATCGCTTCTCGCTCGACTCTCAATCCTCCACCCCCGACTTTGCGTTCGCGGCAGAGGCTTGCTGATCGGGATCGAGCTGAGTTCTGCGTCCGAGTGCTGGCGCGTCGTGCAAGCGCTGCTGGGCCGCGGCGTGATCGTCCTGGGCGGCGGCACCGACCACAACGTTCTCACGCTGACTCCGCCGTTGGTGGTTACGCAGCGCCAACTCGACTACTTCATGGCACAACTCCCCCGCGTGCTGTAACGGCGCACGACTTGTCTTGGCATTTCGCGTCCGTGCGCTACCATTCCTCGTGATGAACTGGCGCCGCGCCGTGTGGAGCGGGATCAAAATCTTTCTCGGTCTGGCGATGATCTGGTTGGCATACGCCACGATCGTGTTGGCGCTCCAACATCCCGTGAAGTACGCCCCGCTGCTCGCGATCGGATTCCTTCTGCTGATGGCGATTCTGGGCAAACTCATACTCGGCGCCGGCAATCGCGCGGCAAGTTTCTATTACGCCCACGATGAAGACTCGATCGAGGTGCGCCCCCAATACAGCGTGGCGGAAGCCCGCTTGCGCGAGGGAAAGTACGCCGAGGCATTGATCGAGTTCGACAAGGTGCTGCAGCAACATCCCAACGACACCACCGGCCACGTCCGCATCGCCGAGATTCTCTGCCGGCATTTCCAAAGGTATGATGCGGCGCTGCGACAGATCCGACTCGCCATGGAGAACCAGACCAAACCGGAGACGTGGGTGTTCCTGGCGAACCGCCTCGCGGACATCCAGGTCGAGTTCCAGCACGACTACGCTTCGGCCCGTGATACGATGCAGCAGATCATCTTGAGGTATCCGGAGAGCTCTTACGCGCAGAAGGCCCGTGCCCGCGTCATGGCGATCAATGAGACGGAGCTTCATGGGCAAATTCCGAAACGCACCACCCTCAAGCTGCCCCCGAGCAGCGAAAGTCGGCCGTAGGACGGCGAAACGACCTGCCTGCTGCGGCGCTCGCTTTCGGCTTGTCTTGGCGCAATCTACCTACGAAAGTGACCCCACTTTCGCAGCGCACCGGATCGAGGATGACGACACCGAAACCTATGGCGGACACGCATTCACAGACGTCCATGATTCCCGTCCGGCGACCTCGCAACGTGGACTGGCGGCGCGGTGCCGCCCTGTTGTACGGCGACTGGGGCACGAGCAAGGCGTACGTGCTCGGTCTGGGATTCGCGCTCGCAGGCTACGCGTCGTTTCCGTTGATCCTGGCGATGTGTTTCCTCACCTGCGTCGTCGGCATCAACTACATCTGGGTCTGCCGGAACTTCCCCGATGGCGGGGGCGTGTTCTCATGCGCCCGTCCTCACTCGGAAGTGCTCGCCGTCGTCGGCGCGCTCCTGCTGATCGCGGGCTACATCGTCACCGCGTCGTTGAGCGCGCTCGAGGCGTTTCACTACGTCGCGGACTATCTGAATCTCAGCCATGAGCAGGTGGTGGCGTTGACATTGATCGCTCTTGCCGTCCTCGGTGGCATGAATTTCTTCGGGCCAAAACACAGCGGCAGCATGGCGATCTTGTTGGCCATCCCGACCGTCATCACGGTCGTCATTCTCGCCCTCGCCAGTGCGCCGCATTTGGCCGAGGCGCACATCGAGCCGACCACGAGTAGCGGGTGGACGAACTGGTCGAACTTCGTCGGCGTGGTGCTCGCGTTGTCGGGCGTCGAAGCGGTGGCGAACATGACGGGCGTGATGAAGCTCGATCCCGGTTCGACCGACGACAAGCCTTCGATTCGGATCGCCAGCAGCAAAACCGTGATCCCGGTGATGATCGAGGTGTGCCTGTTCACGGCGCTGCTCGGGTGGGCGATGCACGCCATTCCCGACATGGATCGCGAGCTCCACAAGGAGGACATGCTCCGCCATATGGGCGAGGTGTTCGTGAGCAAATGGTTCGGCGTGGTGGTGGGCGTCGTGTTCGCGCTGCTGCTGTTGTCCGCCGCCAACACCGCCATCGTTGCGATGGTCGCCGTGATCTACATGATGGCGCGGGAGAACGATCTCCCGCGACTCTTCGGCCGACTGAATCCCTGGGGCGTGCCGTGGCTGCCGCTGGTGATCGCGACGCTGGCGCCGATCTGGGTCTTGACGATACAGAGTGATCTGACCGACCTGGCCGCGCTCTACGCCGTCGGGGTGGTGGGCGCGATCGCGATCACACTCGGCTCGACATCCCTCTATCGGAAGGCGGACCTTCGAATCTGGCAGCGGGTGTTCATGTTCGTGACGTTCGTGATCATGGCGTTGATCGGTTTAACGCTCATCGTCGAGAAAAAGAACGCGTTCTTCTTTGCGGCCAGCGTGCTCTCGGTGGGGCTTGTGGCGCACCTGTTCCATCGCGAATTCGAGCGCAAGCGTGGTGTGTCGGCCGTGGTGGCTCGCTCGGCAGAGACGCTGTCGCTCAGCCAGGAGAAGGCAGCCGCGTCCATCCTCGTCGCGGCGCGCGGCATCACCCCCGCTCTGCGCTTCGCCATCGAGGAGGCCAGGCTGCGCAAAGCGACGCTCTACGTGTTATACGTGAACGAGATCGCAGTGCAGATGCTTGGACAACGCACCGCGCGCTGGCAGGACGACGCCCAGGCATCCCACATCTTTGGGGAGGTGCAGAAACTCGCGGGCGAAGTGCCCGTCATTCCGCTCTACAGCGTCAGCGATGCGCCCGCGGTCACGATCCTGGACATCGCCGCCATTGTCGGTGTGGATCTGCTGATTCTCGGCGGCTCGCATCGCGGCAGCTTCGTGAAGTTGCTGAAAGGAAACGTCGTCACCGACGTCGCGCGCGACCTGCCGCCGAGCATCAAGCTCTTGATCTATGGGTGAAGCGGCTTACGCGACACCGGACGCGCGGAGTGCCTGGTACACGGCGAGAGAAGCAACGTAAGCCGGTAGGGTCATGTAACCCAACTGGATCGCGGGCCATTTCCAACTATTCGTCTCGCGACGACTGATCGCCTGGGTGGAGACGATCACCTCCCGCGCAGCGAACGAACGGATGATGCCGATCCCGATCTGCCAATCGAATCCAAGCGGACGGATCACCGGCTCGATCCATCGTCCGATTTGACCGGCAGTAGAATGGGCCAGAGCGTGATGGCTGGCCAGTCGGTCGGCGCGTGCCTGCATGTCCTGACCTTGTTCCGTCGCGCCTTGGGCGAGCAGACTCTGCGCTCGTTCTTGCAGAACGACCACCTCCGCGGGCGGCTCGCTTTTCGGATAGGTCGCCAGCGCCTCGGATAGGTCGCCAGCGCCCACAACACGACGGAGATCACAAGGATCACCGTCCCGGCCTTTCGGACGAACACCGAGGCGCGATCCAGGACGGTGAGGAACGCGGTGCGGAGGCTTGGCATTTTGTAACTGGGTAATTCGAGAACCAATGGACGGGTCTCGCCTTTGAGGATCGTTCGTTTGAACACAAACGCTGCTGCGAGGGTGCCGAGAATGCCCAGGGCATACGCGCCCGTGAACACCAGGGATGCCTTCCACGCGTCGTCGGCAAACAACAGTGCTGCCAACATGCTGTACACGGGAATGCGGGCGGAACAGGACATGAGGGGCGCAACCAGGATTGTGACCAGCCGGTCGCGTTTGTCATCAATGACTCGCGTGGCCATGATGGCCGGGATGGCGCAGGCGTGTGCGGACAGGAGCGGCACGAACGCCTTGCCCGGCAGCCCCACGCGTCGCATCAGCCGATCCATCACGAACGCCGCGCGGGCCAGGTAGCCGGTGTCTTCAAGCAGTGAAAGGCAGAAAAACAGGATGCAAATCTGGGGAACAAACACGAGCAGCCCGCCCATCCCGCCGATGATCCGTTGCACCGGAAGTCCGCGGAGATCGTTGTCCGGCATGTGTCTCGAAATCCAGCCGCCGAGCCCGCTCAACAGCACGTCAATCAAGTCCATCGGGATATGCGCAATCCGGAAGATCAGAAAAAACACCCCCAGCATGACGGTCAGAAACGCCAGCACGCCGATCACCGGCTACGTCAGGACGCGGTCCAGTCGTTCGGTCCAGAGGTTCGGTTCCCGCGCGGAGGTCGTAGGGGCCGGGAAGGTCGAGCAATTCGATGGACCGCTCGCCCAAATGGAACCGCCCTCGACGCCGTTCCACCGTTGTGCCGGGATAGTTTGCGGTTTGCGCACGCAGGCCGGTCAGCGCGTTGAACAACATCGTCTTGCCGCCATTTGTGCGGGGGCGGGTGTGGCAGAAGCCAGTTCGGGATTCATGTCAGCGAGAAGATGGGGCACGCAGTGGGCGCGAACGATCCGTCAACGGCGTTGTTCTGCCGGTGTCGCCCCCTTCTTGCCGCAGCATTGGGGGCACGTGCAGCGCTCGATCAGAATGTGATCGGCCACACGCTCCGACACGCCGATGCGGGCGCCGAGCATTTGCAGGATCAACGGATTCCCCTTCCGCACGACCTCGACTTCGCGCCCGGCACAGAGTCCCATGGCCAGGAGGCGAAGCAAGGCAGCGTCCGATCTTCCGACGGAGTGGACCACACCATGTGCGCCGGACGGAAGCTCGTGCAGCCGTCGCTTGCCCACGGACGACTCTTGTGACGAGATGCTTGTCGCTGAATTCATGAATGATATCCCATTCGGCTCGGTGGATTAAAGTCCCTCATGGTGGTCATCAGCCGCGTCGAAGCTGGAAAACGATGTCTTGCTCCACCCAGGAGTCCACAGCCACATTGCCCCGCCGGGCAGGCAGGAACTTCCAGTGCTGGCGAACCGTTTCCACGGAGGCTTCATCAAGAATCCGGTAGCCGGAACTGTTCACGATCTGAATGTGTCCGGCGAGGCCGGAGGTCAACACCTCGATGCGCAGGCGCGTGGTGCCGTGCCAGCAACGTTCGCGAGCGAGCCGTGGGTAATTCGGAGGCGGATTGTGCAGGTGATCGGGCTTGGCTTCCGTCACGGTGCCTTCGGACGATCCGGTGTGCTCCGTAGTCGGGGCGGCGACCGGCGCCGTTGATTCGGTGGCGGCCGGGACGCTTGCCGGCTCTGCGGCAGGGGGAGCCGGTTGTTCTGCGACGGGTGCGTCTGGAGAAGCGGTTTGCGGGATGATCTGTGCCGGCTCCGCGGGCGCCACCGGCTCAGGCTTCGGTTCTTTCACTGCCGGTGTCGGCGGCACTTCGACAACCGGGGCAGGAGGCGGCGGGGATGGTGGTACCTCCGCCGGCAGCGGAGCGACGGTTTCAATCCATGTGACCGACAAGGTGGTCGGGCGCGCTTCCATTCCAAACTCGGCAGGTCGGAACTCGCCATCCCTGAGATGGAAGAGAACCGCCAGCACCGCCAGATGCAGTGCCGCCGACATCGCGAAGGAGCAGAGAATTCGCCGGCGATTGTAGAAGGAGACCAAGCCAACCGGCCAAGGGATCGTTTGGGTTGCCGGGAGATTCATGCGGTTTCAAAGGCGTGCGGGTGCGAGAGTCGGCTGCGCGTTGCGTCCATGCAGCACAACCTGTCGGACGCGGGCACTCAACCAGTCCATCGCGATCACGACGGCGAGCAGCATCACAAGCATCGTGGCCGCTTTCTGATAGTCGAAGTTGCCGATGTACATGTAGAGATACGCGCCGACGCCGCCCGCGCCGACCACGCCGAGGATCGTCGCGGCCCGGATGCTGTATTCCAGGATGAACAGCGTGTAATTGAGCAACAGCGGCAGCGATTGCGGCAGGATGGCGTACTGGAACACCTGCGGTTTGCTCGCCCCGCCGACGCGGAGCGCCTGCGCCGCGGCGTCGTCCATGGATTCGAACGTCTCGTAGTAGAATTTGGCGAGATAGCCGACGGTGTAGCAACTCAACGCCAGCACGCCGGAGAACGAACCGAGCCCAACCGCGGCGACGAAAAATAGTCCCCACACGATGGAAGGAATGGTGCGGATCAAATTGAGCAGCCCGCGCGCGGTGATGAACAACCACGGTCGAGAGAGGTTGCGCGCGGCCATCACGCCGAGCGGAAGCGATACGAGCGCGCCGAGCGTCGTCCCCAGCAGCGCCATCTGCACGGTTTCAACGAGGGCGGCGAAGGCGTTCCCGCGCACCGACCAGTCGGGCGGCATCATGCGTTGGAGGAAATCCCACGCGTGCGGCACGCTCTGCGCGACCTTCGTCCACTGAAACTCGGTGCCGCGCAGCGCCCAGATGTAGAGCGCCGCAGCGGCGGCGATGAGCACGACGTTCCAGACGCGCTTCCTGGTTACAAGAGGGTTTTCCATTGGAGTCGTTCGCGAACGATTGTCTGCAAATTCCGCGACGGGCCGTCATACACCAACTGGCCGCGGTCGAGCACCAGCGCCCGGGCAGCATATCGCTCGGCCATTTCAAGGTCGTGCAACACGCAGACGACGGTGAGCTTGCGCGTACGGTTCCACTCGGAGAAGAGTTGCATGATCTGGTTCGCGGTCTCGGCATCGAGACTGGCGACGGGCTCGTCGGCGAGCAGGATGCGCGGTTTCTGGATCAAGGCCCGGGCGACCGCGACGCGCTGCTGTTCGCCGCCGCTCAGTCGGCGCGCGGCGAGTTTGCAGCGTCCGTCGGGAACGCCGAGCGAATGCAGCATCTCGCAAGCGCGATTCGTTTCCGCACTGGGGAATCCCCACAAAGTCCGCCACCAAGGATACTCTCCGAGTCGTCCGCCGAGGACGTTGGTCAACGCCGAAAGCTGCGGCACCAGCCGGTAATGTTGGAAGAGCACCGCGAGTCGTCGGCCATCGCCGTTGTCTGCGGCGGGGCTATCGGTCCAGTTCAACGAGCCGCTTGAGGGAGTGACCAACCCGGCCAGCGTGTGAACAAGAGATGTCTTCCCCGCACCGCTGCGTCCGATGATCGCGAGGAACTCGCCCGCGCGGACCTGGAACGAGACGTTGTGGACGGCGCGATGGTCGCCGCGATGGACGGTGAGGTCGCGCACGTCGAGAATCGGCGCCGGCTCGGTCGCCTCGCGCTGGATCGCGGACGTCACCGCTTGGCGGACTGTGGTGGTGGGTGTCATTTGTTCTTCAATGGATAATCCAGACCGGTAAGCGCGAGGGCGTTGGCGAGCGCGCTGACATGAATTTCATGTGTAGTGGGGACGATCTTCTCGGCGCCATAGACAGACTGGAGCAGGTCCTTGTTCTCGGGCTGATTGAGCTTGAGCACGGCGGCCTGGATTTTGTCGCGCAACGGCTTGGTGAGCGTGTTCCGCACGGCCACACAGTGCGTCGGCACCGGCCCCTGTTTGCAGATGACCTTCACCTGCGTTTGCTCCTCCGCGTTGAGATAACGGGCGAACGCATAGTCGCTGGCCGCCGCGACATCCACCTGTTTATTCACGAGCGCCTTGAGCGCTTGTTCGTAGCCGCCCGCAAACGTGACGTGGCTGAAATAGTTCATCGGGTTGCCCTTCTTTTCGATGAGGCCGTCTTCGACCAGCTTCGCGAGCGGGAAGAGGTAGCCTGAGGTGGAACTCGGCGCGGTGAACGCCGCCTTCTTGCCCTTGGCGTCCTTGAGCGAGGCGATGCCGGTGTCGGCGCGCGTGTACCATTGCGAGTAGTAGTGCGTCTGCCCGCCACGTTCCTCGGCGGCGATGATGTCGGCGCCGGCGAGTTTGTGGGCGAGCAGGTACGGCCAGGCGCTGAAATAAGCCACGTGCGCGTGCCCGGCCCGCAGCGCTTCGACCACCACAGCGTAATCGGTCGGCAGATACACTTTGACCGGCATCGCGAGTTCCTTCGACAGAAACTCGGTCATCTGTTTTGCCTTGAGCTGGAGTTTTTCCGGGTTCTCCTGTGGCTGGAAAGCGACGCTCAGCGTGTCGGGATCCGCCGCCCAAGCCAGCGATCCCGACAGAAGCAGGAGGAGGATGAGGATGAGTTTGAATTTCATGGCCATGCAATCCGAACTCCCGCATAGAAGGTCCGCCCCGGGAGCGGTTCGATTCCATCAGCGCGGACCCGCGAGTAGTAATCGCGGTCGAAGATGTTGTTGATGCCCCCGACAAAGCTCACCAGTTTCTTCCAGACTGCGATCTCCCCGGTCAGGTCCCAAATGACGTAGGAGGGAACCTCCTTCGTGCCGACGGTGCCCGCTCCGTTGCTGTCCTGCCAGAAATAATCGCCCACAAACTGGCCTTGCATCGCCACCTTCACGTTGTCGCGCAGCCGGTAGAGTGCGCCCGATTTGACGATGTAGTCGGGCGCGTACGAGGGCCGGTTGCCCTCGAACTGACCATCCACGAACTCGGCATGGAGCAGCGAGACGTTGCCGTAGAGATTGAGTTTGCCGATCTTCTCGCCGTGCTGGGTGTCGGCCAGCGCGTCCACGATGCCGATCAAGTCGGCCTCGGCGGCACCTTCCCAGCCATAATAACGCGCCTGGCCCGAGTTGGAGCGCTCGGTGTCGGGCCCGGCCCCGATCACCTGCGTCTCGATGACGTTGTCGTAATCAATGAAGAACAAACTGGTGTCGTACGCGCACCATGTTGCCGGCTGGCCGCGCACGCCAATTTCGTATTGATACACGTACGACTCATCGAGGCCGGACGGGGACTGCTGGGTGTTGCTGGTCGGGTTGGCGAGGTCGTCGTATTCCTTGGGCCGGTAGGAGGTCGAGAAGTTGGCGTACACCTGATTCTTGGCCGGCAGGTCATAGGTCAATCCCAGTCCGCCCAGCGGCACGACGGAGATGTAGCTGTCGTCAATCAAACTGCGGGTCACCGAGCTATTGGAGTTCTCCTTCACATCAAGCGAGACGAACTCGAGACGCAACGCCGGCACCACGGCAAACTTTCCAAACCGGAACCGGTTCTCCGCGAAGACCGCTCCATAGTACGTGTAGCGGTCCAAATCGAACACGGGCGTGCCCGAAGTATCCGTGCGCGGCGTGCCAAGATGACGCGATCGAGGGCTGCTGGAAAAATACGTCGTGGCGCCGCCGGTGAAAGTGTGATCGTTCTCCCACGCCTCGTATTGATGCGCGAGCCGGGCGTCGAGTCCGCCGAAGTTGAACTCCTGCCGGTCCAGGTTGGCACTCGCTCCGCCACCGGTCTGCCGGCGGCTGAAACGGTCCTGGTAGCCGCCCCAAGCTTTGACTTCCAGCAGCGACGTGTCGGAGAGGTCGCGCTCGTAGGTGATGCTCGGCACGTACCTTTCAATCCAGATACGATCATCCGGGGTGCGTGTGAAGTCAGGGTTGGATTCCCACTGAGCCGGGCTCAACCGTCCCGCTTCGCCGCTCTCGGAACTGTAGCCGTAGAAATCAAAGATCCACCGGGCGTCGCGGTCGGCATCGAGCAGCAGTTTCACACCGCCCGTATCAATGTGGTAATCGGAGTTGTCGCGCGGGCCGTCGGACTGGGTGTGGTCGTAGTAGGCGAGATAGCCGAGCCGGTCCACGGTGCCCGCCGCCTCGTTATAGGTCGAGTACAGATCGTACGAGCCGCCGATCTGGAGCGTGCTCGCCGTGAACTTCTTGTCGAGCGGCGGGCGACGCGTGACGTAATTGATGATCGCTCCCGGCTGAGGCCCATATAACAGGGCCGAACCGCCACGAATCAACTGCACCTGTGCGATTGAACCGAGCGGGGGCGCGTAGTACACGGTCGAGTAGCCGAACCAATCCGACACAATCGGGACGCCGTCTTTGAGTTGAAGCAGGTACTCCGACTCGTGGGGATCTCCGACGCCGCGGTAGTTGAGGTTGACCTGGCTTGGGATCGTCATCTCCGAGACGAGCAGGCCGGGCAGTTGCGAAAATTCCTGGCGAAAGTTGTTGTCAATCACCGGTGGCGCTTCATCGCTGTTGACGACCGACGTTTTCTTGCCTTCGTAGATGAACGTGCCCGTCGTGTCAGGCAGATGCTCGACGCCCGGCGCGCCGCCGGTAGCCTCGCCATACACGCGCACGTCGGGCATTTTGGTCGTGTCCGCGTGCATGGCCTTGTTCGTTGTCGTTGTTTCGGTTTCAGCCCACATGGGCGCTGCCACGGCCAACCCAAGGGCCAGCCATGCCTCTCTGATCATTCGCACTGTCAGTCTCTTTCTTTGAGACTGGCACGGTCTCGTTCATGGTTCGCGGACAATGGGCCGAGAATCTGGTTGCAATGCTCATTGCCCGGTCCTATTGTTCGCCTGCGGGCGCGCCCTAGCGCGCTTCGCCATGAGGGTCGTTGTGCGGCGTGCCAAAACCTGCCAGCGACCCTCAAATCTTTTATTCCACCAACATTGCAATCTCCTGTACGTGCTCGGTCTCGGTAGCGATCTGCTGCCGGACGAAATCCTCGAGGCCCGGATTGCCTTCCACGCGCGGCAACAATTCCTTGTACGCATCGAGTGCCTGTTGCTCGAACGCCAGCGCTTCCTGCAACGCCTCTTTCAAGCGCACGGGCCCGCCATCCACGTTGAGGTTGATCTTGATCTGCGGCGTCTTGCCCAGCACGCGGATGTGTTTGGCGATGGCATCGGCGTGTTCGATTGTTTCTTCCATCGCCTTGTCAAAGAACGTGTCGGCGATGAGTCGGTCGGCACCCCTTAGTCGGTACCGCAGTTGGAAGTAGCGGAGGAACGCCTCCAACTCCTCCGCCATCAGCCGGTTCAGATCCTCGATCACTTCGGGGGAATGGGTCTTTTTCATGGTTCGATCAGTTCGTATCGGCCAACTCTTCGATCAGACAGGTGTCTTTGCAAAAGGTGCATTTCTTCGGGTCGGGACAGGGTGAGTCAAAATCCTGCAGCCGCGCCATCGCCTCGCGCGCGGCCGGTTCGTCTGAAGTCAGAAAGCGGAGAAGCCGTAGCAGCCGTTGGCCTGTGGGGTGACTGATGAGGTGCTCGACCTTGCAACTGTCAATTTCCGCCTGCTCTTCGGGGATCACGAGGATGTCGCGCAGGAAGGCTTTTACGATCCGCTTCTTCGCGATGGCCCCATGGACAATCCGGAGGCCTTTCGGGGAGAGCTTGACCTGATGATGCTCGTCATCCGTCACCAGGCCGCGGGCTTTTATGCTGCGGAGGTTGATGGAAACGCTGCCGCGGGTGATTCCGAGCCGCCTGGCGATGTCGGATACCCGTGCCCAACCGCCGTATCGCTCGCCCACCTCATGGATCGCCATCAGATGATGCACAACACTGTGCGTCACCTCATTCGCGTCGAACTCCTTCCACGTTTCCATCTGGGCGTGGAGTTATAGGGCGGCTGTTTGGTATGTCAAACAAAAACTTTACAATACAACCAATTATTCTGTTTTACTCTAAATTACTGCAGTTTTAGGCCTTAACGTCAACAATCTGCCCGCGGAAGATCTCCAGCGCCTTCTTAATCAAAGGGTCGTCCTTGAAGTCGCGGGTTGGTTTGCGGGCCGGGGGCGGAGTTGTCTTCGCAGATTGCTCCGCAATGGGACCGGACTCCGGTTCTTCGCTGGAGGTAGCTTCGGGAGCAACCGATGGCGTCGGTTCGATCAGGGTGGGGTCGCTGATGATCTCGAACTTCACGATCACATCCTTGCGCAACACTTCCTTCAGCTTTGTTTGAATCAGTTCCACGGTGCGCGGGACGGCGGCGAGTTCCTTGTGACCCGCAAATTCAGGATCGTAACCGAGCAGGAAGACCCGGCCATCGAACGACACCGGTCGGGCATCCACCAAGTGCGACTTGATGAACGGACTTACTGTACCGACACGCTCCAAGACCTCCCGCCAAGTGGCGCTGAAGGGCTGACTGGATTCGGCGACAGGAGCATACACAGCGGAGGGCTCCTGGGCTTCCATTCTCTTGACCGGCGCTTTCGCCTCGCGCCTGGGCTCTGCAGCGGGCGTGGCGGCCTTTGCAGCGACAGGAGTCCCATCTGCGCCGCCGCGTTTGAGGTCGTTTAACTTCTTGATCAGCGCGTCCACACCGATGCCATCCCGGACGCGTATGGCTTTCAGCAAGGTCGCCTCCATGACGATCTTCTTTGCGGGCGACCAGCGGATGCGTCCCTCGGCGGCGCTCAACAAATCCACGATGTTCAACAACACATCGGCATCCGAGCTTTCCGCAATCTTCTTGAGCTCGGCCAACTGGGTGTCGGCGAGGTCCATGATGTCGGCGCTGTCCAGGCCGAGCTTGAGCAGAAGCAGATTGCGGAAGTGACCAATCAAATCCACGAGCAATCGTTGCAGGTCTTTGCCCGACTCGGTAATGCCGGACAGGCTGGAGATCGTGCCCGGGGCATCGCCGCGCAGGACAGCGCCCACCAAGGAGAGGATTTGTTTGCTGCCGGTCAGTCCGTACATCGCAAGCACGTCCTCCTCGCCAATCTCGGTCCCGCAATAGGAAATCAGCTGGTCGAGCGCGGATTGGGCGTCGCGCATCCCGCCTTCGGCGCCGCGGGCGATGGCGAACAAGGCGTCCTCACTGACTTTCACCTTCTCCTGCTTTGCGATGGAGGCCAGATGCTTGACGATCAACGCGGAGGGAATCCGCCGCAGGTCGAATCGCTGGCAACGCGACAGGATCGTGGGCAGCACCTTCTCCGGCTCGGTTGTGGCGAAGAAGAATTTCACGTGCTCAGGCGGTTCTTCGAGCGTCTTGAGCAGTGCGTTGAAGGCGTCCTTGGTCAGGCTGTGTACTTCGTCAATGATATAGACCTTGAACCGCGCGCCCGCCGGGGCGTACTTCACGGTGTCGCGGAGCTGCCGGATTTCGTCAATGCCGCGATTGCTCGCGCCATCAATCTCGAGGACGTTCATCGAGTTGCCGGCGATGATTTCCTTGCAGTTGCTGCATTCATCGCAGGGCGTGAGCGTCGGTCCTTTCACGCAGTTCAACGCCTTGGCGAAGATGCGGGCCGTCGTGGTCTTGCCAGTTCCGCGCGGCCCTACGAACAGGTACGCGTGCGCGATGCGGTTGTTCTTGATCGCGTTCTGCAGCGTCTGCGTGATGTGTTCCTGGCCGATGACGTCGCCGAACTGCTGCGGCCGCCACTTGCGGGCGATGACCTGGTATTGGGGCATGGACTCGTAATCCGTTACTAGAAATTAATGGGGCCAGGTTTGACCACGGCAGAGAAAGGTCAAGCTACCGTTGCTGTCTTCCGACCCTGGCGGGGTTCGCCCGCCCTTCTTCCGTGGAGCCCAGCCCCGCGCGCACTATATGCAGCGGTCGGGTCGGACGCAACTTCTTTGCGACGAGATCTGTTTCGGCTTACAGATACAGCGTGGCAGGAACTTCGAACCGCGTGGCTTCGTAGATTTCGACGCAGCGAGCGCATGCGCCGTGGGAGTCATCCCAGCGCGGGAAATGTTTCTGGATGGCAACAACGGTAGCTGGCGCGAGTTTCTCCATTTCTGCCCAGGCGAAGGTTGGGAACTTGCACAGGGGGCAGGGGGCGCCGGGGAGGTTGGGAGCCGTGATGCGCTCTTTCTTCGACCACTCGAACAGTTCGCCATGCGTGGGCCGTGGGCCGTTCCATAGGCGCAAGAACAGCTCCTCCCGTCTCTCCGGTGAGAGATGCGAGAAGGCTTTGTCAAACTCCACGCGCCGCTCACGTTTCACGTCTTCCCGTTTCAATCTCCCGTCAATGGTCGTGTCCCAAAGGACTCGGTAGCGGTCGCGCAGCAAAATCTGTTCGGCGGGTGGTGCGTCGGGCACGGAGATGTCGGGCTTGTAGCCGAAGGACTCGTCGAGCATGTCCGAGATGTGGGTCAATTCATGCCGCAGAAATGTCAAAAAGGCATCGCCTTCGACGAATCGCTCGCAGCGCAACGCCATCACGACATTCTTCGCATCGGGTCGAACGAATAACTCCGCGCCCTCATCTTTCTTGATGATGGACTTGCGCAGCAGCAGCGTGGCCGCGCTTTTCTCGATCAGCGGGAACTCCTTCAGCACGGCAACCAGGCGATCTTCGATGCTGAAGTCGGTGAACCATTTGCGATGCAACCTGTAGAAGGCATCATTACGGTCGTCGGCGTCTTTGATGTCGTAAAGCTTGTCCCGCTCCCGAGCATAACGAAGCGCGAGGAGACGCTCCTTTGTTTTCTCCAGCCGGTGGGCTTCGAGAAAGACCGCACCTTCGATCAGGTCGGCGTCGTATTGCAGTTTCATACCAATCAGTTTGCCGTCGTTCAGAGTTCACGCTTCAGCGTGTCCGCGTTGCGCTCACCAAACACGCTGAAGCGTGAACTCTGAACGAAATCATGCGTTCGCCGTTTCCGACTTCATTCCCTCGATGCCGCACTTGCCACACGGGTCAGTCATGTCATCGGCGGGACGGAGGACGATATCTTCGTTGCCGGCGGCGATGCCGAACCGTTCGCACTCAAGAATAACGCTCGCGCGCAGAAACGCAGCCAGCGATTGCAGAAGCCTGTCGTTCGTGAGCCGCTCCAAGCGACGCGTGAACGAGGGTGTCCATCGGCCCAGGTGCTCGCGAAGAAACTTCTTCTGCGCGTCCCGGCAAATGTCGATGTGCTCTTGCGATCCTTCGGCCAGCGACTCGGCTTCCTTGGCGCACAGCACCGAGAAGAATTCGCACTCCATCGCCACGTGATCCACGCGCTCGTCGGCGTCATCGGGAACTTCGAGGCCGAACGCGGAGTAGAAGGCCGCGATGTCAGCCAGCCGGTGGGGTTGGAAGAGCCAGTCGGCCTTCAGTTCGCCGTACTCGATCTCGTGCGGTGGACAATCACCGCGAACGGTGTGGCCAAATACGTTCCAGTGGGCCTCCTGCGCTTGCGCGAGCGTGCGCGGGGCGAGGAGGTGAGGGATCAGGTTGAGCAATGGCTCGCGCAGCGTGGGTGAAATCTCTGCTTGGGCTTGCTCCAGCAGCCGGTAGGCCTGCGCGTCCTGCATCCAGCGCCAGGTCGGCTCGTCCGGCAATGCGAATGACGCAGCGAGGAAACGCCACAGGAAGCTGCGGGCGGAGGCGGTTTCGCCTTGAGTATGGGTGGTCATGCTTGTCCCTTCTTGTACTGGAGGAGTCCAAGTGGCGAATTGACCCACATCAACAAACCGTAGGTATGGTGGCGAGGCGCGATCAACCCGGCGACCAACAGCCCGGAATTCATCAGCACCTTGCGCACAGCTCAGCTCCCGCGCCTCATTTCTGGCTGAAGAGTTTGTA
>CAZOTB010000132.1:0-18075 GCA_964582645.1 uncultured Verrucomicrobiota bacterium | reverse complement strand
TAGCAACCGATGATTCAACCGAGCGAGAGCGTCAAAACACCACTTGGCGTGCAAAGTTCAGGTGATAAAATTGCCGACCTTGGCTTCGAGGGGATCGAGATCATCCTACGAGATGTGCTCCCCGATTCGCGGCGGCGGCTCACTGGAGAATCTCGAACGCTACGGCTCATTGTTTCTGGAATACATGAAATCGGCTGGCGCTCAACGCAGAACCTCAAAGGGCAGGAAGCCGGCTCGCTGATCCGCCGCGCGAGCGGAGCTGGAAGCAAAGTTGATTTTCATTCGCGCTCCGCTACAGTGCGCGCCCTATGTTACGAGCTGGCATCGTGGGATTGCCCAATGTGGGCAAATCCACCCTATTCAACGCGGTCACGAAAACGCGCAAGGCGGCGGCGGAAAACTATCCGTTCTGCACGATCGAACCGAACGTCGGCATGGTCGTGGTGCCGGATCCGCGCCTGGATGTGCTCGCCCGGATCGAACAGTCGGCGAAAATCGTGCCCGCCGCGATCGAATTTGTGGACATTGCCGGCCTGGTGAAGGGCGCGAGCCAGGGCGAAGGACTCGGCAACCAGTTCCTCAGCCACATCCGCGAAGTGGACGCCATCGTGCAGGTGGTGCGCTGCTTCGAAGACTCGAACATCGTCCACGTCACCGGCGGCATCAACCCGCTGCAGGATATCCAGACGATCACGCTCGAATTGGTGCTTGCCGACCTGGCATCGGTGCAGAAGCAGGCGGTGAAGGTCGAGAAGAATGCTCGCAGCGGCGACAAGACCGCGCACGCGGAGTTGGAACTGCTCAAGAAAATTTCCGCCCACCTCGACGCGGGCAAGCCGGCCGTCACCCTCGAGATGACGCCCGAGGAACAACTGCTCGCCAGAAACTTTTTCCTCTTGAGTGCGAAACCGACCATCTTCGCGTGCAACGTGGCCGAGAACGAACTGGCACACGCCGGGGAGAACCGCTACGTGAAAATGGTCCAGCAGTACGCGCAGGAGCATCACGACACCGAGGCGGTCGTCATCAGTGCACGAATCGAGTCGGACCTGACCGACTTGTCCGAGACAGAGTCGAGGGAGTTTCTCGCGTCGCTGGGAGTCAAGGAATCGGGCGCGGGCGAATTGATCAAGAGCGTCTATCACCTGCTCGGGCTTATCACGTATTTGACCGCCGGGCCAAAGGAGGCGCGCGCCTGGACGATCCGGCGCGGAACGAAGGCTGCACAGGCCGCCGGCGTCATCCATACCGACTTCGAACGCGGGTTCATTCGCGCGGAGGTGGTTTCGTACGATGTGCTTGCCGCGGAAGGTTCGTACGCCGCCGTGCGCGAGAAGGGCAAGCTGCGATTGGAAGGCAAGGAGTACGTCGTGCAGGACGGCGATGTGATGTTGTTTCGGTTCAACGTTTGATCGCGGCGCACGCAGCCGGGTCGGTCGCGCGACTCACGACCCACCATGGGGACGCACCTGCGGGAGCGCTTTCAGGGAGAAGACGAGGAGAAACTGGAGATCATCTGACCCGACTTCCTGATGCAGATAGCGGAAGGTGAATGCAGCGGTCCAGCAATGCAGATCGCGGTAGATGGTGTACTCCTGTTCGTCGAGTTGGGCGTTTTCGAAATTCATCCGTTCCACGATGCGGACGGCCCAGTTCTCGTTCAGCGTGTAGTGAAGGTCGAGCGAACCCTGGTTGCTGTCGTCGCGCAGGTACCGCGTGCCGAAGCCGACGCTCCATTTGTCCTGCCGAAGGACGCGCATCTCGGTGTTGAGGTCCACGAGATCCGAGTCGTCAAAGTTGTACCGGGTCTGTATATCGAGCGCCGACCACTGGGTGGGACGCAACTCCAGGAACGTGAACAGATCGGTGTCCTGTTCCTTGCGGGGGTTGATGTGGAGGTCGCTGAAGACGTACAGATCGAGCAGGTCGTACGGGCGGCCGTCGCGTTTGGTCTGAAGCTGGTTGCGAATGCCGGTGCGAAACACGTCTTCGTTGTCAATCGCGTCAATCGCATTGAACGCGGGGAAGTCCACGGGATTGAAGCGGGTGGTTTGCGAGGGCCTGTTATACTGCTTCACCTTGGGCGAGGCATCGGCAAGCGGGTCGAACGCATCAATGGTATCGAACTGGTACAACTGCTTCGGCGGATCATTTCGCGAACGCCACACGTAGGAGTAGTTGACGGACGGGGTGACGACATGGCGCAGGCCATGGATCTCGAGCCTGTCGTTGCTGCAGTCATACACATGGGAAAGCTTGAAAGACAGCTCCGTCCCCGTGCCGAAAACGCCCCGCAAGGTCGAGTCGTGGTCAGCAGTGTCGGTCGCGCCGTACCAGGTCGCCCGCCCGCCGACGCGCGGCACCACCGAAAGCCAGCCGAACAACAGTTTGGGATAGCTGAGTTGATGGAAGGTATCGCCGCGAAGGGTGTTGAAATCTTTTGGGGGCGGCAGCGCCGTCAGGAAATCATCGGAATAGTCGCGGTGGAGTTCGGTGAAGCTGTTGTCGCTCTGATAGTAGAGGCCGGATCGCCAGAGCGGCGTGCGCACCATGGAGAACTGCGCTTCGGGCAGGCGTTCGGTTTCGGTGAAGAACTCGTTGAGATTGGGCCGCGCGAGCACCCCGGCTGTGTACTGCTCGCCGGTGCGCGTCAGCGAAGCGAATGAATCCGGCTGGATGTCGTTGCGGTACTCTGAGCGAAAGTAATCCTCGATGATGTCGGGATCGCTCAACTTGTTCGCGAGCACCATGAACTCGGTGTCGGCGGGCAACGCGGTCTTGTGCTCCCACTGGAGCCGGTAACGATTGCTGTCAAAGTCTTCCTTGTACACGGGGAGGTCGGGCGGCTTGTTGTAAAGCGTGTCCTCTTTCTCCCTGGGGTCCTCGTCACTCACCCAATATCCCCGCAACAGACCTTTGCCCCAGGCGCCGGCCTTGTACTCGGCGTCGGCACCGAGACCGATGCCGTGTTTGGTGCGCAAATCCAGATGCGGCGTCAGGGTGAAATTCTCGGTGAGGTCCCACCGATACGCCAGGTAGAGAAACGGACCGAAACGACTGTCCACTCCGGCCGAGCCGCTCAACGGGACACCGCGATCGCCGACCGATTTCTGGAAGTATGGCCACCAGAACACCGGCACCGACCCGGCATACATCACCGCGTCGTGACCGACAATCTTGTCGTCGGGATAAATCTCAAGCCGTTTGTACGCGATCCGCCAGTGCGGTTCGGCGTAGTCGCACGTGGTGAGGTAGCCGTTCGTGGCGTCGTATCGGTTCGTGCCGACATTCCTGGTCGTCTCGGCCTGATCGTACCAGAACCCGATCTTGCCGCGCGACAAATCCACGCTCAACGCCTTCGTCTCGAAGTTGTAGTACAGCGACTCGCAGACCCATTCCTGGCTGCCCTTGGTGAATCGGACGTTGCCCTCGGCGAACATATCCTTGTTCGACTGGTTATAGCGCGCCTGATTGGCAGTCAACCGCACGTCCTCTTTCACGATCACCACATGTCCGCGCGCGATGGCCATCTTCGTGTTCTGGTCGTACTCGACCTGGTCGGCGGAGATGTCCACCTGCTTCTCGTCGGAAGATTGCACGGCCACCGCTGCAACGGTCGGCAGCAGAACGAAGACGAACCAGCATGAGAACCACGTTCGAAAGCGCATGGAATTGAAACTTGTCGCGCACGCTAACAAAACCGCCGGCGACATGCCAAGAGGGAAAGACAAAATGAAAGACGGGAAGCTTGCAGCCTCCACCATTCCCACACTTCCAACCTTCCAGTCTTCCATCCTTCCCCTCGTCCATTCTTCCTTTGCAGTCCGCGCCGCCCTCGTCTAATGTTTTTCATCATGCGCAAGATCATCATTGCCCCGAGCATCCTTTCCGCCGATTTCGCCAACTTCGCCGGGGACGTCCAGCGTGCCGACTGGGCGGGAGGGGACTGGATTCATTGCGACGTGATGGACGGACATTTCGTGCCCAACCTGACGTTCGGCCCCGATACCATCGCCGGCATCCGACCGGCCACCAAGCTCCCGCTCGACGTCCACCTGATGATCGAGCGTCCCGATCAATACATTGAACGCTTCGCGAAAGCCGGCGCCGATCACATCATCGTGCATGTCGAAGCGAAGCACGACGTGGCGGCGACGTTGAAGGCGATCCGTGGACTGGGCAAACGCTGTGCGCTCGCCCTGAATCCCGCAACCCCGGCGGAGAAGGCGTTGCCGTTCCTCGATCAGATTGATTTTCTGCTTTGCATGACGGTGAATCCGGGATTCCCGGCGCAGTCCTTCATGTCGGAGGTGATGCCGAAGGTCGAGGCGATCCACAAACGCAAACCCGAACTCGATATCCAGGTGGACGGCGGCATCGGACCAAAGACAATTGGTGTCGCGGCGAAGGCTGGCGCCAACCTGTTTGTGGCCGGCAACGCCGTCTTCAAGCAGCCCGACATCGCGAAAGCCATCGCCGATCTTCGGAAACTCGCGGATGAAGCACGGAATTAAGTTCGGTACCGACGGCTGGCGCGCCGTCCTCGGCGATGCGTTCACCTTTGAAAATGTGCGCATCGTAGCGCAGGCCATCGCGGACTACTGGAATCAGTCAGCGCCCGGCGGTCACCGTTCCGCGGTCGTCGGCTATGATCGCCGGTTCATGTCCGATCAGTTCGCCCGGCGGGTGTCCGAGGTTCTGGCCGGTAACGGGATTGGGGTCATTCATACGCACGCCCCTACGCCTACTCCCGCCGTCAGCTATGCGATCCGCGACCGCAAGCTCTGCGGCGGAGTGATGATCACCGCGTCGCACAACCCGCCGCAGTTCAACGGCGTAAAACTCAAAGCGGATTACGCGGGCTCCGCCGACCCGACCATCACGAAACAAGTTGAGGCACAACTTGGTAAGAATCCCGTTCGGACGGCACCGTTTGACGGAACATGGATCGCAGACGTGCGTGAGCCATTCATCGCGCAGGTCAAACGTTACGCCCACTTCAAGCGAATCGCTGATTCCGGGCTGCACATCGCCGCGGACGCCATGTACGGCGCCGCAGGCACGATTTTCGAGGAGGTGCTCGGAGGAACGCGCTGCAAAGTCCGCACGCTCCACGCGGAGCACAACCCGCTGTTCGGCGGCGTCAACCCCGAACCAATGCCGCAAAACCTCGCCGACACCGCCCGGCTGCTCAAAGCCGAGCCCGCCGACATTTGCATCGTCAACGACGGCGACGCCGACCGGCTCGCGGCAATGGACGACCGCGGCGAATACATCAACACCCATTACGTGTTCGCGTTGTTGCTCCGCCACTTCGTCTGCAACCGCAAAGGCAAAGGGATCGTAGTCAAAGCACTCACCACCACGTCTCTTCTCGACAAAATGTGCGCCAAGTGGGGCATCGAGTTGAAGGAAACCGCCGTGGGATTCAAATACATCTGCGATTGGATGATCAAGCCCGGTGTCAACGTCCTCATCGGCGGCGAAGAAAGCGGCGGCATCGGGTTTCAGGGTCACATTCCCGAACGCGACGGTATCCTCGCCGGGATGCTGTTGCTCGAACTGCTGGCTACCGAGCAGAAGAAGCCGAGCGAGATCATCGCCGACATCAACCGCGAATTCGGCCCGCACTTCTATCAGCGCCTTGACCCGCATTACCCGCTGGAGAAGATTCCTGCGTTGCTGGAGCGATGCAAGACGGCCCCTCCCAAAGACCTCGCCGGCTCGCCGTTCGATCATCTCACGCATTACGACGGCGTGAAGATGTACGCGAAGGACGGAAGTTGGCTGATGGTGCGCGGCAGCGGTACCGAGCCGATCATCCGCATCTACGCCGAAAGCAACAGCCCCGAGCGGGTGAGAAAGCTGATCGAACAGGGGCAGGAAATCGCGGAGACGGTATAGAAAGACACCTCATCCCCACTTCTCGGCGTGGACTTGCGCTTTGGGTGTGCCGGCGGCGAGAAGCGTCTGCTCGATCGCTTCCACCAATTCCGTCGGGCCGCATGTGTAATACTCGGTCGTCTGCAAATTCCGCGTGAACTCCCGGAGCAACGCCTCGCTCACGCGCCCGGTGCGCCCCGTCCAATGGTGCTCGGGCTGGACGCGCGTGCAGGTCACCACAAAGGTGAAGTTGGGGTTGACCGCTTCAAGCTTGCGGAACTCATCATTAAATATGATGTCCGAGGGCACGCGCGCGCTGTAGATGACGACGAGACGCGTCTGCGGTTGCAGTTTGGTGGCGTGGCGCACGAACCCACGGAACGGCGTGATGCCGCTGCCGCCTGCGATCATGATCACGTCGCGGGTCGGGTCGGCCGGCAGGTTGAACTTGCCGACGGGTTCGATCACCATCAGCTTCATTCCGACTTTGAGCTCGGTCCAGAGACGCGTGCCGAAGTTGCCGGCTTTCTTGACGGTGATGTCGAAGAATCCCCGGTCGAGTTCGCAGGACGAAAGAGAGTAAGCGCGTTTGATCGCGGGGTCGTGCGGAAACCAGACGGTGATGAACTGGCCCGTGATGAACTTGTAGTCCACGCCCTGCGGCCACTCGAGCGTGAACGTGCGCACGTCGTGGGTCTCGTCCACGACCTTCGTGCAAACCATTTCTTTGATTACTCGTGGCATGGTGAACCGTCCGTCCTGCTACAGCGGCAACAATAAAGCTGGCTTCATACCATAGGCCTCCGTGATTGAGCAATGGATTCGTACATTTGCTTTGGCCTGTTTACGCCTCCAACGCCTGTGCTATCTTCCCGCCCTTGATGAAGATCACGTTTCTGGGCACGGGAACATCCCAAGGGGTACCGCTCGTGGCGTGCGATTGCGCGGTATGTCAGTCCCCCGACCCGCGCAACAAGCGGTACCGTACCTCGATCTACGTCGAGACCGACTCGCACAAGATCGTGGTGGACACCACGGTGGATTTTCGCTGGCAGTGCCTCGACTTCGGCGTGCGACGCGTGGATGCAGTCTTGATCACGCACTGCCATGCCGACCACGTGATGGGTCTCGACGACATCCGCCGCTTCAACGCGCTGCAGAAAGGCCCGATCCCGCTCTACGCTTCGCCGGAGGCCCTCGGCCGGCTGAGGCAGATTTTCCCGTACGCCATCCGCGAGGCTCCGCAGTATCCGGGTTATCCCTGCCTGCATGGGAACGCGGTCACCAAGACGTTCCAGCTCGGCTCGACGAAGATCACCCCCGTCACGTTGCCCCACGGCAAGGCACAGGTGACCGGCTACATTTTTCAGGAGAATGGAACGAACGCGTGCGCCTACCTCACCGACTGCAAAGCAGTTCCGCCCGAATCCATTGAACGCATCCGCGGCGTGCCTGTCTTAATCCTCGACGCCCTGCGCGCCGACCCGCACCCGACGCATCTGAGCATCGGCGAAGCATTGCGAGTGGTGGAGGAAACGCGACCGGGGCGCACCTATTTCATTCACATGTGCCACGAGGTTGACCACGAGGAGACGAACCGTTCGCTCCCCTCGGGCGTGGAACTGGCGTACGACGGGCTACGAGTGAGTTGTTAAAGGACTGCGCGTGTTCTCCAAGACCAACTTCTTCCTGCTATCGGCCAGCCTCGTCCTCGCAGCGCACGGCGACGCCGCCGAAAACCTCGGTCAGTACGTCGTCGTCGTTGCGAACAAGAACGCTCCCGACTCGCTGCACATCGCCCGGTACTATGCCGCCAGGCGCGGCGTGCCCGAGAAGCAGATTCTCACGCTCGATTGTCCCGCCACCGAACAGGTCAGCCGCGCCGATTTCGTCCGCGCCATCGAATCACCGATCCGCAGCTTCCTGGAAACGCAGGGGCTGCTGGTGCGCGAGCCGGTGGTGACGCAGGGTGACGCGAATACCGCGCGTTCGGGACTGGTGACAGTGAAGAACAAGATTCGGTACATCGTCCTGTGTTACGGCGTCCCGTTGAAAGTCGCGGCCGATCCAGGGATGGTGGAGCCTAACGCGCAAAAGTGGGCCGCGCAGTTCCGCCGCAATGAAGCCGCCGTGGACTCGGAACTGGCGTTTCTGCCGATTGAGTTCCCCAAGACCGGCGTCATTCCCAACCCGCTCTACGGATTCCCGAATCCGACCTTCACCGAGCCGATGAACCACCGGCTCATCTTGGTCACGCGACTCGACGGGCCAACAGCCGACGACGCGAAGGCTTTGGTGGATCGCGCCCTCGAGGGGGAACGATTGGGCCTCGTTGGAAGGGCCTACTTCGACTCGCGCGGGCTGAAAAGCGGCGGCTATCTGTTGGGCGACGAATGGATTCGCAAGAGCTACGAGCTCGCGAAACGCGCCGGCTTCGAGTGTGTGCTCGACGAACACGGTGAAATCTTCGACATCGGTTACCCGATGACCGACTGCGTGCTCTATGCCGGCTGGTACACCGGCAGCATTTCGGGCGCTCCAGCGCGGAAGGATTTTCGCTTCCGCCCCGGCGCCGTGGCGTATCACCTCCACTCCGACAGCGCCGGCACGATCCGTTCCGAGACCACCTGCTGGGTCGGCCCGCTCGTGGCGCGGGGCGCAGCGTGCACGATGGGGTGCGTGTACGAACCGTACCTGCCGGGCTCGCCGGACATCGCGATTTTTTTTGACCGCCTTCTGCAAGGGTTCAACTTCGCCGAGAGCGCGTACGCCTCGCAACAGTGGCTCTCGTGGCAGACGACGTTCGTCGGCGATCCGCTGTACCGTCCATTCGCGATCAGTGTGGACGAACAGATTGCCGCGCTGGAACAGGCAAAAAGACCCGACGCGGTCTTCGCGCACCTGCGGCGGATCAACCTGATGTTGAACCAGGAAAAGCGCGAGGGAGCGCTGGCGTACGCGCGCGAGATCAACCAGCGACTGCAGAGCCCGGTGCTCACGGAGAAGGTGGGTGATATGATTCTCGATTCCGGCGCGACCGTGGACGCGATCCAGGAATACCGCGACGCCGAGCGCTCCACGCGGGACGACTGGCAGGCCATTCGCCTGCACTATAAAATCGCCGACGCCTATCAGACACTCGGCAAGGACAAGCTCGCGCTGCAAAGCCTGGAGTCCATCCTGAATCGGTGGCCGAACTACGAAGGAAAGCTCTCGTTGTATCTGCGCATGATCCCACTCGCCGCAAAGGTCGGCCCCGCGGGCAAGGTCACCGCATGGAAGACCGATGCGCTCCGATTGAACCCATCGCTCACGAACAATCCCGCGTTCAAGTAGCCGGTACGACGGAGCCCGTCCCGTCAAAGGATTCGTGGAAAACAAAACGGCCCCGCGCGATGCGGGGCCGTTTCGGAGTTGATGCTGGACGCGGAACGACTACTCGCTGCTGTCACCGGCAGCACGGCCGCAGTCAGACCTGGCGGCATTCACCAGGATCTGAATCCGCTCCTCGCGGGTAATCAGGCCGGCGCGGTCGAACGCTTTGACCGTTCGCACAATGGATTTCACGTACTGGCCGTGATTCTTCCAAGTGCCGCCCTCGCGAGGCCCGTCGCACGGCACGAGTTGCGCGATGCTGCAGCCGTCGGAATTTACAATCTCGCCCGGCGGCGTGTTCGGGCAGTCATCCCGACCATCGGGCACGCCGTCGCCATCGCTGTCACCCGTGGGCGGAACCACCGTCACGCTGAACGCGCAAGTGGCGGTGTTGCCGGAGCCATCGGTCGCGGTGCAATCCACCGTCGTGGTTCCCATCGGGAAGGACGAGCCCGACGCGGGCGCACACACCACGCCGACGCCCGGACAGTTGTCACTGGCGCTGGCGTTGAAGGTCACCACAGCCGGAGGCGCCGCGGTGACGATGATGTTGGCCGGGCAGGTGATGCTCGGCGCCGTATCGTCGGTGACGAACACCGTGGCGCTGCACGTGTTGCTCAGGCCGGTGGAATCCACCACCACGAGCGTGACGGCATTGCTGCCGACGGTGAACGGTCCGGGCGGCTCGAGGCTGAGGCTGATCGGATCGTTATCCGGATCGAACGAGCCGTTGTCCACTTCGGCGGCCGTGACCGCAGCCTGGCAGTTGGCGTCCGCCGACTTGGTCACGTCCTTGCACTGCGCCACTGGCGCGTTCATCCCTGCCGGGACGACGGTGACCACCGCCTCGGCTGAGTTGTTAGCCGGATTCGGATCGGTGACCGACGACGACACGGAAACGGTGTTGGTGATCACGCCTTCCTGGGTCGGAACAACGCCGATGGTGATGGTCGCGCTCGAACCCGCCGACAGGCTGTCGAGTTCGCACTCGATCACGCTGCCGTTGGTGATGCACGTGGCCGAGCCGCCGTCCACGCTGCCGAGCGTCACGCCGTCGGGCAGCGTGTCCTCGATCACCACGCTGGTGGCGTCCGAGGGACCGGCGTTACTGACCGTCACGGTGTACGTCAGGTTGCTGCCGACGTTGACCTGGCTGGGTTCAGCCGATTTCGCGGCGATCAGGTCCGCCTCGGGCGCGGCCTGGGTGACGATGATGTGGAACGAACAGTTGGCCGTGTTGCCCGCGGCATCGGTCGCCGTGCAGGTGACCGCGTTCGTGCCGAGCGGGAAGCTCGAGCCGGAGATCGGCTCGCAGCTTGCGCCCGCGCCGGGGCAGTTGTCGGTCGGCGTCGGCGTCGTGTACTCGACCACCGCCGATGTCTCACCGACTCCCACATTGCGGGTGATGTCCGCCGGGCAGGTGATGACCGGGGCCTCGTTGTCCGAGACGATCACGTTGAACATGCACTGGGCGCTGTTGCCCGCGGCATCGGTCGCCGTGCAGGTGACCGAGTTGGTGCCCACCGCGAAGCTTGAACCGGACGACGGCACGCAGACCACGCTGGGTGTACCGCAGTTGTCGGTCGCGCTCGGATCGCTGTAGCCTACCGTGGCGGCGCAAGTGCCGGCAGCGGTGTTGGCGTTCACGTCTGCCGGGCAGGTAATGCTCGGATCCTCGTTGTCCGAGACGATCACGTTGAACGAGCACTGGGCGCTGTTGTTCGCGTCGTCCGTCGCCGTGCAGGTCACGTTGTTCGTTCCCGCCGCGAAGCTCGAACCCGAGGCCGGCACGCACACCACGGCCACCGCGGTGTCGCAGTTGTCGGAGCCGGTCGGCGTCTCGAAGCTCACCGTGGCGGCGCAAGTGCCGGCGGCCACGTCCGCGTTGATGTCCGCGGGGCAGGTCACGCTCGGAGGCGTGGTATCCACCACGGTGACATTTGCGGTGCAGGTGTTGGTCGTGTTCTCGTCGTCCACAACCGTGAGGGTGACGGGGGTCGTGCCGAGTCCGAACGGTCCGCTCGGGCTGAGGCTCAACGTGACCGGGCCGCCATCGGGATCGAACGATCCGTTGTCCACATCTTCGGCGGTGACGTTCGCTTCGCAACTGGCGTTGGCCGAGTTGGTGACGTCAACGCAGATCGCCACGGGCGGCACCGGCTCGGGGCCGGCGACGGTGACGTTGAACGAGCAACCGCCGGTATTGCTGGAGGCGTCGGTGGCGGTGCAATTCACCGTGGTCGTGCCGAGCGAGAAGCTCGAGCCCGAGGCCGGCGTGCATTCTATTGTCGCGCCGGGGCAGTTGTCGCTGGCCGTCGCGGTGTAGGTGACAATGGCCGAGGTCACGCCGCTCGCCACGTTCGTTACGATGCTGACCGGGCAGGTCGCGGTCGGAGCCTCGGTGTCGGAGACGGTGACGTTGAAGCTGCAGCTATTGCTGTTGGACGAGGCATCAGTGGCGGTGCAGTTGACTGCGGTCAAGCCGACCGGGAAGCTCGACCCGCTGGCCGGCGTACACACGACCGTGGGCGAAGCATCGCAATTGTCGGTGGCCGACGCCGCAAAGTTGACCACAGCGGAACATTGCCCGCTGTCGGCGTTCGCCGTGATGTTGGACGGACAGGTGATCGAAGGCGCCGTCGTGTCCACGACGGTGACGGTGGCGACGCAGGTGTTGGTATTGCCTTCATCGTCCACGACGGTCAGCGTGACATTGGTCGCGCCGAGTCCGAACGGCCCGGTCGGGGCGACGCTCACACTCACATCACCGCCGTCGGGATCATTCGAGCCGTTGTCCACTTCGTCCGCGGTCACGGTGGCCTCGCAGTTTGCATCGGCCGACTTCGTGACGTTGGTGCAAAGGGCGACCGGCTGTTGGTCGCCGGGGCCGGCCACGGTGACGCTGAACGAGCAGCTACCCGTGTTGTTGGCCGTGTCGGTCGCCGTGCAGGTCACGTTGGTGGTGCCGAGAGCGAACGTCGAGCCCGAGGGCGGCGCGCAGTTCACACCGACGTTGGACGAGCAGTTGTCGGTCGCCGACGGCGTTTCGTAGGTGACGATCGCCGAGGTCACGCCACCCGCGACGTTGCTGGTGATGTTCCCGGGACAGGTGATTATCGGCGCCTGGGTATCGTTGATCGTGACGGTGAACGAACAGCTATTGGTATTGCCGTGCGTGTCCGACGCCGAGCAGGTGACGGTGGTCTGGCCGAGCCCGAAGCTCGAACCCGACGCGGGCGCACAGGTAACCGTGCGGCTGCCGTCGCAGTTGTCGGTCGCGGTCGGCGCGGGGAAGCTCACATCGCGCGCGCACAGGCCGGCCGAAGTGTTGGTGACAATGTTCGCCGGGCAGGCCGTCAGTTGTGGCGCGGTGTTGTCCACCACGGTGACGCTGAATGAGCACAAACCGGTGTTGCCCGCGTTGTCGGTTGCAGTGCAACTGACTGTCGTCTGCCCAAGCGAGAAGGTTGAGCCAGAAGCCGGCGAGCACACGACGTTCGAGATGCTGCAAGCGTCGGTGACCGTTGGCGCGGAGTAGTTCACTACCGCCTGGCAATTGGCATTGGCATCCACCGTGATGTTACCCGGACAGGTGATATTGGGCGGCGTGTTGTCTTCGACAGTCACGCTGAACGAACAGGCGCCCCCACCGGTTGCACTGGTGCAGTTGACGGTGGTGGCGCCGAGTTGGAAGGTCGAGCCGGAAATGGGAGCGCAGGTGACCGTGCCGCAATCGCCGCTGGGCGTCGGCGCGCTGTAGTTCACGACTGCACTGCAAGTGCCGTTCGCGTTGACGACGATGTTGTTAGGGCAGGTGAGGACGCACGGTTGCTGGTCTTGAGCGATGGTGATAAGACCACTCGTGGCGTCGGTGTTGACGGTGTTCACGTCCGTGTCGAGAATTTCGAAGTTGAGGAAATTCAGTTGGGAACTGGTTCCCACTCCGCCAATGGCAGTGAAATTGATCGTGGCGACGAGGATAAAACCGCTTGGCGAAACGGTGCTGTTTGCGTTTTGGGCAAGCACTCGAATGGTAGTCGGCGAGTTCGTGGTGGCCAGAAACGTCTCGAACTCCGTCGTACCTTGCGTCACTCCCACGAACTGAACCACAGCGGGGTCATAACTGATCTCAGCCAGGACCTGACCCAGGACGATTGTCCCGCTGTCAATGGTGAGCGGCACGCCGAAGCTGGTGGCAGGAGGGACATTGGTTGAGCCCACTACCAACTGTGCGTTGACACCTCCGAGCACCCCGTTCGGGCTACCGGCTCGAGGGCTCTTCGCGGATGCACTGGTTGGGCCGAACGTCATCGGAAGAATGAGTGCCGCACACAACAGTGTTGCACACAACTTCCCGAAATTGGTTTTTGAAAAACGCTTCGACACGAGACGTGAAGGGTAAACAACTACAGACGTAGGGTTCATATAACTCCTTTAGCTAACTCCTCTATTCTAGTTCTGAGACCGGCGGTAGCGCTGAGATCAGCATCCCCCCCCCCGATTCAATGTTTCAACTTTTAGCGGTTTCCAGTCTTGGAAGTCAAATAAAATAATGGCTACAGGTAATTTTGTTTTTGTCACTGATTGCCGAAACTGGCAGCCGAAATCACGCCGTTGCTCGGGAACGCTGCGACCGACACCGTCCCCGTTCCAATACCCCCACCGGCGGGGATGACAGCGTGAATCCGCTCGGCGCGAAGGACAGCAACGTCCGTCAACGCCAGGTTTACCGGCGTGCCAATGCTGGCACCACTGACGGTACCGACAGGGAAACCAATCCCATAGATCGCCACGGGAGTCGGCCCGCCGCCGACACGGGCGGACTGGCGTATTTTGGTGACCGCATAGGAGCGCAGCCCCACCAGCACCTGGTTGATGATGAGTGAATCCGCGCCCGACACCGTGCCGCTATTGTTCACGTCGCCGTTGGCGTAACCCGTCTTGGCGAAGATCGGGTGCGTGTTGCTGCGCAATCCGACGATGACCTGGTTGATCAACAGCGAGTCCGCCCCGGTCACCTTGAAGTCGCCGTTGACGTCGCCGGGCGGATAGACGATGGCGTTTGCGTTGGAACTGACGATCCCTTCCATGCTGATCCAGCCGACGTTGGCGCCGTACGCGTATCCGCTGAACACGCCGTTGGTGGTGTTGATCCTGGGCGCGCCATTGGTCTCGAAGTTCACCCAACCGATATTGGCGCCATAGGCGAACCCGCGGAGGTTGCCCTGACCATCGAGATTGACCCCGTAATCGGTGGCGGAGTTGTTCGCGTAATTGATCCCGTTGTCGGGGCCGCCGTCGCCGAGGTCGAGCCAGCCGGCGTTGGCCAGCCAGACGAAATCGGCGAGCACGCTCTGGCCGATGCGGACGCCGTTGGTGACGTCGCCGCGCCAGTTGGCCCAGCCGATGTTCGCGCCCCAGGAAACATTGTTCGTGGGGTCGATGTGGGACTGAGCCTGGCCGGTGACGGCCAGCGCCGAGAGGATGATTGCTGTAAGATGCTTTCTCATGAATCACCTCAATAGCTGAAGTTGGCCCAGGCGCTCACGTTGGTGATTGTATTGCCAACCGAGACATTGAGAATCTCTCCGTTGGCGTTGCCGCCGACCATGTCGTAGTTACTTGTGGTGTTGTTGCGGGCTGTGTTGCGGACGATCAGGTTGCCCGCGCTCTCGATCTTCAACCCAACGGCCTGACCCACGCAGTTGTTGCCGTCAATGCGATTGTCCGATCCCGTAACATGGATCGCCGCGGCGGCCACGCCGTTGCTGGTGCAGTTATTGTCCGCGACGCGACACGACGACGATACCTCGATTCCATCGCCGGTGCCCCCGGTCACCGTGCAACCGCTCACGGTGCTCCCTCCACCGGCCACGATCCCATCGCCGCCGCTGCCCTGCGCCGTACAACCGCTGACCGTGCTGCCAGTACCAACACCGATGCCGATGCCGGTGTTGTAGTAGGCCGCGCAACCGTTGACGGTGGAGGCATCGCTGGCGTTGATGCCGGCGCCGCCGTTGCTCCGGACCGCGCAGTCTTTGACGATGCTGGAGACACTGCTCTTGATCCCGTCGCCCGTGTTGTAGGTGGCGGTGCAACTGCGGACCGTGCAGCCGTCACTGGCAATGATCCCGGCACCGGTGTTCACGGAGGCGGTGCAGCCGCGGATCTCGCTGCCGGTGCTGGCTTGGATCCCGTTGTTGCCATTGCGCTGCGCCGTGCAATTGACCACCACGCAATTGAAGCCGCAGTTCAAGCCCCACTGTCCGTTGCCGGAAAGCCGCAGGTCCTGGTAATGGCCACTGGATGCGCTGTTGGCTGCCACGCCAGAGCTGCCCCAACCACGCACCGTGCCGTTGCGGAGGGCGATGTTGGTGCGCAAACCCAGGAGTCTCACGCCTTCGAACGAGCCGGCCACGCCGATCAGGGCAAACCCGTGAAGGTCGAGCGTGACATCGTCAGCCGAGATCGTGATGCCGTTCTTTCCGGCGACGGCGACGAGATTGGTGGTCAGATAGTACGAGCCGGGCTGGTTGATGATGAACAAATTACTCCCATCCCCCGGCGTCGTATTGGTCGCGACAGGAACACGCGGTTCCGTTTGGTCGAGCGTCTTGAACGTCGGCGCCGGCGGACCGGGCGGGGTGAGGCTGCCTTGACCGAAGGAGGAGGGAGGAAGAAGCATGGAAAGAACAAGGACCAAATAGATGAGCAGAAGACAAAGATAAAACAACAACCTCATGATTGAACTCCCTTCAGTTTGTCGGCGCTCCTCGAAAGCCCGCCGCCTGCATCCGCGTGGTTAGCACATCGCCCCGTGGCTGGCAAGACAGTATTGCCCGCAAACCCTGAAAGTATCGGGGTTGGACGGCGATGGTCCTGCGCTCTCCTAAAACGGCAGCGGCTCGATTTCATGATAGTCTTTGGGTGGTTGGAACAACCTGCCGTCGGGGTCGGTGATTTTTTCCTCTTTCACGGATTTGACCTCGAAGCGCAGGCGCTCGGGGCCGTGTTCGGGTTTCAAGACCGCCAGCAGCGGGAACAGTTTTTGCGCGCGCACGAGATCGCCCCACTGTTCTTCGATCATCCGGGGGCCGAAGCGGGGGCGTTGGTTGGGCTGCCAGGCCTGAAACGGCAACAGTTTGTCGGTCGCCCAAATCTCCAGCGTCTCCCCACGCTGTTTCAGTTCGTAGCGCGCGCAGGCGTAGCCAAGCAGATTGGTAGTCTGGCCGGTAGCTTTCAGTTCCAGCGGCGGCTCCATCGGCATGGGGGGCATCATGGGCGGGACGCCGAGGCCCGCGCCCGCTTGCGGACCGACTCCCGCCGGCAGTGGCGGCATCGGCGGCGGCGCGGGAACGACAAAACCCTCACCCTGAGCCTCTCCCTTCAACGGCAAGGGAGAGGGGACGGAAGGAACAGACGGCACCTTCCCCTCCGGTCTCCTCTCCCCCGTCGTTTGGGGGAGAGGATTGAGGTGAGGGGGAGTGGCGGTGTCCGCGACCGGCTTCAGCCGCACGAAACTGCGGTTGTGCGGGAACAGCAGCGTGACGACGCCGGTTTTCAAGTCCACGAGGTTGACCGGGTGCGGCCAGTTGGTGGCGGTGTTGGCGATGCGGAGCTGTTCGGGGCCGACGACGTAGAGCAGGGCGTTGGTTTGATGGCCGCGAATCCGTTCGGTGTGAATCCGGCCCTCGAAGGAAAAGGCCGAAGGCGGAAGGCTGAAAGCGAAAACCACTGCCAACGCCAAGCCGATCGTCCGCTGCCTGATTTTGTCATTCTTCATTCTGACTTCTGCCTTCTTCATTCTCGTTGTCACGGCATGTTGTATTTGTAGGTGATGGAGTTGGTACCGGCGGCGGCCCAGCAACCGTTGGCAATCGTGGCTTTGATGGCCGTGCCGCTCAAGCGATAGCCCACGCAGGTGTTTGCGTTCTGGGTATAAAGTCCGGCGGTACCACTTTGGCTGTAGCCGTAGTAGTTCTGGGCGGTTCTGCTGGCGTAAAGCCCGTAGCCGCTGATGCTGTAGCCGTAGCAGTTCTGGGCGGTGGTGGCGTAAAGCCCGTCGCCGCTGTCGCTGTAGCCGTAGCAGTTCTGGGCGGCTCTGCCGGCGTAAAGCCCGTAGCCGCTGTCGCTGGCGCCTTGGCAGTTCTCGGCGGTGTAGCCGTAAAGCCCGGTGCCGCTGCTGCTGTAGCCGAAGCAGTTCTGGGCGGTGTCGGCGTCAAGCCCTGTGCCGCTGCTGCTGGAGCCGTAGCAGTTCTCGGCGGTGATGGCGTCAAGCCCGTAGCCGCTGCCGCTGCTGGAGCCGTAGCAGTTCTGGGCGGTGATGGCGTCAAGCCCGGTGAAGCTGCCAACGGTCTCGCCACGACTGTCGGACACTTGCCTTCCATAAATGGCCCTGTCACCGCATTCCTGCGCCACACAACCCCGGATGGTGGTGGCCGCAATCCCGAAGCCCCCTGCCGTCCGCACCACACAGTTTTCCACCAACGCGCTCTCGGCAAGGCCGATATTGATGGCGGTGTATTGGCAGCCGGACACCGACACTCCGCTCACCCGCACGTTCTGCGGCAATGTACCGGAATAGTTTATCCCGTAGCCGAAGCCCGACCCGCTGAAGACCCCGCCGCTGTACGTGACCGCGCCCTGAATGACTCCGTTCTAGATGGCAATGTTCCGCAAGCCGCTGTTGATCAACACTGCGATGCCAGCCGCCGGATTCGTCGTCGAACTGATGGTGAACCCGTTCAAGTCCAGCGTCACGCCGTTAGCCCGAGTTCGTCAACCGACACGGGAAATCTCGGAATTTTCGCCTTGCGG
>CAZOTB010000131.1:0-18429 GCA_964582645.1 uncultured Verrucomicrobiota bacterium | reverse complement strand
TGCCGCTGCCGCCGGTCGAGTTCGACCAGGTCACCTGGGTCACGCCGACGTTGTCGCTGGCGGTGCCGCCCAGGCTCAGGGTGCTCGACGAAGTCGTGTAGCTGGAGGCCGTCGTCGGACTGGTGATCGTCACGCTCGGCGCCGTCGTGTCGGGCGGGTTGTACGTCACCGTCAAGGTGTCGGTGGCGGTGTTGCCGGCGGCGTCACGCGCCGTCACCGTGATGACGTTGTTGCCGGCCGTCAGGCTGATGCTGCTGACCGACCAACTGGTGGTGCCGCTGGCGGTGCCGCTGCCGCCGGTCGAGTTCGACCAGGTCACCTGGGTCACGCCGACGTTGTCGCTGGCGGTGCCGCCCAGGCTCAGGGTGCTCGACGAAGTCGTGTAGCTGGAGGCCGTCGTCGGACTGGTGATCGTCACGCTCGGCACCGTCGTGTCCCCCGCCTGCGTAACAGTAAAGGCCTGGCCTGCGACGGTGATCGTGCCTGAGCGAGGACTGCTGCTCGGGTTGGGGGCGACCTGATAATCGAGCGTGCCACTTCCCATGCTCCCGGCGCTCGGTGGGACGCTGATCCAGGAATCGTTGCTCGTCGCACTCCAGGCACAGTTGCTCTCCGTGTTCACGGTGACACTGCCGGTGTCGCCGCTGCTTGCAGCCGATCCAGTCGAAGGCGAGAGCGCGTAGCTGCAGGGAGTCCCCGGCTGAGTGGTCACGGACGCCACGTTGCTATACGTTCCGTTCTTCTTGGTGTTGTACGGGCGTACTCGGTAGTAATAGGTGGTGCTGGGTGACAAACCCGAGTCGGTGTAGCTGGTCTCGCCCGCGCCGACGGTGTCAATCTGTGTAAACCCGATCGAAGGATCGAGCGTGCGTTCGATCTTGTAGCCCGTTTCGGCAAACGCATCGTCCGTCCAGCCCAACAATACTTCGGTAGCGGAAAGCGCCGTGGCGGTCAGGAACGGTCCGGACTTAGGCGGAGCACCTCCGCCTTTCGCGGCCAGAAGAGTGACTGCCGCTGTGTTGCTGGCGGGTCCGTTCTTCTTTCCGCCGAACGCGCGCACTTTGTAGAAGTATGGCTGTGAGAGATCGAGGCCGGAATCGGTGTAGCTGCTCGAATCCGCGCTGACCGTGGCTACGGGGAGAAGTTTCTTCGCAGTGTCACCGCGGAAAATGCGGAAGCCATTGCCGGGATCGGTGGACCAATTCAACAGTATCTCGTACGCCGAGCTGGCCGAGGCCGACACGTTGGTCGGTGTAGCCGGGAGCACACCTGCGTGTGCGCTTTGAATCAACATCGTGAAGGTGATGAGAAGAACAGACACGACACGCGCGTGTCGTGCAGCACAACCTGACTTGACCTCCATAAACCGACTCCTTGTGTCTCGCCGAAGCTGGGGCCAGCTTCAGATAGTTCAATCCAACAGGGGACTGAAGGCGTGATATGCAGGGATGGGGCCGGACGGGACGGGACGGAGCGGTGTTCCAAACGCAAGTGCTTGGGTACTAGGCGAATATTGCCGCTACTAAAAAAGGAGTCGCTGTTGGCAGAAACGCGAAAGGACCAAGCCGCGGTTACAATGATGTACAAACAAGCCGGTGCATCACTTCCCGCCCTGCGCTTGCTTCAACTTCTCAACGATCTCTTTGTTGGTGGGATCGGCTTCGATCGCCCTTTTCCACTGCGTGATGGCTTCGTCCTTCTTACCGAGCTGCATGTAGCACTCGGCGATATGATCGAACACAGTCGGGTCGGGTTCCTTGATCAGGGTCGCAGCGCGTAGCAGCTCTTTCAAGGCGTCTTCGTATTTGCCGAGCTTGAAATACACCCAGCCGAGACTGTCCAAGTACGCACCGTTCTCCGGCTCGTGCTCGAGGGCTTTCTTGATATAATTGAGCGCTTCGTTCAGCCGGACGCCCTTCTCCGCCCACATGTAGCCAAGGTAATTGTACGCCTCGGCATTATTGGCGTTGATCTCGATGGACTTGAGGAACTTTTCCGCGGCGCCCTCGATGTCGCCGGCGCGTTCGAGCGCGGCACCGTAGTAAAAAAAGAAGGTGCTGTCGAGCAAGCCTTCGGTCGTGTCATCGGCGAGCTTCAACGTATCGGCGAACGATCGCACCGCCTGATCGTATTGCTTCAGGTCGGAATGAGAGAGCCCGTAGAAATAGAACAGCCGCGCGTTGGTGGGGAACTTCTCCCTGGCCTTGTCCAAGGTCTCGATCGCCTGCTGCGGTTTCTTCTGGAGCAGGCAGATGTAGGCGATGTTGAGCTGCGGATCAATCTCGTTGGGATTGAGAATCACCGCCTCCTGGAATTTCGCCAACGCGCGATCGAGCAGCCGATGTTTCTCGCTGATCTCTCCTTCCTTCGGCTTCTCGTCCTTCTCGCCGCGACTGGCGTCGAGGTACAACTCGCCGAGCATCATCTGGTACTTGAACTTGAGCGGCTCCTTTTTGACGATCTCCTCGATCTGCGCGATCGCCTTCTTCTTGTCGTCTTGCGCGACGTAACTGAGCGCGAGCCGCTCCCGGATGTCGGTGCGGTTGGGGCGTTCCTCGAGAAGCTTCAGGTACAGCGGCACCGCTTTCTCGAAGAGCTTGTTCACCACATAGAGGTCCGCGAGCTTCTTGAGGAGGACTTCGTTCTCCGGCTCGAGTTTGGCGGCGCGTTCGTAGCAATCCAGCGCGCGCGCGAACCCGGCGAAAGGGTTGATCTTGCGGGTTGCGACCGGCGGCTTCCTGGCCTTGACGCTGACCTTGGGCGGCTCGGAAGATGGTTTGGGTTCCGCTTCCTGGGCAGGTTCCTCGTATGCCGTGCCGGCGAACAGGTCACCGAGGCCAGCCCAGAATTTTGCGTCCTCTGACTTCTGCTTTGCCGCGCCGCTGAGGAGTTTCATCGCTTCCGACTTGCGGTTCAAGCTGATGAGAATCTCCACCATGCCGCGATACGCCATGATCTCGGTCGGACTTGCCTGGGTGATTCGTTCGTAGGTCGCGAGCGCTTGTTCCTGCTTGTTGTCGAGGCGATAGGCATGGGCGAGCATGAACAGCGCTGGCATGGATTTCGGGCTGAACGACACCGCGCGCTCGAGCATCGGGATGGCCTTACTGTACTCGTGCTGACGAATGTAGAATTCGCTCGCGACGTACACGGCGAGCTCGTCATTAGCAGGGTCAATCTCGATGGCCTTCTCGAACTCCTTGAGGGCGTCTTCGCGGTTGTCGTTGGCGAGCAACAACAATCCCGCTCCAAATCGCGCCATGGCTTCGGCCCGTTTTTCGGCTTCGGGCTTCAGAGGGCGCGCGAAATGCGCCGACTCATCCACCGCGACGTGCTTGTGTGGGGCGGTGGCGCAGCCGGCGAGGCAGACCACGAGCGCCATCACGAGGACGTGATTTGGCCAATGTTGCCAACTCGGAACCGGGCTCTTCACGGGCGTAACTTAACACAAAGTCCACGGCTGCCAACCCGCACTGGCGAGCCGGCAGACAACGGACTTCGCGACCGGTGAGTCGAGTCGCCGACTATTTCTGCCACGAGCGCTTCATGTGACGATGCGCTCGTCGGCGTTTGCGGCGTTTGTGACGATTGATTTTGGCTTTGCGTCGCTTCTTAAGCGAACCCATATGGTCCTTCAGAATTGGGGGATTGGAAGGCTGGAAAAATGGAAGGTCGGGATCTCATCCAACCCAATCCATCCTCCCAAGCTTCCATTCTTCCACTCTTCCATCGTTAATACACAACCTTGTTCAACGGATATTCGATGATCCCTTCCGCCCCGGCGGCTTTCAACTTCGGAATCAACTCGCGCACCACTTTCTCATCAATAATCGTTTCGACGGCAACCCATCCCTCCAGACTGAGCTTCGAGATCGTAGGGTTGCGCAACGCGGGAAGACTCTGGATCAATGCCGTGAGCTTTGCTTCGGGCACGTTCATCTTGAGACCCACTTTCTCTTCCGCCGCGAGCGCGCCGCGCAGCAGCAACGCGAGGGTCTCGATCTTCTGACGCTTCCATGCGTTCTTCCACGAAGTCTTGTTGGCGATCAACCTCGTCGTGGACTCGAGAATCGTGTCCAGGATCCGGAGATTGTTCGCGCGTAACGAAGAGCCCGTCTCGGTCAATTCCACGATCGCATCCACCAGCTCCGGCGTTTTCACCTCGGTCGCACCCCACGAAAACTCCACCTCGGCCCGAACGCCCTGCTTCTTCAGGTACTGTTTCGTGAGATTGACCGCCTCGGTCGCGATGCGTTTTCCTTCGAGGTCCTTCACGGTGCGAATCGTCGAATCATTCGGCACCGCCACCACCCAGCGGACGGGACGCAGGCCTTGCTTCGCGTAGATCAGGTCTGCCACCTCGACTACGTCGGCGTTGTTTTCGACGATCCAATCGTACCCGGTCAGCCCGCAATCGAAGATGCCTTGCTCGACATACCGGCTGATTTCCTGCGCCCGAATCAATCGCCCTTCCATCTCCGGGTCGTCAATGGTCGGGATGTAACTGCGGCTGCCCACGCTCACACGCCAGCCCGCGCGGGCCAACATGTGAAACGTGGCCTCTTGCAGGCTGCCTTTGGGCAGGCCGATTTTGAGTTTATTCGCTGGTTTTTCCATGAAACGGGCAGTGGGAGACGCTGGAGTCCCCGCCAATCTCGGACAGGACTTCCAGTCCCTCCCACTGAATCACGCACCATTATAAATATAAATATGGACGCAATAGCGCAACCGATACGGCGGGCGAATGTTTGCCACGAAGCAGGGTGTTTTGCAATGCCTTTGTTGCCACCGAACCTTACGAAATCAGCACATCCTCATCTTTCATAATCCCATGCTCGAAGGCCAGCTTGAGGTAGAACATGGTCTTGATGTAACCGAACGGCCAGTTGACGCCGCGAAAGACGGTGCGGAAAGGACGCGCAACGCGCTCCAACCACTTCTTGTCACCGGTCAGGTAATAGGCGTACGCCGCCACGTTGTAATCGGTGTCGCGAAAGATGCCGCTCGTCGCCATCTTCTCCTCCGTCAGCCGCCATTCGAACTGACTGAGGATGAACTTCCGCAGTTCCTCGTCCTTCGTCAGTTCCCATACGTAAAACATCCCTTCCCATGCCGCCCATTCGCCATAGCTCGGGAACTTCATCAGCGCAAAATCCTCGCGCGGCTTCATGTAAACGAGGCTGCCGTGTTTCTTCACGCGCGCCATGAACGACTCGCGCACGATCTTCCACATCGCGTCGAGGTAACGCCGCTCGGGCACGAACTGATACGTCCAGGAGAGGTTGATCAGCGGCTGACCGCTCTCACGTCCGTCAGCGCAGATGCTCTCGAAGCCGACCTTGTCGTTGACCCAGAAAACGAGGTTGTCGCACACGCGCACGGCGCCCCTCTTGAACTCCTCATCCCCCGTGAGCGCATACGCGAAGAGCAATTCCGTAAACCACATGTGGCTCGGGTAAGCAGCCGAGTGGTTGTGACGGGGGCCGTGCGAACACATGCCACCATTCTGGTAAGGATCAGCCGAGTAGCCGCAAATGTCCACGTCGAGGATGTGTTGGGCTTGGGCGAGTCCACGCTCAAGACAGGTCGGGCGACCCGTGCGCAAGAATTCTTGAAACCACATGTGCCCGGCCATCTCTTCGTTGTTTGCGCCGATGTCCCAGCGGTAGAACACGTCGCCGTAATGCCAGTGGCCGTTCGCGGGAATCGCGTCATCGGGCGTCCACTGCGCCTGCACCTTGCGCTCGAAAGCGAAACGCGCTTTCGGGTCGTACGCCGGGAGTTTTTCGACCTGAAACACACCGCACCGGCGGACGTGCTCGATGTCGAGCGAGACCGCAATTGGTCCCTTCGCGCTCCAATGGGAGTAGAGCCCGCTCAGTTCCCATGACAAATACTGAGCGATGATCGCGTCGTCCGTGGCGTTCGGCGGCAACGGCCCAACAAAAAAATCGAGCGTGCGGCCCTCGCCCTGGGTGATGTCCATCGTACCTGCCCACTCCGGCCAGATCGCGTAACGGACGACGTTACCGGCCACGGCGAGGCTCTTGGGATGCAAGCCGACGAAGTTCCCGGCGGCGACCACCAACGAACCCTTGTCGCTCACAAGGCCGATGTGACTCCATGTGTAGGCTTCCGGAGCGTCCTTGCTCTGGAACTTGAAGTCCACGACGTTGCGCAAGAACCACGGCTTGTTCATCGGGTCATCGCGGAGCAACTCTGTTTGCCGGATGAACACGCGCCCCGCGCCGCCGCCCGTGATACCTTTGTGCGTTTCGGGATACGTGGCGAGGTCCATCGTGTTGCTGGAACAAATCTCGAAGTCCTCGGACAGCCGGTACGGTTCCATGCGAAAATTGCGTCCCCGGTTCACGTGGACAAGGGAACGCTGCGCGGATGAAGGCAGGCCGGTACGCAGTTCCATCACCATCGAACGCAGGACAACACCCGGCTCCTGTTTCTCCAGGTTGTGGTAGTGATAAGTGATCTTCACGTCGGGCCGGTCGGCAAACAGCGTCACGCGAATCGAGAAGCGGAGCAGGGTTCGTCCGTCCTCGGCCTGATGTTTGCCTTCCATTCGAACGGTTGCTCTCAGTGGATTTGCGTTCTCGAGTAACACCTTCTTGTTCGCACAACGCGCGGCGGAGAAACGCGCGCCATGCGTGTCGGTCAGTATCACGTCGAGACTGCCCGCCTGCCACGACTCGGTCAGCGAATCGCCCGCCGCCGCTGTAACCGCGAGGCTCGTCAGGCCGTTCCCAACCGTGATTCGTCCGGGGCTTTCCGTTACGAAAACCGGATTCATGGGCGCAGGCGATCCCGTGCTGCTGCTGTCGGACTCGATCGTGAGAGCGCGGGTTGCACTTGGTTCGAAGTCGGGCGCGAGGTCGAGCAACGTCCACTGTACCGATCCGTCAGGCCAACAGTTCAACACACGAGTCGCCAAGGAAGCCTGCTTGCCGCTTTCGTCAGTCGCACAGAGCGAACTGTCTCTCTTCACCGCCCCGCGCGGCCAGGGCACCCCGATGCGGACCGGCTGGGACTTGAGCGGCAGGTGGACGCGATTGGTGAGCGTGAGTCGCTGTTTCATGGTGTTCAACAGCCGTCACCGATCAGCGGGATGAATTGCGAGTACTTTGATGTGCGGATCGGCATGATCAATCCAGTAATGAACGGCAAGTCCGGGTTGCACGGAGATATCCACTGTGCGGCCAGTTTCATCCTGTTCCTGGTAGTCGCTGCTTTGGCTGGGTGCGCTTCGAATACGTTGGAAGTGATCCGGAATCCGTCGGCGCGCGGATGGACGGAGAGCATCCAAAAACGCCACGACCTCGAGATCTACGAGGAGTCGCCAGTTCATCGCTGCTGGCGCTTATCGCTGGGACTTCTTTTCCAGTTCGTCCAAGTCCACCCAGTGGCCAGGGTTCTTGTCGTCAATCTTCTGCGCAAGCTTCCTCTTGAATTCCTGATCCTTGGATCGTTGGAGCGCCACCAGATAGGCGGCAAGGTGGCGCTGGTCCGCGGGCGAAAGCTGAGCAACCTCGTCCTTGAGCGACTCGAGTGTCATGGCGGAAGCATAACGGTTCTTGCAGGGGAGTCAACTGAGTGCTTTGTGGCGCGAGTGCCTCAAAATACCAACTCGATGTTCTCGTACTTCTTCCAGCGTCGGGGCGTCAGGTGCCCGCTCACGGGCGGTTCGGCGAACGAGTACTGCGCGGCCTGCTCGTTGATGACCCAGATCACTGTGCGCAGCGACCATTCCCCGGCTTCCTGCTCGGGATGGCACTTCGAGCCGTCCATGTGGACCTGCTCCGGCTTGCCGGTGTGGTCGTAGATGACTGCCTCCATCTTCGCGAAGGTCGGTGCCGCACTCGCTTCCTTCACCAAGGACAACAGCCGCGCGGACCTGCGCTCCGCGGCCTTCCAGTACGCCCAGTCGGCTGAAGCGTGCGTGAGGCCGCGATTGCGAATCGAACGTTCGCGCGTTTCCCACAGATACGCTTTGTAGTTCGGATCCTCGGCCGACATCTCCGTCGTGGCGGCGAAACCGTCGGTGCTCTTCCGCAATCCGTACCGGCAGGTGGACTTTTCAATGACTGCGGAGTTGCCATTCTTGTCGGCGACGAGCGTATTGCACGGACCCCAGAACAGGTTGAGCCGTGTGAGCAGATCCACTGTCTCCGGGGTGGTGCCGCACATTTCGTTCACCATCAGGAACACCGGCGCAGGAAAGCGTTCGGGCGAGACTTCATCTTCAAACAGCCCGCTCGACACGCAGCCGAGGATCACACCCGCCCGGTTGGCGACGATCCAAACTGGTTCGTCGCGGTGGGCGTACTTCGCAGTGCCGTCGTTGTTGTTGGCCACCAACGGGCCGCGGTCGCTCCGCGGGAAATACACCAGCGTGCAGCCCGGACCCGGCGTGGCGCAGAGCAGGGGCTCGTGCTGCGCGGTGCGATACGCCGCCGTGATCGCATGCAGGAAGTTCGCCCGCAGAATGACATCCTCCAGGCTAACGCCTGCGCCTTCGGCCACACCGTTCTCGTAGGCACGCACACACTCGCGCATGCCGCGTAGCTCGGGATACTTTGCGAGCGGCGGCAACGCATCGAGCCGTTGCTCGTAGTCGGCCACGACTCGCCGAACGGCCTCGGGTTCGGGTAGTTTCAGTGCTTGCGCCAGTGATTGCCGCAGAAGACGCGCGCTGGTTTTCCCACTGTCCCGTTGAGCCCGCCCATGGATCACGCCCTGTTGAAAATATTTGCGTTCCCGCTCGGTCATGCGGGTGGAAGGTGATCGAGCGGCGACTATTTCGCAAGGAAATGCGTGGGAACGCGGCGCAGGAAGGCTCTCAGGTCGTTGAGGTCGGCGGGACTCATCGTGGGCGCGGGCGGACGCGTCGGTCCGGCGGGCAGTCCGAGTTCGTTCATGGCCGCCTTGATCATGGCGAGGAAATAGCCGCGCCGCCGGTCACGCATGGCGCAGAGGGGTTCGATATAGTTGCGGAGAATCTCATGATACCGCAAGCCGTCGCCAGCGGCGTGCAAACAAACCAACTCGCTCACCACCCCGGGCATGAAGTTCATGAATCCCGATGCGAAGCCTTTCGCTCCCGCTTCGTGGTATTCGGCCACGATCATCTCCGCGCAGGGGCCGCCATTGGTCACGAAGAGCCGGTCACCGAGCTTCAACTGGATCCGCCGTACCAGCTCGATCTGGAACTGGCCCTCCTTGAATCCGATAATCGGCTTGATCGCTGCCATCTTCTCGATAAACGCCAGCGATGGCGAAAACCAATCGCGCGAATAGACGATGCTCGGGATTGAAACCGATTCCGCGACCGCGCGAAAGTGGCGGAGCAATCCTTCGTCATCCGGAATCATCATCGCGGGCGGCAACAGCAACAGGCCCTCGACTCCGAGTTTCTCGGCGCGCTTGGCGTACTGGATCGCCATGGCCGTGCCGTGCGCAACACCCGCCAGCACCGGCTTGCGACCGTTCATCTCTTCGACCACAGCCGCCACCGCCCGCTCGTATTCCTCGAATGTCAACGACAACAGCTCGCCCAGCCAGCCGCACACGAAAATGCAACTCGCGTCGGTCTTCGTAAGCCGCCGCACGTTCGCACGCAGCCCCTTGAGATCGAGCGAGGAGTCGTGGCGGAACGGCGTCACCGGAAACGCCTGAATGCCTCGGATGCGTTTTCGCAATTCTCCGTCCATAGGGGGATCGTACCTACGTCGCGTCCGGATACCAGCACGATCCTTTCCGTCCCACTCGATTCGTTACGCGCGCACAATAAGTGTATTACACGTGTAACACGTTTATTGCATGACTCGAGTTCCATAACGCAAGGAATGCATCCATGAAGCAGGCCGAAATCATGGCGGAAAAACTGTTGATTCTGCCGACATACAGACTGGACCTCGTCCTCAGTCCGACATTCCGCAACCTGGAGCAGTCCTACGAAGGTTGGTTGTACCGCGATGGCCTGTTGCGTCGTATTCACTGCCTTGAAAAGCAGAAATTGATCGCGCGCGAACGGAAACGCCACGGCTGGGTCGTCCGGGTGACGGAATCGGGACGCGCGCTGGCGGTCGGATCGCAGCATCCGGAGGCACGCTGGGGACGCAACTGGGACGGGTGGTGGCGGCAGTTTATCTTCGATCTGCCGGTTCACCAGCAGGGATCGCGTGTGTCGCTGATCCGCTGGCTGCGGCACAACGGCTTCGGTTATTTGCAGGACAGTGCAAGAGGTTTTTTTACACCCTATGCTCGCATCTTACGCTGTAGCCTGAAATCCAGCTGGATTATGCGCTGGAAGGGAGGGCTAGTTTCAATCCAGTTGGGGTCTGAGTGAGCGTTGGGATTTTATTTTCGCTTTTTAGGGCAATTTACATTGTTCTCCTAACTGCTGGGCGCGCAACGGATTCCCGATCCGACGACCAACGGTGGTTTCACGCGGCGGCCGGACGGGGGCGACATCGTCACGTTGATGGAAGCGGTGAACGCGACACGGCAACGGGTGTGGGCGCAGCAGCCGGAAGGGTTTCTGGAGGAAGCCGTGATTGATGGGGACGGGACGATCGCGGGCACCCACGGAGAGTGCACAGGCGGGATGGCGCTCTCGGACAAAGGCATCTGTGTCCTTGCCACCGAGAAGATTCCGGTCAATGATGAGTGTTGGGCCACGTTGTCGGGCGACAAGTTCTTGGGTGTTTTGCGAGGCCATCCGGAGGCCGACGCCGTCGTTTCCCTCGTCGGACCGCCTGCTTGGAGTGACGAAGACAAGGTGCGGTTGCCCACGCATCGGCCCAAGTTCGTGCCCGTCATGCTTGTGGGTGATCCCTTTCCTGTCCGGTCCCTGGTGGAAAACGGGCTCGTGGACGTGGCGATCCTTCCGCGCGCGCGGGGTCTCCCATACGACAAGAATCATCCTCCCACGACTGCGCACGAGTGGTTCGACTGCGAGTACGAAGTAGTCACCGCGAAGTCGCCCAGGCCGCAGAACTAAGATGCGCCACCGATTCCTGACCGCCGCGGAAGCCTCGCGCGACGCACTCCCAACCGTGGCCGCGATGTAGCAAGCCAAACGGACAGCGGGTGACGACACCGTGTTCCGCCGCAGCATCGAGGTGTTTCTGCAATCTGGGGGACTCAATCCGCAGCCGGCCGAGAGCGCGGAGATTGCGGCCACCAAACAGGCCATCGAAAACTTTGTTCGCAGCCTCGTCCAAGGCCAACCCGGAACCTTATCCGCGCTCGCCCTGTCCAGAGACACCCTCCCATGCACCTGTGAACCTGCAGCGACTCGTTCGGAGTCAGGCACGAAGCGGCCATAGCGGAGTGCCGTGCGCGACGGACGCATCCCCAGGACCGACACCACTCCCAAGACTTCGCGGCTTGCTACGACCGCTTGTCTTGCTCCATTTCCACGTGGTTTCCAGGGAAACCGGAATACCGTTCGTGCCTGGACGCGCACCGAATCAAGAATGCTCCGATCCCCGTGTCTGGAAACTCGAGGCTTCTGCTCGGTCTGCCCACCACGCGCGCGGATTGTGAGACGAGAAACTATGAAACGGTTGATCCTTGGATGCTGTGGCATGCGCCTCGCGCCGACGGCGGGTTCAAGCGAACTTCCACTCGGTTGACGGTACGCGGACGACCTGCTATACACGGATCATCTCATTTGGAAGGAGCACGGGATGAAACTCAGCGCGGATCAACTCAAGCAATTCAATGATCAGGGCTTCGTCGTTCTGCCGCACTTCTTCACCGAGCGCGAGGTGGCGGCCATGCGCGCCGAGCTGGACCGGTTCAAGCGCGAAGGAATGCTGCGCAACGTCGCGACGGATGGCGACGGCAAGACGCACTCGAACACGGTGCAAAACCTCCAGATTTGTCCCATCTCGCCGAAGAGCGAGTTCTATCGCGCGTTGCCGTTCTGTCCCAAGGTCGTCGCCGTGGTGCGTCAGCTTATTGGCGATCCCGTGCAGCATCACCTCGATCAGATATTCCTCAAACCCGGGCGTCATGGGATGGGCACGAACTGGCATCAGGACAACGCCTACTTCGGGCTCACCGATCCGACCAAGGGCGTCGGCATGTGGGTCGCGCTCCACGACGCCACCATCGCCAATGGCACGATGACGGTCATTCCCGGCATCTATCGCGAGAAGCTCACTCATCAACGCGACGGCAACAGCGATCATCACATCCGCTGTTACCCGAACGAGGACAAAGCGGTGCCCATCGAGATCAAGGCGGGCGGCGCGTTGTTTTTCAATTACGGCGTCCCGCACTGCACCCGCGGCAACACCACCGAGCACGAGCGCGCAGGCCTGGCGTTGCATTTCCTGCGCACCGATTTCCGCAATCCCAAGCATACCTACACCCTGCCGGTTCTGTCCGGACCCGAAGCCACCGGCGGCGTCAAGGAATGGGGCGTCAAAGTCGAGGGCACGTGGGAGCAGCAGGTGGAACGAATGCTCGCGGCGCCGATCAACGCCTGACAGGGTGACGGCTTCAACAACCGCAGCCACAGCAGACCGGGATTCCACCGTTGCTTGTTACTCATCGTTTGTTCAGCTACTCTCTGCCCATGCAACTCTCCGGCTTACGCAGCCCCCGTGAAACCATCGGCGGCATTGTTTACTTGCGCCGAATGCTCGACAAAATCCGGCTTCATGCCGCCGGCGAACTCCCGGCCGATTACCAGGCGAATTTCGGCAAGGGCTTCGATGCCATGTGCTGCAACTTTCTCAAGGTCAGTTTCGACTCCGTCGTTGCTCGCGCCAGGGAAGGCGGCACTGACGAGCAGATTCTGGAGTGGTGCTTCGCGGAGGGACGCAAACCCACGGACGAAGAAATCATGATCTGGAACGATTGCATGTCGAAGCGCGGTTGGCGTGACGCTCGCAGCGCGCGCATCGCCGAGTTGAAGAAGGAAAACGGCATCCCGAATCGCGACGACGTGCAAACGTTCTTCGATCTGATTGATGTGGACGAAGGTCGCCTGATCCGATGAACATCCGCGGCATCATCTTTGACATGGACGGCACCATCACCGAGCCGTACATCGAGTTCGAAAAGATCCGGGAGGAAGTGGATGTCGGCAATCAGGATCTGATTGATTACATGAAGACCGCGCCCGCCCACGAGGTGGAACGCCTGCAACGAGTGCTGACACGATACGAGGAAGCCGGTGTGGCCCATGCAACGCTCAATCGCGGCGCACGGGAGTTGTTGGATTTTCTCGCCGCGAAGCGGATTCCCACGGCTCTCCTCACCCGCAACTCCCGCAAGTCGCTCGACGGCGTGTGCCGCAAGCTGGGTTTGCAATTCGACATTTCCTTTTCCCGCGAGGAAGGACCGCACAAGCCCGCGCCAGAACCGATCTGGGAAATCGCAAAGCAGTGGGGCGTGAAGCCGACCGAGTTGTTGATGGTTGGCGATTACAAGTGGGACTTGATGTGCGCGCAGAATGCCGGCTGTCCCTGCGCGATCCTGACCAACGGTGCCGGCATCCCTGACTGGGCCGGAGGCGCCGAGTTCATCGTCCACGACTTAAGCGAATTGATCGGCATCCTCACGCGGTGAGCGCTACTCGCGACCGGTGCGTCGGCCGTGGTTGCGGCGCTACGCCGTGCCCGTCAACGCATAGACGTGGACCTGCTCCGACTTGCCCTTGACGGGGCGAGGACCGATGTCTTCGAAGTGGAACGCTCCACCGACAGCATCGCGCACGTCGCGAGAAACCAGAATCGGACGTCCCAGCTCCTTGCACAGTGATTCGAGGCGGAATGCGACGTTGACGCAATCGCCCACAGCGGTAAAATCGCGGCGCGCCGCAAGACCGATGTTGCTGAAGACGACCTCGCCCACGTGGACGGCGCACCCAATGCCGAACCCAAGCTCGGGCCGAACGCTCGAAATCCGCTCGTGGTAGCGAGCTGCGAGCTCGACCAAACTCTCCGCCGCGTGAAGCGGCAGGTGCACGTGTTCCTGGTTTTTCTTTCCTTTTGCACGCGGCCAGAACGCCAACACGGCGTCGCCAATGAACTTGTCAATGGCACCGTTGTGTTGCTCGATGGACGCGGCCGCTTCCTGAAACCAGGTGCCGATCAAGCGGGTCAGGTCTTTGGGCCCGAGGGCCTCGGAGAGACGCGTGTAGCCGCGCACGTCCACCACCAGGATCGCAACGGTCTCGTGAACCATCTCCACGGCGGTGCGGGTCGAGAGTTCCACCGTGGAATGACCGTTCAGTTCGGGCGCGCCTTCGGCATCGGCGAATCGCAGCAGACACCCGGCGATCCGAATCTCGTCGCCCGTCGCGAGCAAGGCGGGAGCGAGCAGGGCACGACCATTGAGAAACGTCCCGTTGGCGCTTCCCAGGTCGAACAGGTAGTATCGTTTGCTGCCCACCAGGCGAATCAGTGCGTGACTCCGGGAAGCCCGCGGGTCGCCGAGGTCCACATCGTTGCCGCGACCGCGCCCAATGGTGAGATTGGGGTGGAGTGCGATCTTGCGCTCGGGTTGCCCCGGCGCAGCGATGATGAGTTCGGCGCTCATGGAGCCATGGGATAAACCGTCGAGCACGCATGGTAGCGGAACCGATCCGGGGAATGCAATCGCCGGCTGGGTGACAGTGGGCGTATCTGGACCCCGCCACCGTTGTAGAAGCGCACGTCCCCGGGGCGCGGACCGTGCGAGGCCGAAGCGGAAGCCGCCGGGGACGGCGGCCACTACAACGAGCGCCAGCACGGTGGCAGTGTCCAGAGGCGCCCGGTGCCGGTTTGCCGCGCGGTGCGGTCAAGGCTGACCGATGCCTTGCTTCGTCGCGCGATAGTGTTCGATACGCTTCTCCATCTCTGCCGCAAGCTCAGGGTGGGAGGGAAGGAGCAGGCGCTGCTGTTCGCGTGCTTCCTCGATCTTGCCCTGGATGAGCAACGCTTCGACGAGATTACAGAGAGCTTCCGGCAGGCCCGGCCGAAGCCGCAGCGCTTCACGATACTCGCGAACCGCTTCCTCGATGTCGCCCGCGTCCAGAAGTGTGAACCCGAGATTGTTGTGCGCCTCGGCACGGTCGGGTTGGAGACGGACTACTGCGGCAAAATGCTCACGCGCGGCGGGGGCCTGGCCTTCCTCCAACAGCGCAACGCCCAGGTTGTAGTGCGACTCGATGTCATCGGGCATCGTTTCCAGGGCAAGACGATACTGGTGAATCGCCTCGGGGATCCTTTGCTGACGAATCAGTGCATGCCCCAGGTTGGCGTGCGCCTCGCCGAACGCGGGCTTGATCCGCAAGGCTTCCTGGTACTGAGCGATCGCATCGTCGGTCTGCCCCTTTACAAGCAAGGCCAGACCCAGGTTGTGACGAGCGTCCACCGAGTCAGGCTTGATCCGCAAGGCAGCGCGGTAGTGATCCATTGCCTCGTCCACCCGTCCGGCAGAGAAGAGAACCACGCCATAGTTGATGTGTGCAATGTAGTTGTCCTTGGTGACACGCAGCGCGTGTTGGAAAAGCGCGGCGGAGTTCTTCCAATGGCCGATCTGAAGCCAGGTAACTGCGGCACATGCAGCAAGGATCAACGCAGCCGCGGCCGGCAACGCTTTTTCCGGGAGCCGCAAGCGTTCAGCAATGGCCAGCGCGCCCCACGAAACGGCAATCCAAACGCCGATCAACGGGAGGTACGTGTAGCGGTCTGCCATTGCTTGATCGCCGACCTGAACCAGGCCGATCACAGGCACCAGCATCCCCAAGTACCAACACCAGCCTACCAGCGCATAGGAATGCCGCCGCACGATGCCCATGACGAAAACACTGATCGCCCCGATCAACGCCAACGCGCCTGCCCACTGCCAGCCCGTTCGAACAGTTCGCGGATAGAAGGCCGCCAGATCTGCCGGCCACCACATCTTGCCAAGATAGGAGAAGTACGCAACCACGGCATTGGCCGCGCGCGATCCGAGCGGGAGCTCACCGAGAGTCTGCATGGCGCCTCCTTGCTGCTGCACGAACAGCGTCACCCCACCACTGACAATCGCCAGCACCAGCAAGGGCACTTTTTCGAGCAACCGGCTTTTCAATGGGACCGATGCGCGCTGCAAGGGCCAGAGATCGAGAAGCAACAGCAGGAACGGCAACGTCACCAGCATCGGCTTCGCCATGAGACCCAGCGCGAAACTCAGAATCACCAGCGCATACCCTTTCCACCCGGGTCGCTCCACATATCGGGCGTACGCGACGAGGGTGAGCATGAAAAAGAAGCCAGAGAGAACGTCCTTGCGTTCCGCGACCCACGCCACCGATTCGACGTGCAGCGGATGAAGCGCAAACAGCCCGGCTACGAAGGCACTGCGGCCCGGGGCATTGGTCGTGCGCGACAGAAATACAAACAGCAACGCCGTGCTCGCCAGATGCAGCAGCACGCTGGTGAGGTGATGGCCGCCCGCCCACGACCCAAACAGTTCCCAGTCGAGCATGTGACTGAGCCAGGTTAGCGGATGCCAGTTGTGCGCTGCCGTCGTCGTGAGCGCCCACATCAGGCCATCGAGGCTGAGTCCGGCCTGCACCTGTGAATTGCCGGTGACATATTCAGGGTCGTCGTAGTTGACGAAGTCGTGCGAGACCACCGACGCGTACACCAGGAGCGTGATCAACAGCAGGAGTCCGCAGGCCAAGGCTGGTCGGAAGGGCAACCGAGAGTTTCCGACCGTGGTTTGCTCTTGCATGTAGGTGGAGTTTGCCAGCAAAGGCCCCGAATGGGAAGACTGCGATCGGTCCTTCCAAGAGTAAGGGAGCGTCATCAGTCTGTGCCTGCAAGGCTGGCCGACGTTCACGCTCTTTCCCATTCGCGCCGCATTGTGCTAGATTCCGCGACCCGAAATGCAGCACCCGATTGTCCAGATTCGGGACCTGTCCAAGGTCTATCAGCAAGGCGAAATCGAAGTGAAGGCGCTCGACCGCATCACGCTCGATATCGTGGCCGGAGACTTTCTCGCGTTGATGGGACCGAGCGGCTCGGGCAAGAGCACGCTGCTCCACATCATCGCCGGGGTGGATCGTCCCACGAGCGGCCAATGCATCGTGCAGGACACCGACATCAGCGACCTGAGCGAGACGCAGCTTGCTGATTGGCGGAATGCGCATGTCGGGTTCGTATTCCAGACGTTCAACTTGATCCCCGTGCTCACCGCGTTTGAGAATGTCGAACTGCCGCTGTTGCTGACGAAGCTCTCTTCGAGCGAACGCCGAGTGCATGTCGAAGCGGCGTTGGAGTTGGTCGGACTCAAAGACCGCATGCGGCACCTACCGAAGCAACTCTCAGGCGGCCAGGAACAACGCGTCGCCATCGCCCGGGCGCTGGTGACCGACCCGACGTTGATCGTGGCTGATGAACCGACCGGCAATCTCGATGCACATGCCGCCGCGGATGTGATGACGTTGCTGCAAACTCTCAACCGCGAAGCCGGCAAGACCGTGATCGTGGTCACGCACGATCCGAAGGCTGCCGCGTATGCGAAGCGGACGGTGCATTTGGAGAAGGGAGAGTTGCTGAACGGGAGCTGAGATTCGTCCTCGTCCTCGTCGTCGTCGTCGTACTCGATGACACTGACGCAATGAGCGAGGACGAGGCCGACGACGAGGACGAGTGATACCATGACCATCCCCGGCTTCATCCTCCGCAACGCGCTGCGCAACAAGCGCCGCCTGATGCTCACCGTGTTGAGCGTGGCGGTCAGTCTGTTTTTGCTGACGTTGTTGCTGACGATCCTGAGCATCTTCAACAATCCGCCCACCACCGAGGAGAGCGCGTTCCGCGTCATCACCCGGCACAAGGTGTCGCTGGCCAATGTGTTGCCGACCAAATATCAATATCGCATCGAGCGCATGCCGGGCGTGCTGCACTGCAGCAAGTTCACGTGGTACGGCGGCATCTACCGCGACGAGAGCAGCAGCAACTTCGCGCAGTTTGCCGTGGACGCGGAGAGGATTTTCAAGATTTTCCCCGAAGCGGTCGTGGACCCGCTGCAGGAAGCCGCCTTTATTCGCGAGAAGAACGCCTGCGTGGTCGGGCGACAACTACTCGAACGCTTCGGCTGGAAGCTTGGCGAGAAGATCAACCTGCAGGGCACGATCTGGCCGTGCGACGTGGAACTGGTCATTCGCGGCGTCTATACCGGGGGCGGTGGCGACGAGACGATCCTGTTTCTCCATCACGATTACTTCGACGAATTGATGGAGGACAAGGGACTGACCGGCACCTTTTGGATCAAGGCCCGCAGCGCCGAGGAGGTGCCGGCGTTGATCGAGCGGATTGACGCCGCGTTCCGCAACACCGACGCCGAGACGAAGACCGAAACCGAACGGGCGTTTCAACTCGGCATGATCTCGATGTGGGGAAACGTGAAGGTGTTCATCGGCGG
>CAZOTB010000130.1:0-18601 GCA_964582645.1 uncultured Verrucomicrobiota bacterium | reverse complement strand
ACCGCCGCCGACACTGATGAGGACGGCTTCGAGGAGGAATTGCAGCAGCACGGCGCGGCGGGTGGCGCCGAGCGACATGCGGACGCCGATTTCGCGGGTGCGTTCGGTGACGCTGACAAGCATGATGTTCATGATGCCGATGCCGCCGACGATCAGCGAGACCGACGCGATCGAGCCGAGCAGCACCGTCATGATCCGCGCCGTGGCGGTGGCCGCTTCGGCAATTTCGGTCTGGTTGCGCACGGTGAAATCGTCCGGCATGTCCGGCTGGATGCGGTGCCGTTGGCGCAGCAGCGCCTCGACCTGACGCTGCGCTTCTTCGAGCATGTCCGCGTTGACCGCGGTCATTGTAATCGAGCCAAGCCGGTCTGAGCCGGTAATGCGTTTCATGGCGGTGGTGTAGGGGACCAAGACCGTATCGTCCTGATCCTGTCCCATCACGTTCTGGCCTTTGCGGGAGAGGACGCCGACCACCAGGAACGGCACCTTCTTGATGCGAATGACCTGTCCAATGGGATCGGTGCCTCCGAACAGTTGGTCGGCGATGGTCCCGCCGATGACGGCAACCTTGGCCGCGGCGCGAACGTCCTGGTCGGTGAAGAAACTTCCCTCGGCCAGCGGCCAGTCGCGGATTTCGAGGTGATCCACGCCGACGCCCTGGAGTTGGGTGAACCAGTTCTGGTTTCCGGCGACGATCTGCGTGCTCGTGTTGCGTCCCGGGCTGATCTTGTCAATGGCCGGGCACTCGCGTTGGATCGCCGCCACGTCGTCGAGTGTGAGCGCGCTCGAACTGCCCCAGCCGGTACGCACGCCACTCTGCGTGACGCTTCCGGGCCAGACGAGAAGCACGTTTTGGCCGAGGCTGGCGATCTGCGCCTGGACCTGCGCCTTCGCGCCGCTGCCGATCGAGGTCATGGCGATCACCGCCCCCACGCCGATGATGATGCCGAGCATCGTCAGCGCGGAACGGAGTTTGTTCCGCTTGAGCGCGCGCCAGGCAATGGGGAGGACGAAGGCGACGTTCATAATGACTAATGACTAATGTCTAATGAGGAAGCCGGTCGGGGACGTTTAGCATCATTCGAGAAATTTTCATTGGGCATTCTTTAGTCATTAGTCATTAGACATTAGTCATTCACCACCAGCCCGTCCTTGAAATGAATCTGCCGCTTCGCGCATGCAGCGATGTCGCGCTCGTGCGTCACAAGCAGGATGGTGACGCCGCGCTCGCGATTGAGTTGGCTGAGCAAGGTCATGATCTCCTGGCTGGTGTGGCTGTCGAGGTTGCCGGTCGGTTCGTCGGCAAGCACAAGCGAAGGATTTGTGACCAGCGCCCGGGCGATGGCGACGCGCTGTTGCTGTCCGCCCGAGAGTTGAGTCGGTTGATGGTCTTCACGTTCCGCCAAGCCGACTGAGGCAAGCGTTTCGCGGGCAAGCCGGTGACGTTCGGCGCGCGGCATCCCCTTGTACATGAGCGGCATCTCGACGTTCTCGAGCGCGGTGGTGCGAGGAAGCAGGTTGAAGCCTTGAAACACAAAGCCGATCTTGTGACGGCGGATCAGGGCACGCTGGTTTCGGTCCAGCTTGCCCACTTCATCGCCGTCGAGCCAGTATTCACCGGCGGTGGGTTGATCGAGGCAGCCGAGAATGTTCATGAACGTGGTTTTTCCTGAACCCGACGCACCGGTGATGGCAGCGTACTCGCCTCTTTCAATGGTGAGCGACACGCCGCGAAGGGCGGAGACGGTGACTTCGCCCATGTGGTAATCCTTGCGGAGGTCCTTGACGCGAATGAGAGTCATTGCAGGCGAAGGATGAGGAATGAGCGATGAGGGATGAAGAAGGCATGGGCTGATATCTGAATCATGGAGAATCCGTTTTCATCCTTCATCCTTCATCCCTCCTCCTTCTTAGAATCTTCGCGGCCCGCCGCCGAACGGGCTTCCAAACGGACTCCGCGTGGCGGTCTTGTCTTTGGGAACGTTGCCCGCGTAGCCGACGATGACCTCTTGACCTTCGGTCAAGCCGCTCTTCACCTCGGAGGACTGCCCGTCGTTGAGCCCGAGTTCGACGGCGACTTTCTGCGGCTTGGCGTCCGCGCCCAGAACCCACACGTAGCCGAAAGTCTGGGATGCCGGCGTGCTTCTTGCCTGCCGCGAGCCGCGCCGTTGTTGTCCCTCATTTGATGAAGCCTTTGCGGCGGTTGACTCGGCATCCACCGGCTGGAACCGCAGCGCGGCATTCGACAGTTTCAATACGTCCTTCGCTTCGGCCACGGTGATATAAACGTTGGCGGTCATACCGGGCTTGAGCTTGAGTTCGGCGTTGTCCACCGAAACGATCACGTCATAGGTCACCACGTTCTGCACCGTTTGCGGCTGGTTGCGCACCTGGACCACCTTGCCGTGGAAATCCTCCCCCGGATAGGCATCCACGGTGAACCGCGCAAACTGTCCTTCACGCACCTGGCCGATGTCCGCCTCGTCCACGTTGGTGTCAATCTGCATCTGGGTCAGGTCCTTCGCGATGGTAAACAAAGTCGGAGCCGACAAACTCGCCGCCACCGTCTGGCCGACGTCCACCGCGCGGCTGGTGACGATGCCGTCCACCGGCGAGTAAATTTTCGTATGTTCGAGATCGGCCTGGGCTTTGAGAAGCGAGCCTTCTGCGCGTTTGAGTGCGCCGAGCGCGGCCTCGTAATTGGCCTGGGCGTCGTCCCTGTCTGCCAGGGTGCCGATCTTCTTCTCGAACAACTCCTGCGCCCGGTCCAGCGCGAGCTTGGCTTTGGCGGCATTGGCTTTGGCGAAGAGGTGATCGCCCTCGGCCTGCTTCACCGAAGCGCGGAACAGTGAAGTGTCGAGTTCGGCCAGCAACTCGCCCTCTTTGACCTTCGAGTTAAAGTCGGCGTAGAGTTTGGCAATGATGCCGGATACCTGACTGCCGACCTGGACGTTGACGAGCGGATTGATCGTGCCGGTCGCCGAGACACGCCGGACCAGATCGCCGCGCTCGACCTTCGCGGTGCGGTAGGTTGGTTCGGCCCCATTCTTGTGCTGCCAACGCCAGACGCCATACGCGGCGCCGGTGAGGATCACCAGAATGATGACAATTTTGATCGCTCGTTTCATGTTGGAAGTAAGGATGAACATGGCATTCCCTCAACAATGATGGTTGATTCGGTCTTCATCCTTCATCCTTTGCCTTCCATCGCTTGTTGGACAAGCCGCTCGTAGTAAAGGTTCAGCGCGGCATCGCTTCGCTTCACGAAAAAAGTCCTCAGCATGATCCCGTACACCTCGTTGCGGCTGATTTTGATGCGACGGTCAGGATGCAAGATGTCGGGATTGTTCCGCAGTTTCGCCACAGTTTTCAAGCCGATCAAGATCGGCCATGCGCATGCGAGACGCAACCGTGGCAGCGTTCGAGGCACGGCCATGGTGTATTCCCATCCCGCAGCGAGGTGCGCGAGCGCAAGATCGAGATATCGGTCGTAGAGCGGTCGCAGCCTGTCGGTTGTAGAAGTCGCCGTCCCCGGCGGCTTCGCTGCAGTCGAAGTATGTTCATCGACCATGGAGCCGCCGGGGACGGCCGTTTCTACAACGTCGCTCAACAGATCCGCGGGCTTCAAACCCACCATGGCCAGTTCCGATGCCGGCAGGTAACAGCGTCCGATCCGCAGGTCTTTCGGAATGTCGCGCAGCACGTTGCAGAGTTGCAGTCCCTTTCCGAATCGCACGCCCAATTCTTCCATTCTGCCAATGTTCCACCCTCCCAGTTCCTTCAGGTGTGCCGCGCACATCTTCGTCCAAAACGGTCCGACGCAGCCGGCGACATAGTACGTGTACCGGTCGAGTTCCTCCGGCTTGTCGAGTGCACGGAGTTGATCGGACGTTTCGCCGGGGAACCGGGTCAGATCAAACTCCATCCCTCGTGTGAGTGTAACAACGACGTCCGCGATTCGTTGCTGATCGGATTTGCGGAATGACATGAAGAGCGAGAAACACTGGTGCAACCGTTCCAACAGCATCTTCTCGGCTGGCAGACTTTGATGCGGTGCAATCTGGCGTTGAAGCTCCTGGATTTCCCGTTCAGAAATTTCCTGTTCGAGTTGTTTGCGGAGCATGAGCAGTCGGGCGAGTCGTTCCTCGCGGGGCACAACCCGGGTGTCGGCGATCGTGTCCGCGGCGCGTGCAAGCAGATACGCCACGCCGATCTGATCGCGGACTTCCTTCGGCAGCGCCCACAACGTCAGGTAAAACGAACGCGACACATCCCGCAGCACATGCCTCAGAACTCCATACCGCTGGGCTGGCGAGTAAGGAGGCAAACAAGGCTTGTCCGCGGTTATTCGCTGCGCGTCCGCGTTCATTTGAGCCAATGTAGGGGACATTTCGGCGCTGGAGCAACCAATTCTGCGCGGATATCGGGAAAAGAACTTGCAATTCAAACGTCCCCTTGTTACGAGATGCCCAGATTTCGGGCGCTTGGAGCGTGTGAACTGGTGGGACACGCGCTGTGAGCGCTTTTTTCAACGCAGGTCGGTAAAACGGTTTACGGATCGAGATGACACACAAGCCACGCAGCATCCTTCGCCTCGCCGCAGGCATGATGATGTGTTGTGCCGGCACTGCCTTCGCCAACGACAATGTCCACATCTCCTACCACTGGCATCTCCATCAGCCGATCTACTGGCCCGACTACGTGCCGGGACTCAACCGTTATCAATACGGCGCCGACTCGGTGAACCTCAAGTTCGGCGGCGGCAACATCTACCCCGGTGACCCCTACAAGCATCCGCGCAACGCTCTGGCCGATGAAGGCGGCGAATACGACATGGTCTTCCCAAAGGACGACCGCATCGCCATCTATCAGTATCGAGGCAAGGACTCACTCGGGACATTGCTCGGCCATCCCGATGCGGGCGTGTCGGTGAGTTACTCGGGCGCGCTGCAGGAGAACATCTGGAGTTTCGGCAAGGATTTCCGGTACGGCTACACGCCGTCGTGGAATGCCGGCTACACCGAGGCGAACAACTGGCTGACCTCGGGTGGCAAAACTCGCGCTGACATGGTGGGCATGACGTTCCATCATTCGTTTGCGCCGTTGATCCCGAAGAGCGTGCTGCGGAAGGAAATTCAGATCTTCAAAGAAATCTGGTGGAAGAGTTGGGGCGGCAACCCGGACAAGTCCGACCACTCGCGCGGATTCTGGCCGCCCGAGGCGGCGTTCTCGGAGGCGATGATCCCGGTGCTCGTCAGCGAAGGTTACAACTGGGTCATCATCGCCAACAGCCATCTCGCCCGCACGTGTGCCAACTACATGAGCGTCGCGCAGAAAGGCAACAGCGGCTGGAACATTGATCCGCCGAACAAGGCCGACCAGACCGGGCCGACCGTGCCCGCCAACCAATGGTGGTCCGGCACGCTCGACGGACGGGGCGGGGCGTTCCCGGCCCCGTTCGCGTACCAGGCACACAAGGCGAAGTACGTTGACCCGAACACCGGCCAGGAAACGAAGATCACCGTCGTGCCGATGTGCGACCTGCTCAGTTACAAGAACGGTTTCGGCACGATGGGCACGGGAGACATTGACGCGAAGATTGCGCCGTTCAACGATCCCTCGCATCCCAGCATCGTTTTGATGGCACACGACGGCGACAACGCCTGGGGCGGCGGTTACAGCTACTACTTCGAGTCGGTGCCGAACCTGATGAATGAAGCGGCGAGCAAAGGCTATCACCCGATTGGCATCGAGCAGTTCCTCGCGTGGCACAACCCGCCCGACAGCGATGTGGTTCACGTCGAGGACGGCTCGTGGTTCAACGCAGCCAACGACTGGGGGCATCCGCAGTTCATCAACTGGCTCTGGCCGCCGACGCGTCCCGGCAGCGACCCCGGCTACAACTCGCAGGACCCGCGCACGTGGTACGACATCGAGGGGCAGAACCCGAACAGCTTCACCGAAGACTGGCGCAACTGGGCCGTGCTCATCGCGGGCGCAAACTTCTGCGAAACTGCCGAGCAAATCACGCTCAACACCGGCGGCAGCGTCGCGGCGTGGAAAATCCAGGAGCCGTACCAGAAGAACGGCACGCACAATTTCCCGAACGAGGCCGAGCTTGCATGGCATCTCTATCTCGCGGGACTCGACAGCGGGTTCATGTACTACGGCACGTCGCTCGACGACGAGGTCAAGCAGAGCATCGCCTGCAACCGCGCCATCGCCCGTGCGCAAAACGTCATCGGAGACGGCTCGCTCGATCAGACCCCGCCGACGGTCTTCAAGCCACAACGATTCCCGTGGAATCCCGGCGGCATGGGGTGGGGACCGTTGACGGGTTACAAAGCGGTCGGGTTCGAAGGCAAACCGCCGTGGGCGTCGGACTTCCACATCTGGACGCACGTGTTCGACGTGTCCGGCGTGTCGAACGTCACGCTCTACGTCCGTGCCGACTTGGACGGGAACAACCCGCTTTCGAGCAACCAGAACGAAACCTACGCCGGCGGCAACGAGGTCGGCGCGTGGGTCGCGCTTCCGATGACCAAACGCATCGTGCCGAAGACAAACGTCACCGGCAACCCCGAGCTTAACTTTTTCGAACTCCCGAACCACATCGCCGATATGTACTGGGCAAAGGTGACCGGCTACCGCAACGTCTTGCTCGATTACTACATCGAGGCACGCGACAACAAAGGCAACCTCCACAAATCCGACATCCAGCACGTCTGGGTGGCCGACGACGGCAGCGCGCCACTTGCGCCCGCGACGCCGACGAACCTGACGGCGAACGCCGTCACGACGAACCGGATTGATTTGAGCTGGTCCTCGTCGAGCGGGGCTGCCGGGTATGTCCTGCGACGCGGGGGGTTGCAGATCGCGACGACTGCGAACACGGCATACTCGGACATCGGCCTCGCGGCGAACAGCAACTATTGCTACACCGTCGCCGCGACGAACAATGCCGGTAGCTCCGCGCCGACCACGAACGTCTGTGCCACCACGCCGCTCGTTCCGCCGCCGATGCCGCCCGGCGCGCCCACCAACGTGGCGGCGAACGCTGTCGCCACGAATCAAATCAATCTCACCTGGAGTGCGGCCAGCGGTGCCACCGGCTACATCATCAAGCGGGACGGAACGCAAATCGCCACCACGGCAAATGTACTACTGGCAGATACGACCGTTTCATCCGGTGCGCAATATTGTTACACGGTCATCGCCACGAATGGAGTCGGCAGTTCATCGGAATCAGCCCCGCCGGCGTGCGCCACGACCCCGGCGGTGCCGACCGCGCCCGCCACGCCGCAAAGCCTGACCGCCACGGGAGTCGCGACGAATCGGATTGATGTCAGTTGGGCTGCATCGAGCGGGGCCACCGGCTACATCGTCCGACGCGACGGGGTGCAGATCGCCACTACGACCAGCATTCTCTACCCGGACATCGGTCTCGCAGCGAACAGCAACTATTGCTACAGCATTGCAGCGACGAACAGCGTCGGCGGTTCGGGTTTCACGTCGAACGTTTGCGCCAGTACGCTCGCGCCGCCCACGCCGCCGCCGACACCGGCGAACCTCACCGCAACAGCGATCAGTCCGACGAAGATTGATCTCAACTGGGCGTCGGCGACCAACGCCACCGGCTACGTCCTCAAACGTGGCACGAACATACTCGCGACGATTGCCGGCACGAGTTACTCGGACACCTCAGTCATGGCGAGCAACCAGTATTGTTACTCGGTCTCCGCAACGAACCTCGCAGGCAGTTCGTTGTTCACCACCAACGTCTGTGCCGCCACGCCCTCGATCGGGCCGATCACCATCGGCGCAGGACCGGCCATCGGCACGGACAAGCGCGGCACGACGTGGTATCAGGAGTTTCAGGACTGGACGGCGAACGATCTGCGCGCGCTCAATCGAAACGACACCGAGTTCAAGTTCAACGACGCAAACGATCCCGGGCGCGATCTCGTGGCGTTCTACTCGCGCGAGGAAGGCAGCAATGTTTATTTCCGCGTGGACCTCTTCGATCTGCGCTTCGGCGCGGAGAACGGCGGGCTCGACATCTATGTCGCGATTGATTGCGCGTTCGGCGGACAGCAGTGGCTGCCGGATTTTACCGAGACGCGCGTCACCAATTACGAGTGGGAGGTCTGCATCGCGCTCTACGATGCGGTCAACGTCGTCGTGTACGATCAAGGCTTCAGCAACATCACCAGCAGCGCGTGGCTCGGCTCGTACTGGCGCAGCGACCTGGATGGCGTCGAGTTCGGCATCAAACGGCAGACCTTGCTCAACGCGGGTTGGGACGGCACGAGCACGATGTTCTTCCATGTGTTCACGACGCGGGACCTGACTGACGGCGGCGCGGGAGAAATCGCCGGCAGCGACGTAGTGGACACGTTCGGCACGCTCGATCGCGCGTGTTGCGACAGCGGGACCACCGGCATCCTCGGCGGGCCGATTCCGTCCAACGCCTCGACCAGCCGGGCCAAATACGCCGCCATCGCCCACGCCAACCAGTCGCTCGGCACGCGTTCGCAGACACAGCGTCACATCTACACCGACCGCAGCGACATCAATCTGCATCCCGGCTTCATTCGCACGATTGATTCGCACGAGATGCTCGGGGCGCCGCTGAACATGCACCTGAGTGGAACCTTGATCAGTTCGTTGCTGTGGGCGCGACAGAACCCGGCCGAGATTCTCTATTCGGACACGGACGGGCCCGGCTTCCTCGGTCGGCTCAAGGGCTTTCTCGCCAGCGGCAAGGGCGCGCTCATCGGCGGCGTGTATGCCGAGCACATCATGCCGTACTTCGAGGGCGACGTGAACCGCCGCTCGATCGCCACGTTCAACGATCTCGCGCTGACGGTGTTCGGCCTGACCACCAACGATATGAAGGTCATGCACGTCCCCGAGCGCGTCCTTCACAGTAACACGAACTGGCCGCACGCGAACCCGGCGGGCCCGCTCAAGGGCCGACCCTTCGACGACATCCTTGCCGGCGGCTACCCGGCAACCTATCTCGACGAGGTGACGCATCTGCACTGGTGGTTTTATTCGGGCGAAACGAACAACGTCGGTTGGGACAACAACAACTGCGGCCGCTGGGCGGGCGGGCTCGGCAATGACGAAGAACCGTATCATCACAAGCTCCACAAGATCAACGGCGTGCTCTGTTTCATGATCAACGACCGCGAAGACCAAGCCAAGTTCGGCAACGACGACGGCGGGATGATGAAAGATACTCGTTATTCGTTATTGGATAAGGCGTTATCCGGGGACTACGCGAAGATCACGGTGGTGTTCGACGATTGGGAGGCCTACGCCGGCAACTCGTTCGCGTCCGCGACGCCAAACAACAACGCCGATCAATGGCACAACACGATCCGTTGGGCGGCAAACCATCCGTGGATCGAGATCGTCAAGCTCAACGACATCGTCGGGTTCGCGCAGAGTGATACGAACTGGGTCGTGGACCACGGCAGCGTGTTCGACAAAACGAGCCAGACGTACGAGTACCTCAAGCGGTCGAGCGAACACGACTACGATCATTGGTACTACGGCAGCGGACAGGAGCAGAATTTCAGCGCGCGAGTACCGCCGACAGCGCCAAGCGGGTTCACCATTCCCGGCACGAAACCGTACGGCGACTTGAACACGACAAACACGTTGTTGCGCGATTCGTGGGACAAGGTCGCCACGATGCCGGCAGGCAATCTCAAGACGCTCGCCGAGTGGACGTACAGCGCGATGATTTACGAGACGGCGTGGCACGACGAAGACGCCAACCCTGACCAGTACAAGTCGCGCAACTACCAGGTGACTTTTAACCGTGGCGTGGCGCAGGGCAACTGCGACGAGAGTTTCGAGGACACGACGTTCGACAATACTTCCGGCTGGGCGTTGCGGTTGCACGGTCACGCGCGCAAGGTCGGCATCCTCGCCGACGCCGCGCAGTGGGCGCAGGCGGTGAAGATGGGCACGCAAACGGCAACGACGGTCGTCGAGAAGAAAGACGTGGATGACGACTTGTGGGACGAATACATCCTCAAGAACAACAAGGTTTATCTCGTGTTCGAGCGTTGGGGTGCGCGGTTGATCTATGCGTTCGTCTATGATCCCGTCGTGATGGACGCGCACCAGGTCATCGGTGCTCCGGTTGCCAATCCCGCCGAGGAACACGACGGCGAAGGCGCGGACAACAACCGTTGCTCGGCGTTCAAGGACCGTTGGGCCACGTCGCCGTCCGACCACACGCAATATGTGGATATGGATTACGCGCTGACCGCTCCCGGGCAAGGATCGAACTACTGGGAGTTTGTCTCCGCTGATGGCAAGATCACGAAGCGGGTCACCTTGCCGAGCGGTCGCGACGCTGCGCGCGGCGAATACACGCTGGCGAATGACGTCGGCATTCTCTACGTGCGTCATGGGCTCGGGCCCAACCAGAATGATCTGCTTAAACACGGCGACAGCAACCTCGTCGTGTCGTCCGATGCGTTCCACTACGGGCTCGGTAATACCCAGGGCGGCGCCGTCTATGCCGTAAACGGCGCAAACTGCTTGCGCAGCGTCAGCAGCACGTTGCCCCAAGCGGGCTATCAGAACCGCGAGTTGCCGCTGGTCGAGCAAGTCGAGATCTACAACGCGGCGACGAATTTTTCCGCCTGGCTCGCGTTCAGCCAGTCCAGCGCGAACGACGTGGACGGCGACGGCCTCACCAACCAGCAAGAGACCTCACTCGGCTCGAACCACGAGAATGCGGACACGGACGGCGACGGGATGGGCGACGGATTCGAGAACCAGTACTTCGGCTCGCCGACCGGCGGCGACCCGAATGCCGACCCCGACAGCGACGGACGGACAAACTTGCAGGAGTCGCAGTCGGGCACGAACCCGCTCGTCCATAACGGCACTCCCCTCGCGGCGAACTTCACCGGCACGCCCACCAGCGGCCCGGCGCCGTTCTTGGTCACGTTCACCGACACCTCGACCGGCTCGATCACGAATCGCTTCTGGAATTTCGGCGACGGCAGCACCACCAACACCGCCGCTACCGGCGTTTCCCACACCTACAACCTGCCGGGCACGAACACCGTCACGTTGACCGTCACCGGCCCGGCCGGATCGAACACGCTAGCGCGCTCCAGTTACATCCGCGTCACAGGCGCCGCGGCGGCGGCGGTCACGCTCCGCGTCGGGGTCACCAACATCGGCAGCGGCGCGAACTTCCTGCTGCCGCTCGTCGCTGAGTGCGGCACGAACGTCCTCGGCGGATACGATGTCACTCTCAGCTTCGACACCAACGTGCTCCGCCTCACGGCCATCAGCGGCGGCGCGACCGAGTTCTCCAGTCCGCTCGTCAGCACCAACGTCCCCGGCCAAGTGGGCATCCTCGACCTCAACCTGATTTCGGTGACCGGCCCGACGGGCGCCGTCGTCGTGGCCAACTTGAGCTTCACCGCCATTGGGGCGGCGGGAAGCAGTTCGCCCGTGACGTTCCCTGAAGCGATGGCTTTCGATACGGACGGTAACGATCTGGCGACGGACTCAATCAACGGCCAGGTCAACGTGATTGCGCCGCCGCAGTTGGTGGTCACGCCGGCGAGCCGGGACTTCGGGACGGTGTCGGTCGGCCAATCGAGCACGCAGAGTTTTCAGGTGATCAATACGGGGGAATTGTCGCTGAGCGGCAGCGCGACGGCGGGTGGGCCGTTCGTTGTCGCCAGCGGCAACCCGTATCACGTCGCGCCCGGCCAGACAAGCGTGGTGCAGGTCGCGTTCACGCCGGGCACGGGCGGCTCATTCAGCAACGCGGTCGTGTTCACGAGCAGCGGTGGTAGCTCGACCAATCCCGTCACAGGTACCGGCCTCGGGGTCGTCTATCCGCCCGGCGACGTGAACGGCACCAACGGCGTAACCGGCGCCGACTCGTTGTTGATCAACCAGGTGCTCGTCGGTCTGCGCAGCAACACCCACCCGGTCTTTGCCGCCGCCGGTTTTGCCAACGGTGACGTCAACACGAATGGGGTCACCTCGGGCGCGGACTCGCTGCTCATCAACCAGGTGCTGGTCGGTTTGCGTGCCTACATCGTAACGAAGATCCTCCCGCTCGCTCACGCGAGCAACCAGACGACGGCGGTGACCATCTACGGCATTGGCTTCCCAACCAACGTCACGCCGACGGTGACCATCGGCGCGCCGGTAAATCTCACGCTGACCAATCCAGTCGTGGTGAGTCGCGAACAGATTCTCGCCACGGTCCCGCCCGGAGGGGGGCTTGGCACCGGTATTGTCAGCGTGGTCTCGTCCCCAACGAACGGCGTGATCTCGTTCGGGCGGTTTATCAATCAGTAGGGGAGCGCACGCGCCCTCGCGTGCCGCGGCCGACGCCATGGCCGACCCCTGATTCCTCCGCAACCCGCGATAGGTGTCGCTCCCGCCGAGGTCAATCACGACCGCGACATCGGATAACGCATCCAGGTCGTACACATTGTCGCCAGTTCCGCCCGCGAGAATCCGACCTGCCGGAGTCTGAATCACTTCGCGAACCTCCCCTTTCACACCCGGGACGGTCGGGTGCTGGTTTTGCGGCCAGGTCTTGCGACGTTCTAAAAACTCGCGATTCGTAAGAGGGATCAACGCGACGGCTGCTTCGTACAACGCGCGGCGATTCATCTTCTCGATGGAATTGCAGGTACGACAGCCGGCGACCTTGTCGGGAAACGTATGACTGTTGCCTACGACCTGTTTCGTGGTCACATCGTAGCCGTTCGCGCGAAGGTCGTTCTTCTCCTCGTCACTCAACGGGGCAAGGGCGGCATCGAAGGATCGGCGGGCCTCCGCCAGCGCACCAATGACCATTTCCCGTGAACTGGTTCTTGGGGGAGGGAGGCCGTCTCCGACGGCCGACCTTGCTTTTTGATGGTCTGTGTGGGGGTCGCCCGTCGGCAACGGCCTTCCACCTTGACCCCGATAGCTGTGTTGGCGTCGAGTCGCTTCGCCGCGAGAGCCAGAGCGCAGTCCATCCCGCGCTTCTCATCGAGTATCGCCTGATGAAACTCACGGCTGAACCGTTCCACTTCTCGCGGCGCATGAAGCTGGTCGCGCATCAACGCGTCGTACCAGCTCAGGCGACAGTTCCCCGTTTTGTCCCTCCAGGTGTTCATGCCGGCGGTGGCGTCCAATCGGCCGCTCGCATATTTCTGGTATTGGTCGAACCGAACGCCGGGCAAATCCAGAGGTCATCTCGGCTTGGAGTTCGTTCATCACATTCGCCGAACGCGAAGCCGATGTTGGAAGCGAAACGCGACCCGCGAGTCCAGTTGCAAGCGCCGCACAAAGCACAAGTCGGCTGGTCATTCCTTCGTTCATACAGAGGAAGCGACGAGGCAAACAGGAAAAGTGGACGGATTGAGATTTCCTGTTGCGTGGAGCCCTGACACAAGCTCCAGCCCCGTGAGGAGCGACATGTAGAACACGTCACGTCGCACAGGCCGCCCCTGACGTGGCTGGCACAAATTGACCAATTTACATTCTCTAAACATTTCGCTCCTACGGAGCTTTGCCATTCGCCGGTTGAAGACTACGAGGTGCGGGAATCTGGGCTCGATTGCCGAGAATTCTGCTCGCCGCCGAACCCTCCATTTGCTATTCGCGGACTAATCTATGAAACCACTGCCACTTTTCCCCACACAGGTCATCGGAAGTTTGCCGCGCACGCAATCGGTGCGGGCGCTTTTGTTCGCGGGCAAGGAAGGGCGGATGAAGCCAAGCGAGTACGAGAAGCGGATGGACGAGCATGTGATCTTCGCGATCCGCCTGCAGGAACTCGCGGGCATTGACATCGTCAGCGACGGCGAATGGCGGCGGCATCATTACGTCGAGGAGTTCACCGACCGCGTGGGCGGGTTCAAGCGCGACATCATCGTGGGACGCGAAGGCATCCTGTTCCCCGGGGTCGTCGGCAAGATGTTCTACGATCCGAGCGAGCCGATTTTTTACCGCGACGCGCAGTTCCTCGTGAAACACACCGACCGCGTGCCGAAGTTCGCGTTGCCCAGCCCGTACATCATCATGCGCCGGTATTGGTCGCCGACGAAATCCACGCGGGTCTATCCCACGCGCGAGTCGTTTATCGAACATCTCAGCGAGATTCTGCATCACGAAGCGCTGGCGGTGGTGAAGGCGGGCGCGCATGTCGTGCAGCTCGACGATCCGCTCGTGACTTATTTCTGCGATCCCGATTACGCCAGCGGCCGGAAGGTGCTCGCGGACACGGGAGTGTTCGGAAAGATGGAGGACGAACTCGATCTCGCCATCCGGCACATCAATCGCGTGTTCGAAGGCGTCAAGGCGCGGCGGCAGTTGCATTGTTGTCACGCGGTGTACAAGCGGCAGAGCGACGTGCACGGCCATTACTCCGCGATCATCAAGCACCTGCTCAAGGCAAACGTCCACGATCTCAATCTGGAGTTTGCGTACAAGGGCACCGGCACGGCGAACGATCTGAAAGGCTACCCGAAGGATCGCGGCATCGGCGTTGGTTGTGTGGATGTTCGTCTCGCGAAGGTCACGACTCCGGCCGAGATCATCAAGACCGTGGACAACGCTTTGAAGCACGTTTCACCGAAGCAGATACTGCTTAATCCCGATTGCGGCTTCGCACCGCATCACGGCGAACCGCCGCAGGTGGACGAGGCGTTCAACAAGCTCAAAGCCCTCGCCGACGCCGCGCATCTGTTGCGGCTGCGCGCGAAGGGAAAGGACATCGCCAAACTGTTACGTGGCGAAGCTCACGGCCCGGTGAGCCATCGGTATCACTTGCGGACGGAGAGTTGAGCGGATGCTCTGCAGGGGCACACCGCTGTGTGCCCGATGGAAGGGCGCGATATCAAGAATGGGCACACAGCCGTGCGCCCCTACGCGGGTGCGGCTACCTGCCCAACTGCGTTTCGGATTCGTACAACACTGCCTTGTACGACTTGATCTCCTTGTACTTGTCCTTGGGGAGATGGATCAGGCATGAACCCATCTGCGTTTCCTTGCCGGCTTCGAGACCCTTGTCGCCAAACAAACCCTGCCCGGTCGCGCCGATCAGGTTGCCGTTCTTGTCGAAAAATGAAACGCAATACTGGAAGAACATCGGCTTGGTGGAGGTGTTCTTCACGCTGATGCCAGCGAACACCGTTTCGCGTCCGAGAAAATCACCCGCGCGCCAATGGGTTTTCGCCTTCACGAGGTCGCCGAACTCCTTTTGGAAACTGTCCTTCGCAAAGGCATCCTTCGAGCAATGGAGCGTGATTTCCCCTTCGATGGACGCCGCAGCAGCCAGCGCAGGCGCTGCGGCAAGAACCAGAATGGGCAGGAGCCTCATCTGCCTAATCCTCGTCGAACTTCCGCTCGATCAGCGATTCGATCTCGCGGATCGCCTTGGAACTGTCTTCGCCCGAGGCGGTGATGGTCAGCTTCGAGCCCTGGCCCGCGGCGAGCATCATCAATCCCATGATGCTCTTGCCGTTGATTTCCTGGCCGTCCTTCTCTACGAGGATCTCGGCGCGGAACTTGTTGGCGGTCTTGACGAACATGGCGGCGGGACGAGCGTGGATGCCAAGCTTGTTCTTGACGACCAGTTCCTTGGTCACCTCGCTGCCGTCCCCAGTCCCTTTCTTGCCGCCGAGTATGCTCATCAATCTTCTCCTACCGCTTCACTCCCGCGCCGCCCGCGCTTTGCATGGATTGAATCAATCGTTCGTTGAACTCCTTCGCCGAATTGTGTCCCATGCTTTTCAGTTTCTGATCGAGCGCCGCCACTTCCACCAGGCGCGCGATGTCGCGGCCCGGACGCACGGGAATCGTCACCAGCGGCACCCGGATTCCCAGAATCTTGTACCATTCCTGGTCAAGCCCGATGCGGTCAATCTCGGCCACCTCGTGCCAGTCTTTCAACTGCACCACCATGTCAATGCGCTTCTCTTTGCGGATGCTGCCCACGCCGAAGATCGCGCCGACGTCAATGATCCCGATACCGCGCACTTCCATGTGGTGCCGCGTGGTCTCAGGCGCCGTGCCCATCAACTCCCGGCCATCGAGCAGGTAACAGCGCGTCACGTCGTCGGCCACCAGGCTGTGCCCGCGCTCGATCAACGCCAGCGCGCACTCGCTCTTGCCGACGCCGCTGGCGCCTTTGATTAACACACCGATGCCGAGAATATCAATCGTCGTCCCGTGCTCGGTGCATTTGGGCGCGAACTCGACGTCGAGGAACAACGTCGCCTTGTTGATCAACTGCATCGTGATCAGCGGACATTTGAACACCGGCGTGTCCGTCTCCTCGGCTTCCTCAAGGATCACGCCCGGGGGGTTGATGTTGCGCGAAAAAATCAGGCACGGGATATCGTGCTCGAACAATGCGCGAATCCGCTTCCGCAACGTGTCTTTCGGCAGCGACTTCAAGTAGGTGATCTCCGCCGCGCCGATGACCTGGATACGCTTGTGGGCGAAGTAGCTGAAGAACCCCGTCAGCGCCAACCCCGGCCGGTTCACGGTCACCTCGCGGATGCGGCGGTCGAGCCCCGACGCACCCGCAATCAGCTTGAGTTGCAATGCCGATGCGTGGTGCGTGTAGAATTGCTCTACGGTGACGATGCTTTCGTTGTTCGACGCCACTTTTCTTTCTCCAGTCGGTGTCACGATAGTTCGCAGGCGCCGGTGGCACAAGTGAAAAGCCAGTAAGTGCATGCGGGCCTGAGTGTCTCGGTGTCCGAGAGGCGATCATCGCGCCGGCTGCAAACACCGCCGCCAGGTACTTGGGCACTCAGGTACTCATGCACCCAGACTCTCATTCCAGCGTCGGCTCGATCAATCCAAAGTTGCCGGTCTTGCGACGATAGAGGACGTTGACCTTTTCGGTCCGCGCGTTCAAGAAGACGAGGAACTGCCGGTGCGACAACTGCAACTGCAGCACCGCTTCGTCCACGAACATCGGCTTCACGGCGAACTTCTCCGTCATCACCACTTCGGGCTCCGCGTGCTCGTCGTGGTCTTCTTCGAGCGGCGACAACACGTGCAAATCCACCTCGTACGGCTGCAACTCGCGCGGTTGATGGCGCTGGATTTTCGTCTTGGCTTTCCGCAACTGCCGCATCGCTTTCGTTACGACTTCGTCAATCGAGGCGTACAGGTCGTCTGATTCCGCCTTGGCTTCGATCACGATGTGGTTGCCGCAGTGAAACACCACCTCGGCCGTGTGGCGGTGTTTTTCCACATCGAGGATCACGTGCGCTGACAGAATCCGCGGGAAATCGATCCCGATGTTCTCAATCTTCTTTTCGGCGTACTCCTTGATCGGCTCGGTCACACTCACGTGACGCCCGGTCACGCTGATCTGCAATGCTTCCTGACTGGTCTTGTTCATGGTGATGCTCCTTTGTTCACATGCTGAACCGCGGGCCGAGATACAGTTCCCGGCTCACGGGATCGTTGATGAGAAATTGACTCGTGCCCTGGCTCTCGATCTTGCCTTCGCAAATCAGGTACGCGCGATCCACGATCGAAAGCGTCTCGCGGACGTTGTGGTCGGTGATGAGCAATCCCAAACCGCGCTTCTTCATGTCGAGAACGAGTTGTTGCACATCATAGACCGCTTTCGGGTCCACGCCGCTGAAAGGTTCGTCGAGCATGATGAACGACGGGCTTGTCACCATCGCTCGGGTGATTTCGAGACGCCGCTTTTCGCCGCCGCTCAATGTATAGGCTTTCTGCTTCGCCAGATGCGAGATCTTCAGTTCCTCGAGCAGGTACCGCAGCCGCAGCCGCCGCTCCTGTGCCGAGAGCGGGAGCGTCTCGAGGATGGACATGATGTTCTGTTCGACCGTCAGCTTGCGAAAGATGGACGGCTCCTGCGAAAGGTAGCCCATCCCCAACCGCGCGCGTTTGTACATCGGCAGACCGGTCACGTCCTTACCCTGGAAAAACACCCGGCCCGCGTTGGGACGCACCAGGCCGACGATCATGTAGAAACTCGTGGTCTTGCCCGCGCCGTTCGGGCCGAGCAGGCCGACGACCTCGCCGGGATTGACGCGGATGTCCACGCCGTTGACGACGCGTCGCTTGCGATATTCCTTGGTGAGACCTTCTGTGCGGAGCAGTTCCATCATTTCGATTCGGTTTTCGGCGGCGCGTTGGTCGTGACTGCCTCGGGCGATGGTGCGTTGGTGGACTCCGGCTTGGGCTCGGGGGTCTTCCTGGGCTCGGGCAGCGAAAGATCGATGATCGTCTTCGTGCCGCCTTCGATGAGCACGGTGTTGTTGCCGCGAAAGATGGTGATGACATCGCCGCTGGTTGTTCCCTTATCGCCTTCGAGCCGCGGACTGCCGGAGAGCACAATCTTGCCGTCGTCAGCGGTGTACACGGCCTTCTGCGCGTACGCTTTTCGCTTCTCGGAATCCTGCACGATGATCACGTCGTCGTATGCCTCGGCGTGGCTCATGCCCGAGCCAGTGGGGTTGAGGAATACAATGAGCCGGTTGGCGCGCAGTTGAAACCGCGGGTCGGCCACCAGCACATCGCCGTCGAAGTAGGCCACTTTCCTTTCCGTGTC
>CAZOTB010000129.1:0-18659 GCA_964582645.1 uncultured Verrucomicrobiota bacterium | reverse complement strand
CGAGACGGTGGAATGGACACGGAATTGGATCGCGCGTGTTGGCGATCAACCGGTCCCGGCCAACCCTTTGAGGTAGGCGGCGATGCACTCGGGGAGCTTGCCGCTGTAGCCGCCTTCGAGCACCGAGAAAGTCGGGAGTTTCAGTTCGTGGATCAAATGCCCAAGCTGCTCGTATGTTCCGATCTCGAGCGCCATCTGGGTGATCGGGTCTTCCTTGAACGTGTCGAACCCCGCCGAGACTCCGAGCAGGTCGGGCTTGAATGCGACGATCCGCTGCAGCGCCGCTTCGAACGCGACCAGGTACTCCGCCTCGCCCGTGCGCGCGGGCACGGGGACGTTGACGATGTTACCGCTGCTGTCTGCGCCGGTGCCGGGATAGCACGGATGCTGGTGCAACGACACGAACAAGACGTTCGGATGCCCGTGGAAGATTTCCTCCGTGCCATTGCCGTGATGACAGTCGAAATCGAGGATGGCCACCCGCTTCGGGGCGAGGCCGTGGTCGTAGTCGTGTGATTTCGGCTTGGTCCCGGCTTCGAGCACGGAAGCGACGGCGATGGCGATGTTGTTGAAGTAGCAGAAGCCCATGACCCGGTTGCGCGTGGCGTGATGCCCCGGCGGTCGCATCAGCGAGAAAGCCGGCTCGCCGTGCAGCGCGAACTCGGCGGCCTGGATCGCGGCCCCGGCGGCGCGTTTGGCGTGGTCGAACATTCCCGGCAGGGCCGGCGTGTCGGCATCGTGGAATTTCCCCCCTCGGACCGCTTCGAGATGCCGGTGACTGTGCACGCGCAGGATATCGTGTTCGGTGCAGGAATGGGCGTGAACGAAGCGGTAGCCGAGGTGCTGGAGCAGTTCCTGGGTCCGGCTGACGCGCAACGGATTTTCGGGATGGCCGTCGGCCTCGTACTCGGTACAGCTTTTCGCAGTGATAACTCTGAGTTCGGCCATGGAAGGCCCGAAAATAGCGGAGTTGCCGCGCAAATTGCAACATTCACCGCGTGCGTCCGCGCAACGCCCGTGGAATGGCGGCTGCTTAAATTTCCGCGGGATATCATCACAATGGCTGCCGCCACTGCAACGGATCAAACTGTCGAGACGCCGTCCGCGCCAGATAGACTCCAGACGGAGTTTATCTCGGTCGTGTCGCACGAGTTGCGCACACCCGCCAGCGCGGTCCACGGCTACACCGACCTGTTGCTTGAAGGCGCTTACGGCGACCTCAACCCCGACCAGCGCGAGATCGTCTCGTACATGAAGGAGTCGGCCGGCAGCCTGATGGGGATGATTGACAACCTCCTCAGTCTCACGCTGATGAATCGCGGACAGACCGACCTGGTGCTGCGGACGTTCCTGGTGGAGGAAGTGATCCGCGATGTACTGATGACCTGCCGCACGGACTATGAGCGCAAGCGCCTCTCGGTTTCGTTCCGCGTGAACCCGCCCGATCTGTGCATCCGCAGCGATTTCGTCAAGTTGCAGCAGATCCTGATCAACCTGGTTGTGAACGCGATCCGGTACACCGACACCGGCTGGATTCAGGTCCACGCGCGCAAGGTCACGGGCAAGCCGGGAAAGAGCGAGATGTTCGAGCTCGAAGTCTCCGACAGCGGGCGCGGTATCAGCGACGAAGATCAACGGCGCATCTTTCAGCGATTCTTTCGCGGGACCGATTCGAGCGATCCCAAGGGGCACGGGATGGGACTGGGGTTGTACATCGTCAAGTCACTCGTTCGGGTGCTGGATGGAAATGTCCGCGTAAAGAGCAAGCTCGGCGAAGGAACGAGTTTCACCGTGACGATGCCGGTGGAGTTCGAAGAGGCAAAGGCGTTGCAGAATCTGGTTCAGTTCAATCAGGCCGCGCTGGCGTACGGAAAAGACCCGCGCGCGACCGGCGAAGCCAGCAATCGCATCGTGGTGTTTCTGGGCGGCGACGCCAACCGCTGCCGGTTGCTCGGAGAGAACCTGCGTCCCGAAGGAATCGTTGTCGAGCCCGTGGAAAGTCTCGATTCACTGATCGAGAAGGTCGGCTCGCTGCATCCCGTGGCAATCTTTCTCGACCCCGAGTTTGCGATCCCGAGCGGCGGCGATGTGTTGCAGGATTTGAAACTGAACCCGGCAACCACGGGCATCCCGGTCTTGTTCTTCATGGAATCCATGGCCGTCGCCGCGGCGCACGGCACGACCGCCACCAGCGCGCAGCATACGCCGCAGCCCGCGCGGCCGACGTCGTCTCCCCCCAGCGCGCCTCGTTCGGGAAAACATCGTGTGTTGATCACCGACGACGATCCCGGCATGCGCGAAGCGCTCCAGGTGGCGTTGGAATCCGAGGGTTACGATGTGTTGCTGGCCGCCGACGGACAGGAAGGGCTGCGGTTGCTGGCGGAACAACATCCCGATTTGATGCTGCTCGATTTGATGATGCCGGGACTCAACGGGTGGCAGGTGATTGACATCCTGGCGCAGAAACCGGAGCTTCGCGACACGAAGGTGCTCATGCTCACCGGCGCGGCGTTGTCGGCCGAGGAGGCGCAGAAGTTGAAAGACAGCACCGGCGGGTTGTTGCGGAAGGACGAGTTCAAGCTCAACCAGATCCTGGCGGGAATCGCCCGGGCGATTGGGCGACAGTAGAAAGGGAATCCTATGGCTAAAATCATGATCGTCGAAGACAACGAACACATGCATCGCATCTACGCGGACAAGTTCCGCCGCGAAGGCTACGCCGTCGTGGACGCGTTCAACGGCGAGGAGGCCGTCACACTGGCTTCACGCGAGAAGCCCGATGTGATCCTGCTCGACCTGATGATGCCGGTGATGGACGGCTACGAGGTGATGAAGCGGCTCAAGGCCGATCCGCAGACCTCGCCGATCCCGTTGCTGGTCATCTCGAACAAATCGCAGCCGGTGGACATCGAGCGCGCCTTGATGCTGGGAGCGCGGAACTTCTTCCACAAGGGCATGACCTTGCTCGATGACCTGGCTCTCACCGCGCGCCGATTGTGTCACTTGAAAAAGGCGCTCATTGTCAGCTCGCGCCACATGGTCATCGAGCCCATCCGGCAGCGACTCGCGCCCACCGGATTCATCCTCTCGACCAGCGGCATCGCGGTCGAAACCGTTGCGCGCGCGGAACGCGAGTCCCCGGATATAATCTTCCTCGACACGCAACTGCCGGGGCAGAACTTGAATCATCTGCTCCAGCGTCTCAGCCTCAGCCCGAAGGCGAAGGCGATCCCGGTGGTGATCATCGGCCCGGTGGCGCTGGGCGAAGTGGCGTTGAGCAACACCCAGGTGGTCGGCTACATGACCGTGCCCATCGAGGGCGAGAAACTGGACGAGGTCGTCAGGGCGGCCGGTGGGCGGCAAGTACAGGCTGCGGCGGCTTGATCGGATGGCAGACTCACGGTCGGCGTCCGGGGAATTCTCCCTACGGCGAGCCACTGGTCGTCGGCGTTCCCCGAACGCCGCCCGTGATCCCTCCTATTTCTTCTCCTCTGCCACGCCTGTTTTGACGCGCTTGCGTGGATCGAGTTGAACCTCTCCGTACGCGGCTTCGTGGCGGCGGATGGTTTCCCCTAGGATCATCGCCACGCGTTTGGCGGCGTAGAAATTCATGATGATACGGTGGTCGGCCTTGAGCGGTTCGTCGAGCACGGCGCCGAATGCGTTTGGGTTCACCGCGAAATCCATGATGACTTCCTCGGGCGTGCTCGTGACGCGACAGAGGTTGGCGTAGGTGGCTGTGAGGCCTTCGGTGGAGATCTTCACTCGTTCTTGTGTCGGTTGTTTTTCAGTCGCCATGATTGTCCTTTCTGCTGCGAAGTCGTGCGAGGCTAACCGGTTACAATCGCCAGTCAAGACTTAAGCTGTCGGAGATCGCACGCACGATGCGTCCGCCCCAGGTCGTGCGTTCGCCGAAGATGTGAACGCGACCGCTCATGCCGGGACGCAGGAGCAGTTTGCTGTTCTCAATCTCCAATTCTGCCTGGTAGGTCTTCACGCTGGGACGAATGCCGCCCTTCGCGTCCTGCTCCGCCGCCACATCGCCGCCGAGACTGGTGGTCAATGCGGGATGGAGATCCTTCTCGATATGAGCGAGCGGGTCGTTCTTGACCCGGCATCCGAACAGGCCCATTCGGGCGAACACCTTCAACTCGGCCTCCGCGCCCGCGCGCACGTGAAACACTTCGTGTTGATCGAGCGGCACCACTGCGCGCAGCCGCTCCAACGGCGCCACGAGACAGAAATCCTGGTTCGGTTCGAGGTGCCGTCCCACGAAGTCCTGCAGCCGCGGGGTCAACACCACGCCCGCAATGGGTGCGCGCAGTTCGAGGTCGGCGCGATCTTTCTCGGCTTTCAGCAACGTTTGATACGTCTGGTCGCGCTGGAGTTGCGCCTCCTTGACCACGCCCATGTCGGAGGACAGCTTGGCCTGCGTCAACGCCAGCTCGGCAATGCGCAGCCGGTCACGTACCTGTTCATAACGCAACTGCGCCTCTCGGTTTTCCATCAACGCCAACACCTGGCCGCGCTCGACGTGATCGCCATCGCGCACCAACACGTGCCGCACCAGTCCCGGCACCGCCGGGCGAACCACAGCGGGCTCTTGCGCTTCGAGCACGCACCGTCGGTCCACCTTGAACCGGGTCGGCAACACCGTCACGATCAGCACGGCCGCCGCCACACCGATCCCGATCCACGCCGGTCGCTGCAGGCTCAGGCTGCCGGGTTTCTCGGCGGATTCCTTGCGCACGGCTTGCACGAACTTGTAGAGGGGGACAATGATCCACGTCACAAACGCAAAGTACGACATCCACGTCCCGATCCAGCCGAGTTCGTATGGCTCAAGCAGATTGCGGAAGATGAGCATGATGCTGATCAATACGAGCCATCCGTAGAGATAACTCGCCACCGCGTAGATCACGAACCACCGGCCGCGCTCCTTCGATTCGGTCTCGGGCGGAATGGGCGTGCCGAGAATGATCTTGCGCAGCCACTGATTGACGTACTGATTCGAGCGGGCGCGCAGGTTCGGGATTTCCATCAGGTCGGCGAGCGCGTAGTACCCGTCGTACTTGAGCAGCGGGTTGGCGTTGAACAGAAACGTCGAGATGCTGCCCAGGATCATCATGTTGAATGCCCATTGGTTGAGCAGCCCCGGTTGCGTCAGACTCCAGACAATCGCCGCGATCGCCGCCAGGATCACCTCGACGTAGATTCCCGCCGCCGTGATCAGCATCTTCGGAAACTTGCGCGGGATCATCCAGGCGTCGGTCACGTCGCAATAGAAGTACGGCGTGAACACGATCATCAGCAATCCCATCTCATGCACTTCGCTCCCGTAGTGCCGGCACGTCAATCCGTGGCCAAACTCGTGGATCGTCTTCATCAGGATGAAGCTCGACCAGAACAGGAACAGATTGAACGGCGTGAAGAAGTCGGGCATTTTCTCCGACATCTGCTCCAGACTTGCCGTCACCAGCAGCAGCGCCGCGATCATCACACCGAGCGAGAGCAGGGCAAACGTCCTCGTCCAGATGAACCGCAGCGGCACCACCATCTTGCGCAGCAGCGTGTCGGGATCAATCACGGGCACGCGGAAATACAGCATGCTCCGCGACAACAACGGCAGCCATTTGCGTTTGCTGCGCTGACGCATCCCTTCCACCACCGCGACGCTGCGGCTGCCGGTCAGTTGCAGAAAACCGAGTTGACCCAGGATGTTCACGAACCGTCCGATGCTCTCCTCGTTCGTCGGTTCGTCGGGGAACTTCTGGTCGAACATCTCGCGCAACTGCGTCGCCGTCCGCACCCCATCGAGCTGGCTGGCGATGAAATATTCCTGCCGCTCCATGCGATAATACTGGAGCGCGATCGGGTCTTTGATGACGAAGTAGGTTTTGCCTTCAAACGTCTGCTCGCTGATCTTCAGGTCCACGCGCAGCTTCGGCAGGGGGCCGACCGGCACGGCTGGAGGCTTGGGCGCGTTGGGATTCGGCTCAGGCATGGGGGATTTGTAACACAGTCGCCGGCAACCGTCAAAGTCAGTGGGTCAGCCAGGGATGGCCAGGGAACATCTGCGGGTTGACGGTTGTAGGGCGCGAATGCCTCCGTCCCGCTTCGTTCAGGGACGAAGGTTTGGCGCCGTGGTGGCGTGTCGGACGGGCACGGCGCGAAACCCCCATCGCCCAACGGCAGGCGAGGGGGGCATTCGCGCCGTACAACAACCCGCAGATGCGCCCGAATGGCCACTTACCCGGGATTCGGTTTCGTAATCACCGACACATCGCCGCGCACCTTGCACTGACAGGCGAGGCGGAACGTCGGCGGCAGACCTTTGAGGTGGAACTTCTCCTTCTTTGTCAGAGGCGTCAGGTTCTCCATGCCTTCGAGGATCTCGACCACGCACGTCCCGCAGAGGCCGAGCCCGTGACAGTTCTGGATTCGGAACGGTCCTTCGTAAATCTGCACGTCATGGGCAAGCGCCACACCGCGCAGGTTGGCGTCCTGCCCCACGTCCACCTTCTTCTTCTCAAAATGAAAATCCACCGTTGGCATGCGCGTCTTTGTCTTACAGAACGAACGGCCGGGTCAAGCGCATTTCAGATCGGTTCCGCTTTGTCGCCCGCGCCCGTTTGCTGTACGGTACTCACCCATGGATCGCATCGCACTCCAGACTCGCAAGTTGACCAAGCGCTACAAAGGTCGCGCGGTGGTCAATCAGCTCGACCTCACTGTGCGCGAGGGCGAGATCTACGGTTTCCTCGGGCCCAACGGCGCGGGCAAGACGACCACGATGCGGATGATTCTTGGACTCGTATTGCCCGACGAAGGCGAGATCGAGGTGCTCGGTCTGGACGCGGTTGCTCACCGGCAGCGGGCGTTGCGGAACGTGGGCGCGGTTGTCGAGGCGCCGTCGTTTTACCTGCATCTCACCGCACGTCGCAACCTGCGTCATCTCGCCCGGCTCTCGGGCGAATGCAGCGAGCAGCGCATCGCGGAAGTGTTGGAACTGGTCGGACTCAAGCATGTGGCCGATGACGCGGTGGGCACGTTCTCGTTCGGCATGAAACAGCGGCTCGGGATTGCGCAGGCGTTGATCCCCAAATCGAAGTTGATCCTGCTCGATGAACCGACCAATGGTCTGGACCCGCACGGGATCAAGGACACGCGCGAGCTGATGCGTCGCCTCTGCCGTGAGTTGGGCGTGACGATTTTCCTTTCCAGTCATCTCCTCAGCGAGGTCGAACAGGTCTGCGACCGGGTGGGCATCATCAACAACGGAACGAAGATCCTCGAAGACGAAGTCGCGTCGCTGATGAAACTCGAAAGCGTGCTGTATGTGGATGTGAGCGAGCCCGCGCGTGCGGCGGAGGCGCTGATGCAGCGGGGCTGGGAATGCGAAAGCATTCCCGGTTCGAACGGCGCCGTCACGACGTTGCGCGTGCATCTCGACTCGGGCGACGCAGCGGAGTTGAACTATTGTCTCGTGCAAGCGGGCGTCCGCGTGCACCGGTTGTTGCCCTCCACACATTCGCTGGAGGAGCTGTTTGTAACGATCACGGAGAACCTGAGACGATGAAAGACCTCCTCCACTTCGAACTCGCCAAATGCTTCAACCCGCGTCGCGCCGCTGTGAGTTTCGTGCTCGTGGTGCTGTTCGTCCTCATGATCCTGCTCGGGCTCTGGATGCAACAGCGCCGGCACGGGGACCGCCGGATCGAGGGGCGCACGTTCTCCGAATACATGAACGCCCCGATGTGCGTGCTGGCGGCGGAGATCCCCGCGCTGTTTTTGTTCCTGCCAATCATGGCAGCGATCACGGGCGCGAGCATGGTGGCGAGCGAATCGCAAAGCGGGACGCTGCGCACGATGATGATCCGTCCCGTGTCGCGCGGGAGCGTGGTCCTGGCGAAGTTTACGGTGCTGGGTGTGTACCTGAGCGCACTTGCCGCGTTCATGCTGGTGCTGACCCTCGCGTTGGGTTGGGTGTGGTTCGGCAAATTTGGCGACCTGGTGGTATCGAAAGACCTGCTCGGCATTGGACGCGGCTTCATCATCCTGCCCGCGGATGCGGTGCCGGGGCGGATCGCGTTCTCGTATGCGCTGGCGGTGTTGAGTCTCTGGTCGTTGGCGAGCATCGGTCTGCTCTTTGGTGTCGCGCTCGAACAAACTGCCGGCGCCGCGATGGCGGTGCTGGGACTCTATTTCATGAGCTACATCGTGGACATGATTCCGTTTTTCACCGAGTTGCATCGGTATCTGCCCACGCGACACTGGAGTTGGTGGAGCCGGGTGTACACCCAGGAAATCGAGTGGGGCCGTCTGCTCCAACACGGTCTTTGGATCTCGGCGTACACGGCGGCGTGCTTGGGATTGAGCATGGGGCTGTTCTTGAAGAAGGATATCCATTCCTGACGCGGTCTTTTCGTCTTGAATCAACTTTGCGTCCTGCTACACCAGCAAGCCCATGGCACATCTCACTGGCAAAATCGCATTGGTCACCGGCTCCTCACTCGGCATCGGCCGTGCATGCGCGATCGAACTCGCGCGTTCGGGCGCGGATGTCGTCGTCAACTATCGCTCCCATCCCGAGGCGGCCCACGAAGTCGTGGCCGAAATCAAGAAACTCGGGCGCAACGCCATCGCGGTGCAGGCCGATATGTGCGACGCCAACGCCGTTGAGAACCTCTTCACGCAGGCGGTGACGACGTTCGGCAAGGTGGACGTGCTTATCAACAACGCCACCTACGTCGCGCCGCGCGTGCCGTTCTGGGAGTTGCCGAAAGACGAGTTCGAGAAGGTCTGGCGCTCGTACACGCTCGCTTCGTTCATCCTGACGAGCGCCGTCGTGCGGGACATGGTCAAGAGCAAGCGGGCCGGGAAGATACTGCTGATCAGCTCAATCCACGGTTCGTTCCCGTACCCCGGCTCGTCCGCGTACAACTCCTCGAAGGGCGGCGCGGAGCAGTTGTTCCTCACCATGGCCGCCGAACTCGCGCCGCACCGCATCAACGTCAATATCATCCAACCCGGCTGGACCGACACGCCGGGCGAGCGGCGATTCACGCCCGAGGAAGTCATCCGGGAGGCCGCACCCAAACTGCCTTGGGGACGGCTGGGCACCGCGGAAGAGATCGCGAAAGCGGCGGTCTTTCTGTGCTCCGATGATTCGGCTTACACCACGGGCGCGATGCTACGCGTGGACGGCGCATTGGTGTTGCCGCGCGTGACCGCCGCGAAACAGGTCTGACGGTTCAATGCCGCAGCGCCAGGCTGATTCCGCCAATCACGATCAACCCGCCGCCAAAGCACGCCAGCACGAGTCCCTTCCCGTGCTTCAGCATCTCGCCCAGCACCGCGTGTGCGGCGAGATAGACGAACCCGCCGCCAACGTGTGCGAGCAGCAGACCCGTCCACAGTGGCGCAACGTCCCGCAGGAACAGAATCCCGAGGATGCCGCCAAGCAAGGTCGTCGCTTCCACCAATGCCACCCAACCCACGCTGGCCGCGCGTCGGTAGCCGGCGCCGATCAGCAACGCTCCCAGCGCGAGCCCTTCGGGAATCTTGTGCACGCAAATCGCCACGAGCATGGACCAATCAAGAGCCGCGCTCGCCGACGGGTCGGAACCGTGCGCTTCGTGTCCCGCTGCGAGCGCGATGCCGTCCGATGTGCTGTGGATTGCCAGCGCAATGACCAACGCGGTGGCGATCTCGCTGAAGCGGTGAGTTGCCTCCTCGTCGAAATGGCTTGCCGCGCACGCCGGGCAAACGTGGTGGACGTACTTGCTGATCAGGAAAAACACAAGGTAGCCCGACGCGAGCGCCAGCGAGACCTGCCACCAATTCGCCATGTGCCAGCTCTCCGGCAACACCGCGAACAACGTCACGCCCAGCAACGTTCCCGCAGCGAAGCTGATCAGCGCGCAGAGTCGCTTGTGCGAAAGTCCGATGACCGCGCTCAAGATTCCACCCGCGACGGCAAGCGCAAAGGCGAACAATACCCGGATCAGAATGGCAGCGGTTTCGTTCATGAAGTTCGGAGCGGCGAAGTATCGTGGCGATGTCAGAATGCGTAAAGCGCAAACTCACCCGCCAGCGCAGCCGACCGGATTCACCGCGCGTCGGGTCTTATTCACCATTGCGGATGAATTCGAACAGCTTGAACCTGGCCTGGGTGGGATCAATCGGCGAGCGTTCCCGGCTCTCGTACACGAGCCGGAACGGCAGGCCGCCGCCGTTGAGCACCTGGAGACGGTAGAACATCGTCTCATAGAACAGCGGCGTGAACTTGAATGTGCGCCGCATCGCGCCGTCGGGCGCTTTGCGTCGGCCGAACTCCATCCATTCGCGTCCGTCCTGCAGCACCCGCTGCGCGTCTTCCACAAAGTTCCGGTTGTCCTCGACCAACACGTAGCGGCAACGGTGGCGTTCGAGGATGCGCTCGGCCTCGGCCCAACTCGTGGCGACGTAGAACCGGTAGGAATCGAGAATGGCGTCCATGTTGGTGTGATACGGCGTTGCGACCACGGGACGACGCGCGAGATATTGAACGTACGACCCCTGCCACCATTGGGTCATCACCGAGTATTCCCGGTCACGCGGGGTGATCATCGAGAAGTGCTCCATGTCCCGGTTCGGCGGTGTTTTCTGCCGCAGCCACTCGCACACCGGCCGCAGGCGCAGACCGAGTTCCTCGCGCTGGGCGAAGTCGAAGAAGCCGAATACACACGGGAGAAACAAGACCGCGAGCACGATGGCGAAGACCGTGGAGCGTGGAGCGTGGAGCGTGAGACGAGATTCGATGGCTGCATGGATCGCAATTGTGGCAAACAGCGGCCAGAGGACAGAGACGTTGCTGACCCAGTGGATCTGGGCAAAGGCCATCGCGGTGTACACGGCCACCATCGAGGCGAGCGCAATCTTGAAGGGTGTGCCGAACGCGCGGCTGCGAGCGAAAAACCAGGCCAGGAACGGCAACAAATAGAAGCTGGTACCGAACAACCCGTGCAGTCCGTACCACCGCCATTCGCCGCGTACGACCATCAATGGCTGGAATTCCTGCACCACCCCGAACCATCGTCGCGCCACGCCGCTCGCGAACTGGCCGATGCGCACGTGGTCCCGGTCGAAACTGAACTCAACGCCATACGCGACTACCAGGATCGCCAGCGTGAGCAGCCAACCCAATGCGCGTTTCCCGAGTGCGCGCCAACCGCCCCGCTTCCGCATCACGACCGCGATCACCAGCGCGGAAAAGATCTGCACGCCCCAGAGAGGCGCCATCTCGATCGTCGTCCAGAGGCCGACGCCGAGCGCGACTGCGTTCAACACCACGCGCCACCGGCTGAGTGTATCCCCGGATTCACCGAACTCCTTCAGCCAAAAGCCGAGGTCGAGGATTACCGCGACGAGAAAACAGGCGTGCGTGAGGCTTTGGTGATCGGGACGCCCGAGTGCGGTCGCCCAATGAAATGAAGGTTGCAGGAGATAAATCAGCGATGCACCGCAGGCGATGGGGCGTGGCAGTCGCATGAAACACCAGAACGCGAAACACAACATGCAGAACAGGCCGACCAGCGGCGACGCGAGCAGTCCCGCCGTCGGCAGCGAGGTCAGTTTCGCCAGTGCCACGCACCAGGCGTCGAACGGCAGTGTCCAGTGCGATTCATGCCCGATCGGGTAGCCATCCACGTTCTGAAACTGCACGATCCAGTCGTGTCCGTTCAGGATCGAGCCGACGCGGTACATGCGTGCGTACGGGTCGGTGTCCCAATACATGTCCGGCCCCTCGCCGATGATCCGGTGGAAGCTGAACCATTGCAGCCCCAGGTACAGCGACGCAAACGCAAACGCGCCGATCACCCAACGGCGGAGAGGAAGCGAGGGATTGGAAGATTGGAAGGTTGGAAGACTGGGTGGATGCGGCGATCGCGTTTTCATAGCGGTCTATGTGTCACGTTCCTCGCGCTGTTCCATTCTTCCCCTGTTCCAATGCTTCTCTCCATTACTCCAACGGCGCTCCGCGTTGCAAGTTGGCTTTGCGAATCGCGAGCTCTCTGCCATACTGCCCGCCATGCCGACCAAAGAAGAATTGTTTGACGAAGCGATGTTCGATTTCAGCATGGGCGAATTCGACGCCGCGATCGAGAAATACAAACAGGCGATCGCGCTCGATCCGGATTTCTTCGACGCCCATCACGCGCTCGGCATGGCGTATTATCGCAAGGGGATGATTGACGAAGCCATCGCCACCGGGCTGAGGTCATTGGAAATCAAGCCCGGCGACCAACTCGCCCACACGAGTCTCTCGATGTATTACATCAAGAAGGGCATGAAAGCCGAGGCCGAGCATCATGGCGCCCAGGCGCGCGTCGCGGGATGGAAAGATGAACTGAAGAAACCGAAGACGGAATAGCCGATTGCCGTGGCCACGAGCGTAAGCGAGTGGCGGAGCGATCCACTCGCTTACGCTCGCGGCTACCCAAGCTCGACACATTGGAACTCATCATGGAACTACTCCCATCACCCGAAGCCCTGCGCCAAGCGCAACTGCATTTGATTGTCGCCACCGTCGCCGACCCGGTGCGCGGCTCGATTGTTCTCGATGCCGTCGCCGAGGCTGCCGGACTGCCGAAGCGGACGTTGCGAAAACAGATCGAAGCACGCGCCCGGCTGTGTCGTTCCGGAAACCTGCCGAAACTCTACGCACGCGCTCCGCGTGAGACTACGAGGGAACTATGTCGAATGATGCTCACTTGAACGATCTTCTCGACCAGATCGAAGGCGAAACCAAATCCAGCGCACCGGCAACGCTGCCGAGCGAACCAGACGACGAAATCTTGGATCGCTTGGCTGCGCTTTCCCGCATCGAGTACGACCGCGAACGCGAGGCCACGGCAACGCGGATCGGTATCCGCACCAGTACACTCGACGCCGAAGTCGAGGCACGGCGACCAGCGCGGAACGACACCACCCAGGGCTGCGCTATTTCGATGCCCGAGGTTGAACCGTGCCGGCGTCAGGCGACGGCGCCGAGGTGCCGTGTGAAGTGGCGGACAGGCTCGTACATTATGTTTATCTCCCCGAGGGCGCCGCGGACGCAATCGCAATAGGGATCGCTCTCGCTCACGCCTTTTCCGCCTTCCTCGCCGGCATCGGCTCGTTGCCGGGAACGCTGGGCAGGGCGGGCAGGGTCAGACCTGAATGGCAGTTAGTTAAGCTCATTTGCTTCGATGGGATTTGGGATGGTACAGACTGCCCTTCCAGTACCGGTTCTGATGCGGAATCTCTCGAAACCGCCGGCGAGGACAGGTTAACAATGGATACGGCTTCGGCCGCCGCTTCCGTGCCCGGGGCTCGGGACGCCCCGGTCGTTCCGGCACCAAGTCCGCCCCGATCACCCGATACAGCTCCGCCACCAGTTCCCGACGATCCCGCTCGCGGCGCGCTTGCAACAGCGATTCCCCGCAGCGGCGGGCCGCCGCCAACGCCCCGGCAACACTGACCCTGTTGCTGTTCATTGTTCGCACCGCATTTCACCATCGAGGAAGCGCCTCTTTGAACGGCTACACTGTCGCTCCCGCTGCGGCAGTTTCGTGAAGTTGCCCAGAGGAAGCGTGGTGAACGATGTAGCGCGCGACCGGCCGCCGAGAGTCCGGCTCCTGATCAACGGGTTAACCGGCTCACTGAATCCCGACCGCGCGCAATGCTTGAAACACGGTCTGCGATGCGGCCTGCGCCAGGACAGTCATGTAGATGCGCTGCACGGCCGGCCATAGCGCGACCGGCTCCGCTCTCTGGAGTGCTGGAGTGTTACGGGTTCGCCTGATATGATTTCGTTGGCCAATGAAAGTGCTGCATCTGATCACTGAGTTGGAACTCGGCGGGGCGGAGCGATTGCTCGTCACGATGCTCCCGCGTCTCGACCGGAAACGCTTCGAAGTGTCGGTGGCGTATCTTTACGGGGAAGCGCCATTGCGCCCAGAACTCGAACGGGCGGGTATCCGGGTCACCAAACTCGACTCCCAGAGCAAATGCGACCTGCGTGCGTTTTCCCGGCTCGTCCAACTGCTGCGCGAGGAACGAGTCGAGATTCTGCACACGCATCTCATTCAAGCCGACTTGATGGGCTACTTCGCCGCGCGCCGGGCACGCGTGCCGGTCATGATCTCGACCAAGCACAACACACACTATTTCCGTTCTCACGCCTCATGGTTGGCGCGACTCGATGCCTTTGTGAACCGCCGACTCACCCGCGTCGTCGCCGTGTCGGACGCGGTCAAGGACTTCTACATTCGCACCCAGCAACTCGCAGCCGACCGAATCGAGGTGATCCACAACGGCATTGACCTGGAGCGATTCCGGGATGCCAAGCCGCTCGCCCGCTCGGCGCTGGGCTGCACCGACTCAGAACGAATCGTGTGCGCGGTCGGCAGTCTCACGGAAAAGAAAGGTCACTCTGTGTTGCTGCGCGCCTGGTCGGAGGTGGTACGAGCGCAAGCTGCCGCCCGACTGCTTCTCGTCGGCGATGGCCCGCTGCGCGGTGAACTGGAGCGACGGGTCGGGGAGCTTGGTTTGAAAGACATGGTTCGTTTTCTTGGCCGACGGCAAGACGTTCCCGAAATCCTGCGCGCCTCCGACCTGTTCGTGTTGCCGTCGTTATGGGAAGGTTTCGGGATCGTGGTCGTGGAAGCGATGGCCGCCGGCCTGCCCGTGATCGCGTCGAACGTGGATGGCGTGGGGGAAATCGTGCGTCCGGAGCAGGATGGCCTCCTGGTTTCGCCGGGCGACCCTGCCGGGTTGGCGCAGGCGGTTCTCCGCGTGTTGAACGACCGGCAGTTCGCGCAGCAACTCGCCGGCGCCGGCGCGGAACGAGCGGCACGGTTTTCGATCATGGCATCGGCGGAAGCGCTGCAGCGGCTGTATGCAACCCTCCCAACGCGCAGCAGCCCCAGTCAGGACGCAAAATGATGTGATGATGAAACATTCACTCGCAATTGTGTCGCTGATCCTTTCCCTGGCGGTCCCTTCGCGCGCGGAAACGATCCGGTTCGCCGTGATCGGCGACTTTGGCAATGGAAGCATGGCGGCGGGAAGCGTGGCGAAGATGGTGAAGACCTGGGCTCCCGACTTCATCCTCACGACCGGCGACAACAACTACGGTGGCGCGCGTGATTACGGCCGGGTGGTGGGGCGTTATTACCGCGAATTCATCAACCCCTATGGCGGAGTCACGAACGCGAACCGCTTCTTTCCCTGTCTCGGCAACCACGATTGGGAACACGGAAAATTCCCGGCCTACACGAACTACTTCAGCCTGCCCGGCAACGAGCGTTACTACGATTTCACCAACGGCCCCGTGCATTTCTTTGCGCTCGACAGCGAGTCCATCGCAAAGAATCCCCAAGAGGCGCAGACGCAGAAATCCTGGCTACAAGACCGGCTCACCAATTCGCGTTCGCCTTGGAACGTGGTCTTTTTCCATCATCCGCCGTACAGCTCGGGTCGGTACCACGGTTCGACAAAGAAAATGCGCTGGCCCTTTGCCGAGTGGGGAGCGCACGTGGTGCTGTCAGGTCACGAACACAACTACGAGCGCGTGCACACGAACGGCGTCGTGTATTTCGTGAACGGCCTCGGCGGCGCGTTCACGTATGCATTCGGCAACAACCCGCCGCTCACATGCACGAGGAACCGGTACGATGCGAGCCGCGGGGCCATGCGCGTCGTGGCGACGGAAACAAATATGACGTTTCAGTTCTACTCTGCGCGGAATCGGGCCAGGCCGATTGACGAATGGACGCTCTGGAAATAGGCGACGAAACTACCGCAAAAACGGATTGGTCCGTCGTTCCTTCCCGACTGTGGTGGCCGGACCGTGGCCGGGGAGGAGTTTGGTTTCATCCGGCAACGTCAGGATTTTCGTCTGGATGGATTCGAGCAGTTGCTCGAAATCTCCGCCCGGCAGGTCGGCGCGGCCCACGCTGCCGGCAAAGATCACGTCGCCCACGATCGCAACGCCTTCACCGCGCTCATACAACACGATACTGCCGGGACAGTGGCCGGGACAGTGGAGCACCTCAAATCTCAATTCACCCACCGCGAATGGATCGCCTTGCCTGACGAACCCGCTCGGTTGCGTCGGCTCGATCTCGAAGAACAAGCCGTAGCGAGTCATCAAACTTGGATTCGTGACGAGCTTCGCGTCATCGGGATGAATGAGAAGCTTTGCGCCGGTCGCTCGGAGAATGTCAGCATTGTCCGCGATGTGATCCCAGTGGCCGTGGGTGTTGACGAGATGCGTGACGTTCGCTTTCACCTCGCGCGCCTTGGCCACGATCTCTTCGCCGAGGCCATGAGGCGCATCCACGATCATGGCCTCATTCGTGGATTCATCCACAAAGAGGTAGGCGTTGGTTTCGACCTCGCCGCCGGTAAAGCAGAACACTTTCACGCGTGTAACTGCGCAATGATCGCGTCCACGTACTCACCAGTCGAGGCTTTCCCGCCGAGGTCGGCAGTGGTGTGCTTGCCTTCCCCAATGACGCGATGGACTGCGCGTTCGATGCGATCCGCGGCGCCCAACTGGCCGATGTGACGCAGCATCATCACGCTCGAACGGATGAGCGCAGTGGGATTGGCTTTGCCCTGACCCACGATGTCGGGCGCGGTACCGTGGACCGCCTCGAACACCGCGCATTCGTCGCCGATGTTGCCGCTTGGCATTACTCCGAGCCCGCCCACAAACGCCGCGCAGAGATCGCTGATGATGTCGCCGTAGAGGTTGGGCATGACGAGCACGTCGTACCGGCTCGGTTCGAGCGTGAGTTGGAGGCAGGCGTTGTCCACGATCAGCTCGTCGTATTTGATCTTCGGATACTTCTTGGCAACCTCGCGCGTACATTCAAGAAAGAGGCCGTCGCTCTTCTTCATGATGTTGGCCTTGTGCACGGCGGTGACGCGCTTGCGACCATGCGTGGCCGCATAGTTGAATGCAAACCGCGCCACTCGCTCGGACGCGACGCGCGTGATGATCTTGAGGCTCTCGACCACGCCCGGCACGACTTCGTGCTCGAGCCCCGAGTATTCGCCTTCGGTGTTCTCGCGGACGATGATCAGGTCCACGTTTTCGTACCGGCTCTTGATGCCGGCGATGGACTTGCACGGGCGCAGGTTCGCGTAGAGCGTGAAAGTCTTGCGCAGCGCCACATTCAGGCTGGCATGCCCGGTGCCGATGGGCGTCGTCATCGGTCCTTTGAGCGCCACCCGGTTTCGGCGGATCAGGTCGAGCACCTCGGCGGGGAGAAGCTGTCCGGTTTTCGCTACCGTCTCGGTGCCGAGTGTGACCGTTTCCCATTTCAGTTTGGCGCCGGCTGCTTCCAGCACCCGCACGGTGGCAGCCATGATCTCGGGCCCGATGCCGTCGCCTGGCAAAAGTGTGACTGTATTGATCATGCCGTGACTCTAGGCAAGACATGGTGATGGCTCAAGCATTAGTGCGGTGCGCAAAAGATTCTGGAAAACGGGGCAGCTTGCAGATAGAAGCAACCCATGAGCTACGACGTTGTCACGTTCGGCGAAGCGATGGTGCGGCTGGCGCCGCCCGATTTCAAACGGCTCGAACAAACCACCTCTCTCGATCTGACCATTGGTGGCAGCGAGTTCAACATCGCCATCGGCGCGGCCCGGCTCGGACTGCGGTCGGCGTGGGTGTCGCGGCTGGCCGACAATTCTCTCGGTCACATGATCCGCAACAAGGCGCGCGAACACGGCGTGGACACCTCACACATCGTCTGGTCCAAGAAGGACCGATGCGGGCTCTACTTTCTCGAGTTCGGCGCGTCACCACGCGCCAGCCGGGTTATCTACGACCGAGCCAACTCCGCCATCGCCAACATCAAGCCGGGCGAGGTGGACTGGAAGAATGCGCTGACGGGAGCGCGCGTGTTCATGGTCAGCGGGATCACGCCGGCGCTGAGTCCGACGGCGCGCGAGGCTACGATCGAAGCGGTGAAGGCGGCCAAATCGTGCGGATGCAAGGTGGTCGTTGACCTGAACTACCGGAAGAACCTCTGGTCTCCCGAGGACGCGAACAAATGCATGGAGCCGTTGATGCGCGACACGAACATCCTCAGCACAACCGAGGAGGACACAAAGGTGGTGCTGGGCATCGAGGCGAGCAAACCGAAAAGCGCGAAGAGTGGAGATGAGTTCAAGGAGGTCGCTGCTGAGAGCTACCGGGAAGTTGCCGAGAAGCTGGACAAGAAGTTCGGGTTCGAGGCGATCGTGATCACGTTGCGGGAGAACCCGCTCGTGTGGCGCAACTCGTGGACCGCGATCGCCTACGCGCAAGGCGAGCTTTACCGGACGCGACGCTATGAGTTGGAAATCGTGGATCGGGTTGGCGCAGGCGACTCGTTCACTGCCGGCTTCCTTTACGGATATCTGACAGGCGACGCGCAGAAGGGCGTGGATTACGGCGTCGCGTTCAGCGCGCTCAAGCACAGCTTCCCCGGCGACATCAACTGGTGCACGCGCGAGGAGGTCGAGGCGCAGGTCAAAGGCGCAGGGCTGCGGATTTCCCGCTGATGTCCGAGCCCGGTAAACTGGTCAAAGCGACGGGCGCCATGGGCCTGGCGACCCTCTCCAGCCGGGTGCTC
>CAZOTB010000128.1:0-18699 GCA_964582645.1 uncultured Verrucomicrobiota bacterium | reverse complement strand
CCCGCGCTGCCTCGCGCGGCGTCGCTACGCGTTTTTGGTCGTTGGCCTTGTCCGAGGCAGGACGCACCCCGGGGGTCACGATGAGGAAACCCGGTCCCAACTCCTCTCGAATCAACTGCGCTTCCTGCACCGAGGCCACCACGCCGTCCATGCCGCTCTTTTTCGCCAGCCGCGCCAGATGCAACACCTGCCCGGCCGTGGTGTGATCCACGCCGATCTCCTTGAGCGCCGCATCGTCGAGGCTGGTGAGGACGGTCACGGCGAGCAGGTATGGACGCTGCCCTTCCTTCGCGGTGCGCACGGCGTCGCTCGCTGCGCGCATCATGTCGCTGCCGCCGCTTGCATGGAGCGTGCACCAACGCGCGCCGAGCCGGGCGGTTTCAAGGCACGCCCGCGAAACGGTGTTCGGGATGTCGTGGAACTTGAGATCGAGGAACACCTCGAATCCGCGCTCCCGGATGCGCCGCACGACAGACGGGCCTTCGGCAACGAACAGTTCCTTGCCGACCTTGTAATTGCGCACCGCGCCACCGAGTTGATCCACCAGGCGGAGCGCAGCGTCTGCGTTCGGGAAATCGAGGGCGACGATGATGTCGGTGTTCATAAGGTCACGCCCTCCCACTACCAAGGTGGATAAATTTGCCAAGGGTGCCATCGTAGATCGCGATCACGAAACGGAATGGCGAGTAGATCAACCGCAGCCGGGTGATCGCAAGCAGCATCTCCCACGAGGCGTGAGCAACCCGCAACTGCGAGCCGGAACTGTCGCTCCACACCGTTGGCACCTCCCGGATACGAAACCCGTGGCGACGGCATTGAAAGAGAACGTCCACGTCGAACGCCCAACGCGTGATGCCGAGATTCGGCAGGACAAATCGAATGGCTTCCGCTCGAAACACTTTCGCGCCGCATTGCGTGTCGGTGACGTTCACGGCGAACAGCATCCGCACGAGAAAGTTGAAGACGCGCGAAGCGATCCGTCGCTTGAGGGGTTGACGCGGACTGACGACGGAGCCGGGCATCCAGCGTGAACCGATCACCACATCGCCGTCGTCGAGTGCGTCCACGAGCTGCTGAAAGGCCTCGGGTCCGGTCGAGTTGTCTGCGTCCACGTAGCCGACCAGGGCACCCTTCGCCTGACGGAACCCCAGGATGATGGCGCCACCTTTCCCGACGGCGCGCGGTTCGTTGATGACCCGGAGGTTGGCGTGCTTGGACGCGAACTGCTCCACCACGCCCGCGGTGTTGTCGCGGCAGCCGTTGAGCACCACGATGATTTCGGCGCGCGCGAATTTCGTGTGGTGAAAGTGGTTCAGGTACGCTTCGAGCGTCCGACCGATGCGCGTCTCCTCGTTGTAGGCGGGTATGACGATGGTCAGGCTCTGGTCGGGATTCATCTCTCGGTGCGACTATGAATCGCTGTGGCGATGGGGAAAATCAAGTTAAACGTTCCAGAGCCGGGCGTGTCCAAACCTTCCGTGATGCAGCTTGACGCTTCTGGGGCATTGCCCTAGTTTAAGCGCACTTTTTACCAATGGACAAACCACCGAAGGGCGTTCCAACACCCGCGGCACCTGCGGCTCCCGCAAAGAGCACCGTCTCCGACATCGGCCAGTTCTTCCGTGGCGGGGATTGGATTGCGGCAGCGATCGCCGCCGTCATCTCGCTCGGCGTGTACATCTACACGCTCGCGCCCGAGGTGACGCTCGAGGACTCGGGCGAGTTCGTCACCGCGTCGTACAACTGGGGCGTGCCGCACCCTCCCGGCTATCCGCTCTGGACGATCCTGACCTGGCTGTTCACCAAGATTCCCATCAGCAACATTGCCTGGAGGGTGAACCTGTTCTCCGCCGTGGTCGGCGCGATCACCAACGGGCTCGTGGCGCTGCTGATTTCCCGCAGCGGCGCGAGCTTCCTCGACGTGGTCAAACCGTTCTGCGAGAAAATCTCCGCCGAGTTGCGTGACAAAATCTGTCTCGTCGCGGGCGCGTCAGCGGGTTTGATTTTCGCGTTCTCGGACGTGATGTGGTCGCAGGCGGTCATCGCCGAGGTGTACACGCTCAATGCGTTCTTTCTGGTGATCCTGATGGTGCTGATGTTCATCTGGATCCACAAGCCACAGGACTTGCGCTATCTCTACTGGACCGGGTTCTGGTTCGGGCTGGGACTGACCAACCACCACACCTTGGTGCTGATTTTCCCCACCTTCGGGCTGATGGTCTTTCTGGCCAACCGGAAGTTCTTCCTCGATTTCATCATTTCCAACCTGATCATCCTCGCCACGGTCCTGGGTGAGATCGCGTATCTCTCGAACGACGATTCGTTGCACACCATTGCCTGGCGCACCGCGGGCGTGTTTCTGGTGGCAATTATCGGGATTGTCGTGTACCAGCGGCGGTTCAACTGGAAACCAATCCTGTTGATGGTCGTCTCCTTGTGGGGCGGACTGTCGTTTTACTTCTACATGCCGTTGTCCTCTTCGACGAACCCGCCGATGAACTGGGGTTACTGCCGGGTCAAGGAAGGCATCTATCACCACATCACCCGCGGTCAGTACGAAGCCGGGCTGGCCGAGCAGATTAAGAAATACCTCGGCCCGCTGGTGCTGGTAAAGCCGCCGCCACCGCCGCCGTCGCAGGGCACGCCTTGGACGCTGAAAAAGTACTACGGTCAGATCAACACCTTCTTCGAGAACCTGAGCGATAACTTCACGTTGCCGGTGGCGTTGCTGGCACTGGTCGTCTTCTTCTACTTCCGCGACCTGACTACGAAAGACAAATGGTGGCTCGTCTTTCAGCTCGCGTTGTTCTTTTTCCTCGTGCCGGTGCTGATCAAACTGCTCAACCCCGAGTTCGACAAACAGACGCAGCAGATCCAGAAGGTGTTCTACGTCCTGTCGCACGCTCTCTACGCGGTGTGGATCGGGTACGGGATCGCGTTCCTGATCGGCATACTCACCTACAAGACCGGCTCGAATCCGCTCCTGACTGCCGCTGCATCCGCCGTGGCGTTGGCGTTGCCGCTTCTGCCGGCTTTCCAGAACTGGGCTGCGTGCGAACAGCGCGGACACCTCTTCGGCTATTACTTTGGGCACGACATGTTCGAGCCAAACCCGTTGTTGCCGGAGCACCTCCAGAAACTCTATCCCTCCATGGAACGCGACTCCGTGCTCTACGGCGGCACGGACCCGGGACGGTTTGTTCCCACTTATATGATCTTCGTCGAAAGCCGCACGCCCTCGAAGTACAAATACAAGCTCGACCCCGAGTTCGACCGGTCGGATGTCGTCATCATCACGCAAAACGCGCTCGCGGACGGCACGTACATGAATTACGTCCGCGACCATTACTCGCACGAGCGACCCGATCCGCGCAACCCGACCACGTTGACCAACCGTTCCCCGTGGCAGCGGTGGATGATCAACTGGGGCTGGAATCACGCGGGTCGCGACACCACGTATCCCAAGTACTCGATCTGGATTCCCAACACCAAGAAGGTCGAGGAAGGCTTCCAGCAATACGTCAAGGAAGTCCAGGCGCGCGGCGCGCAGGCGGGCGAGAATGTCCGCATCGAAGGCGGCAAGGTCAGCATCCAGGGCGTGCAGGGCGTCATGGCGATCAACGGCATCATCTCGAAGATGATCTTTGACGAGAACAAGGAAAAGCACGCATTCTACGTCGAGGAAAGTTACGTCATCAACTGGATGTACCCGTACATGGAGCCGTTCCAGATCATCATGAAGATCAACAAGGACCCGTTGCCGCGCCTGACGCCGGACAAGGTGCAGCGCGACCGGCAGTTCTGGGATGCTTACGTGACGATGCTCACGAACGACGTCCGGTTCGCGCGGGACATTGACGCGCAGAAGAGTTTCTCCAAGCTCCGCACCGCCATCGCGGGTCTCTACACCTGGCGCGGTATGAACGGACAGCCGGAGCTCAACGCCGAGGCGGATTATGCCTACCGGCAGGCGTTGGGACTCTGTCCCGACAGTCCTGAAACCAACTTCCGCTACGTGGACCTGCTCTCGCGCCTCGAGAGGTTCGACGATGCGCTCGAAGTGCTCGAAAGGTTCCGCAAGCTCGACCCGCTCAATGCGCAGATCCCGCGCGTCATGGACACCGTCAAGTCGCTCAAGAAGAACATCGAAGACCAGTCGCAGTGGGAGGAGCGGTACAAGGTGGACCCGAACAACGTGGATGTCGGCATGCGGCTCGTTCAGATTTACTACGGACGTGGGCGCATTCCCGAGGCCGATCGCATCGTGGACCACCTCGTGCAGTTGCCGGGCATCCAGAGCAATCACCTGATCCAGTTCGCGCAACTCTATGCGCAGCCCAACTCGCAGCGGCTTGATCGCGTGTTGATGGTGCTCACGATCTTGACGACGAAGTTCCCCGACATCGCCGCTGCCTGGTACGACCTCGCCGTGGTGAGTGCCGTGATGAATCGCCCTGACTCGTCTCTCGCTGCGCTCGAACAGGCGATCCTTCGCGGTGGTGACCCGATTCGCAATCAGGCCAAGATTGATCAGCGGCTCGGCAACATCCGCGGCAATCCCCGGTTCGAGCAGATCGTCGGCAAGTAACTCCGTCAGGTCTTGGTCCATTCCAGCTTCGCGGCGTCGCTCAGTCCAATGTGCTTCGCCCCGAGTTGCTGGCAGTAAGCCAAAGTCTGATTGAGTCGCTGCAGAAACGTTTCCACCTCTGCCTCCGTCTGCGCGTACGGACTCGCGGCAGGAATCACCTCCACGCTGTGGAACATCATCACGAGCAACGTGCGCGGCCATTCCCGGGTCGCCCACAGATGGGCGTCAATCACCCGCTTCATGCCCGCGAAATCACGGAAACTCGGTCGCAGCCAGATCGGGCGCACGTAGTCGCGGCCGAGAATCCTGCGCGCGGCGCGAAACCACCACGCCTGCGGACCTTGTGCCAGCAACCATCCGTCCGGGAAGCTCGCGAGAAACGGCGAATGGATCGTGACCGGCGCTTCCAGGATGTTCAGCGAACCAAGCCGGGCGGGATCGTGTTCGCTCGGATGATACGGCGTGATCGGGCAGCCCCAGAAGTTCAGGTCATCGTGGATCGCATACGGAGTCACGCTGCTGTCCACGAGATAGCCGAGTTCGCCGAGAAACTTCAGGCTGTGTTCGCCAATCCCGAACCGGCCCGCCCGGAAGGAGGTCGGCTTGTACCCGAAGCGCGACTCAAACAGCCGGGTCAGGTTCGACAGCTTGGCGTGCTCCACCTCGGGCGGATACTGTCGCTGCATGTCGTTCGTCGCCGTCACTTCACGCGTTGGGGGGCGGTTCGGTTCAATGAACTCTCCGTGCAGATGCGTGCCCAGCTCGAACTCGCCTGATAATCGCTTGAACATCCCGACGCACCCGTGGTGTTCGATCATCTCGGGACTGAGCAGGTAGGTCGGTTTCCCGCTGAAGTGGTTGAACAACGGCTGCAGGCGGTTCGGCACTCCCTCTAGCACGGAACGATAACCGAGGGGCTGCTGCACGCGCCACTCGGGACCCTTGTCGCACTCGGTATCAATCGTCACAGCGAGGTAGAGTTCCATCGCGGGTCAGGATAAGGGCTTGCCACGCATTTGCAATGCATCGCTTGGACGGTTGCACTCATCTCACCTCCTGTTAGATTCGCACTCGCTCGATGGACCGGGACCAATTCATTCACATTCGCGGCGCGCGCCAGAACAACCTCAAGGGGTTCGACCTCGACCTGCCGCTCGGCAAACTCATCGCCGTCACCGGCCTGAGTGGCTCGGGCAAGTCCTCGCTCGCCTTCGACACGCTCTACGCCGAAGGCCAGCGGCGCTACATTGAGACGTTCAGCCCGTACGCCCGGCAGTTCCTCGAACGCATGGACAAACCGCGCGTGGACGCCATCGAAGGAATCCCTCCCGCGATTGCCATCCAGGCGACCAACCTCGTCAAGACCTCCCGCTCCACCGTCGGCACGATGACTGAGGTCTGCGACTACATGAAGCTCCTCTGGCCGCGGCTTGCACAGTTGCACTGCTCCCAGTGCGGGAAGCCGGTACGGAAAGACACACCGGCTTCCGTTTGGGACGCTCTCAAGTCTCAAGTCTCAAATCCCAAATCGGAAATCCTCCTCTGCTTCCCTCTCTCGCTCCCCGCGAAGATGTCGCTCCCCGACGCCGTGGCCATGCTCAAACAGCAAGGCTTCCTCCGGGTGTGGCAAGCCGGCGAGTCTCTGCATCTCGAACACGACCTGTCGAATCTCAAGCGCGCCGATATAATCACCGTCATCCAGGATCGTCTGACGTTGACCGACGCGAACCGCAAACGATTCCTCGAATCCTGCGAATCGGCATTCCATTACGGAAAGGGGAAGGCGTCCATTGTTCCATTGCCCGTAAACCATCAACCATCAACCATTCTGCCATTCTCTTCCCATCTTCACTGCGCCACCTGCGACCTTGCCTACCGCGAACCGACCACCGCGCTGTTTTCTTTTAACAACCCACTGGGCGCCTGCCCCAAGTGTCGCGGCTTCGGCCGCACCATCGAGATTGATTACGATCTGTGCCTGCCGGACAAGTCGCTTACCATCGCCCAGGGCGTTGTGCGTCCGTGGCAGACCGGCATGTCCAAAGAATGCCAGGATGACCTCATGGAGTTCGCCCGCAAACGCGACGTGCCCACCGACGTGCCGTTTCGCAAGCTCAGCAAGGCGCACCAAGACTGGTTGATCCGAGGCGACCCCGACTACGGCAAGGACGACGCACACCGCTGGCCGCGTGCTTGGTACGGCATCAGGGGCTTCTTTGATTGGCTCGAGGGTCGGTCGTACAAGATGCACGTCCGCGTCTTTCTCGCCCGGTACCGCGCCTACCGGCGATGTCCGGCGTGCGGGGGAGGTCGGTTCATCCCCGAGTCTTTGAACTGGAAGCTCAACAGCCTGTCGCTCGCCGATTTCTACGCGCTTCCCATCCTGGAGGCATCTCGGTTTCTGGAGCAATCCGGCACCGCGCCGCATGCGCCTTCTTTCACCGAAGCAGAGGACTTGTTACTCCGAGAAGTCCAAACACGGCTGCGGTATTTGCAGGAGGTTGGTCTCGGCTATCTCACGCTCGACCGCCAATCGCGCACGCTGAGCGGCGGCGAAGTGCAGCGGGTGAACCTCACCACCTGCCTCGGCACCTCGCTCGTGAACACCCTGTTTGTCCTCGATGAACCGAGCATCGGTCTGCATCCGCGCGATACCGGCCAGTTGATCGGCGTGCTCCATCGGCTCCGCGATCACGGCAACACGCTCGTGGTGGTCGAACACGAAGAGAGCGTGATTCGTTCTGCCGACCACATCGTGGATCTCGGCCCGGCCCAGGGCGAGCGAGGCGGAGAGATTGTGTTCCAAGGTGATCCGAACAAGCTCATGCACTGCCGCGACTCGCTCACGGGCCAGTATCTAAGCGGACAGAAATTCATTCCTGTTCCCAGGGCGCGGCGCCTCAGTCCCAAACGACTTCAAATCCTCGGCGCCACAGCGAACAATCTCAAGAAAGTGGACGTGGCCATCCCGCTCAACGCGTTCGTCTGCGTCACCGGCGTGAGCGGTTCGGGCAAATCCACTTTGATCGAAGAGGTGCTCTACAAGAACCTTCTCAAACTCCAGGGCAAACCAACTGACGAACCGGGCGACTGTCGGGGCATCCGGGGACACGAGCAAATTGGCGATGTGGTTCTGGTGGATCAGTCGCCCATTGGACGTACGGCGCGCTCGAACCCGGTTGTGTACGTCGGCGCATTCGAGTTCATTCGCGAACTGTTCGCGGAAACCGAGGACGCCCGGCAACACGGCATCCGGGCGGGCGATTTCAGTTTCAACTCGGGCGAAGGACGCTGCGACCGTTGTGGCGGCAACGGCTTCGAGCGGGTCGAAATGCAGTTCCTCTCCGACGTGTATCTGCGCTGTCCCGATTGCGACGGTAAACGGTTCAAACCTCACATGCTGGCCATCCGGTACCGCGGCAAGGCAATTTCGGACGTGCTTGAAATGACGGTGGAGGATGCGTGTGAGTTTTTCGCCGACCAACCGAAGATCGTCGCCTCACTGCAACTCCTGCGCGACGTAGGCCTCGGCTATCTGCGACTGGGCCAGCCGGTGCCCACGCTCAGCGGCGGCGAAAGCCAACGGCTGAAGATCGTCGGATATCTCCTTGATGCCGGCTCGAAGCACAAAGCGAATACGCTGTTTCTCTTCGACGAACCGACTACCGGCCTCCATTTCGACGACATCCGAATGCTGGTGACGATGTTCAACCGGCTTGTCGAGGATGGCCATAGCGTCGTCGTCATCGAGCACAACATGGACGTGGTCCAGTGCGCCGACTGGGTGGTTGATCTCGGCCCCGAAGCGGGCGCGGACGGCGGACGCCTCGTATGCGCGGGAACGCCCGAGCAGCTTGCCCGTTGCGATGAAAGCCATACGGGTCGCTCGCTTGCCGCCAAACTCGAGACTCACAACGGGAAGTTGGTTCGCGAGTCACAAGTCACGAGTTACGACTCACCAATCCCCAATCACTCCATCCGCATCCTCGGCGCACGCGAACACAACCTCAAAGACCTCACCGTCGCCATCCCGCGCGATCAGATGGTCGTCATTACCGGCATCAGCGGGTCGGGAAAAAGCACGCTCGCCTTCGACATTCTCTTTGCCGAAGGCCAGCGGCGGTTCCTCGACTCGATGTCAGCCTACGCCCGGCAGTTCATCGAGCAGCTTTCGCGTCCCGACGTGGACCACATCGAAGGCATCCCGCCCAGCGCGGCCATCGAGCAACGCGTCACCCGCGGCGGACGCAAGAGCACCGTCGCGACGGTGACGGAGGCGTATCACTTCATTCGGCTGTTGTTTGCGAAGCTCGGCGTGCAGCATTGCCCCGACTGCAGCGTTCCGGTGCAAAAGCAATCCGTCGCCGCGATCCTCGCGCGAGTGCAACGGGAGCTCCAGCGCGGCCCGCTGACGTTGCTGGCGCCGGTACTGCGTGGGCGCAAGGGATTCGGTTTGGAGATCGCCGAGTGGGCTGGCAAGCGCGGGTACAAAGCGCTGCGTGTGGACGGCAAACGGATCGCCGTGGAGCGGTTTCAAAAGCTCGACCGCTATCGGGAGCACAACATCGAGATCGTGCTCGGTGAGTTGTCACGAAACGACACCGGCTCGCTCCCGAAGCTGATCCGGGAGGGAATCGAGACCAGCAAAGGCCAGCTCCTGACCGTGTCGCGGCGCGGCGAGACGATTTTCAGCACCGAACGCGCCTGTCCCAAGTGCAGCCGGTCCTTCGAGGAACTCGACCCAAAGATGTTTTCGTTCCATTCGCCACGCGGCTGGTGTCCCGACTGTCGCGGTTACGGAACGCAAGTCGTGTTCAGCGATGACAGCAAAGGAGAGAATGACATCGAAGCGGAAATCGCCGTGGAATCCGAGGGCGATCCCGACAACACCCCCTGCGAAACGTGCGGTGGACGGCGGCTCAACGCGCAATCGCTTGCCGTGAAGCTCGGGTCATATGGGATCGCCGATCTATGCAACCGATCCGTGGGGCTGTCGCTGGCGGAGTTCCGTTCCATGCGATTCCGCGGCCGCGATGCCGAAATTGCCAAGGACATCATCCCGCAGCTCGTGGAGCGGCTCCACTTCATGGACCGCGTGGGGCTGGGTTACCTGAGCCTCGCACGCGGCGCGCACACACTGAGCGGCGGGGAGAGCCAGCGGATCCGGCTGGCGGCGCAGCTCGGCTCGAACCTGCGCGGCGTGCTCTACGTGCTCGATGAACCGACGATCGGCCTTCATCCGCGCGACAACGAAATGCTGCTTTCGACGCTCGACACGCTCAAAGCGCGTGGCAACTCTCTTGTCGTGGTCGAACACGACGACATGACGATGCGTCGTGCCGACCATATCATTGACCTCGGCCCCGGCGCGGGAATCAACGGTGGTCGCGTCGTTGCAGCGGGACCGCTCCAGGAGTTACAGCGGCACCCCGATAGCGTTACGGGACAATGTCTGCGCGATCCGATGAAGCATCCCATGCGAGGGTCGCGACGCGACGTGGCTAGGCGTCATCCCTCGCTCAAGGTGATCGGAGCGCGGGCAAACAACCTGCGCAACCTTAGCGTGCGCTTCCCGCTGGCGCGCTTCACGTGCGTGACCGGCGTCTCCGGTTCAGGGAAGAGTTCGCTGGTGCGGGACGTGTTGCTCCGAGCGGCGCACGCCGCCCTGCGACGGCAGCGGATTCCGTCCGGGGTCTGTCGTGGACTCCATGGCGTGGCGGCACTGCGTTCCGCGTATGAGGTGGATCAATCGCCCATTGGCAAAACGCCGCGTTCGACGCCAGCGACCTATACCGGCATCTTCGACGACATTCGGCGGTTGTACTCCCTGACACCAGTGGCGCGCATGCGGGGCTATCAGGCGAGTCGGTTTTCGTTCAACTCGGCAAGTGGTGGACGGTGTCCCGTGTGCGAAGGGCAAGGCCGCATCAAGGTTGTGATGAACTTCCTGCCCGATGTCTATACGCCGTGCGAAGCCTGCAAGGGCGCCCGGTACAATGAAGAGACGCTCGATGCAACGTTCCGCGACAAGAGCATCGCGCAGGTGCTCGCGATGAGCGTGGACGAGGCGGTCGAGTTCTTCCGATCACAGCCGAAAATCCATCATGCGCTTGAACTCATGCAGCAGACAGGACTCGGCTACCTGACGCTGGGACAGACGAGCCCGACGTTGAGCGGCGGCGAGGCGCAGAGGTTGAAACTCGTGACGGAACTTGCGAAAGCGGGGGCATCGAGAATGCAGAATCGTGGTTCGCTTTATGTCCTGGAAGAGCCAACCATCGGCTTGCACATGGCAGACATTCGCAAGCTCGTGGACGTGTTGCATCGGCTCGTGGACGCCGGGAACACCGTGGTCGTGATCGAACACAATCTCGACCTCGTGGCGGAGGCGGACTGGATCATTGACCTCGGCCCCGAAGGCGGCGCAGAGGGCGGCAGGATCGTGGTCGAAGGAACCCCCGAGCAGGTTGCGTGTTGCAAGCGGTCGCACACGGGACAGTTTCTTAAGCACCACTTGGCGATCCATTCGTAGTTGAGCCCTTCAGCGCGGCGGTGAACAACCGGGGACAGCATCCAGACCGCGCTGTAGCGCCCGACTACGAACCACTCTCAAACAGTTCCTTCAACCGCCGATGGCGGTAGTCGAACATGCGTTTTAGAAGCGGACGAATGAACAGCACATCAAGCGGTGCCCCGAGTGGGCCGAGAAACGGCTCATACTCGATACGATCAATCACCAGCGTGTGAGCGCCGATCTCGCGAAACTGGTGCGTGTGCTGAAAGCGTCGGAACGGCCCGCGCACTTGTTCGTCCACCATCAACCGCGGCGGTTCGAGGGTCAACACTCGCCCGCGCCAGGACAGACGAAACGGTCCCCGTTTCAGTCGCAAGTCGAACTCGGCGTTTGCAGTGATTGGATTGGGAGCGTTCAATTCCAGAATCTCGGTGTCGGGCGGGGAAATCTTTGCCATGTTCTCCATGTTGAGAAGGAACTCGAACAGGCGTTCCGGGGACGCCTTGATCACCGATGACTTTTCAAACTCAGCCATGATCAGATACGCGTTCGGAACCCCATCGCGCGGACGATGCACCAACCGCGCGCTGCTTCGAAGATCATGAATGCACCCGCGAGGGACACCGCCACCCCGAGCCACCATCGCACGTAGATGCCGAGGGCGAGACCACTCAGCAAGAACACTGCGCCGCAGATCGCGCGCACCTTTCGTCCCGGGCGGTCAATGTTCGATTTCCAGAAGTCGGACCATTTTGTCATAGGCACACGAAATTCATAGCACGCAGGGGAACGATTTGCGAGAATCCCGTATCCGATGCACTGGATGCTTCTCATGCTCGTGGTATCGCTGGCGGGATGCGGGCCGTTTTCGGGTACGCGGCACGGATCACCGTGGGCGCAGGAGGTCAACTACCTGCAAGGGCAACGGCGGAATCCCGAAGAACTCGGCATCGTCACCACTAATCTTGGCCCGTACACGGCGGTTACCTGGCCCGAAGCAATTCTTGGTGAGGAAAAAGCGACGCTACCACTGACGCTGCGCGGTGGCGTGACGATACCGGTCGTGGTCAACGGAACAAAGCGCGTACCGGCAGTCCCGGACACGGGCGCGCCGTTCAACCTCGTGGCGCTCACCCTCGCGTACAACCTTCAGTTGCCGGTCACGCGTCCGCGGTATCTGCCGAAGACGATCTCCGGCTACGGCGGTGCGTCCACCGACTGCGGATGGAGTCTGCTGAGTTCGCTGCAACTCGGCGGCATCACGTTCACGAACGCGCTTGCAAGCATCCCGCTGGAGAAGTTCGACCAGGTAACCTTCTTTGGATTCCTGACGTTGAACCACGATGAGTTCGTGATCCTCGGTCTCGATGGGATGACGAAAATGTCGTACGTGACGTTCGATTTTCCAAGGCGAGAGATGACGTTCGCTCGCAGCGAGCCCTACATCTGTGCGGCGAGAGAGAAAGCGCTCGTCGTTCCCTGCAAGATCAACCCGGGTCCGACGTTGACCGCTGAAATCAAAGTGGATGGCAAGGGGCCGTTCCCGTGTCGCATTGACACCGGCAAGACGGTAAAGGCCCCCGCGCTGACCATCCCGCAGAAGCTCGCGGAGGAACTGGGTTACACGCAACCGGGACGCAGTCGCACGAGCCGGCAGGTCGGGACCGGCGGCGGCTTCGAGTCGCAGCGGTTTCAGTTGAAGACCTTTGAGATCGGCGGACAGACGTTCTCAAATCTCCCAGCCGACACGCACTTCGGCGCGGGCGAGTTCATTCTGGGGCTGTCGTTTCTGGCAGACTACCGGCTGACGCTCGATGTGAGGGGCCGGAATATCTATCTGGAAAAGTAGGTCAGCCTCCGGCAGCCAACTCACTTCACCCGCGGCTTGAAGTATTCGATGGTCTTTCGCAGGCCAGTCTCCAAATCCACCTTCGGCTCCCAGTTCAGCAACTTCTTTGCGCGACTAATGTCGGGACGACGCTGCTTGGGATCGTCCACGGGGAGCGGCTTGTTGACGATTTGTGACTTGCTGCCGGTAATGCGGATGATCAGCTTGGCAAAATCGAGGATCGTGAACTCGGTCGGGTTACCGATGTTGACCGGCTCGTGGAAGTCCGATTGGCTCAGACGAAAAATGCCTTCGATCAAGTCGCTGACGTAACAGAAACTCCGCGTTTGCCCGCCGTCGCCGAAGACCGTCAGCGGCTCGCCTTTGAGCGCCTGGCCGATGAATGCCGGCACCACGCGTCCGTCGCGCAGTCGCATCCGCGGGCCGTAGGTGTTGAAGATGCGGACGATCTTCGTATTCACCTTGTGGTAGCGGTGATAGGCCATGGTCATCGCCTCGGCGAACCGCTTGGCCTCGTCGTACACGCCGCGCGGGCCGATGGGGTTGACATTGCCCCAGTAATCTTCTGTTTGCGGATGAACCAGCGGGTCGCCGTAGCATTCCGAGGTCGAAGCGAGGAGGAACTTTGCGCCTTTCGCCTTGGCGAGCCCGAGACTGTTCATGGTGCCGAGTGAGCCGACCTTGAGGGTTTGGATCGGCAGTTCGAGATAATCAATCGGGCTGGCCGGCGAGGCGAGATGAAAGACGTTGTGAATCTCACCCGCGAGATAGATGTAGTCCGTGACGTTGTGTTTGAGGAAGCGAAAACGCTCGTTGCCGGCGAGATGTTCGATGTTGGATGTGCTGCCGGTGATAAGATTGTCAATCGCGATGACACGGTGCCCCTTGGACAGCAGCAGATCGCACAAGTGCGAGCCGAGGAAGCCGGCACCGCCGGTTACGACGGATACAGTTTCGTTGCTCATTGGGTGAATTCCAGATGCGGGGAGAGAGTAAAGGGACGCGGGTTGGAATTACGAGACGTTTTTGGGCCGTCGGTGATTCTTCCAGAAAAGCGCGGAGGCGGGCCCCAAGGCCCGCCTCGTTTTCCCCTTGCCCCTAGTTTGGCGCGCTTAGACCTGAACGGCAGCGACAAGGTGTTGCCTCGCCGTGCCGTGAAAATCACTGGCCGCGTTTGAGCGCGCCTTCGAACAGGTCCGAGAACCCACGCATGGCCATCACGATCTGCGGCGATTTCTCGATGCACATCCGGGTGAGCTTGTCGCTCTGCTCGGGGTGACGCTGACTCCACTCCGCCATGGCCATGATGACGGCGACGTGGTTGTTGATGGTGTGGCGGACGTTGCGCAGGTTTTGGTAGAGCATCATCAACTGTTCCGTGACCTCGTCCTGCGACGGAGCGGTTTTCGCCGTCGAGCCAACTGCTGGTTGTGCGACTGTTTGTGTTGCGTTCATAATTGCATTGCTGCGGATCGCCTCTGAGTTCGGGCGCCCCGTCCAGCCCCTTTCTCGGAGGCTATATTTAGCCAGTGTCGTGCCAACGACGCCCTTCTCAGCGCGCGCTTCGGTTATCGCGGAATGACGCATTTCTTCCTCGATATGATTGTGCATCCCATGTAGGCTTTTTCATTCCTTGGAACAGAATTGGTCATGGGTTCAGGGGCAAAACAGTACATCGTCATCGGCGGGGCGAAGCAGCACAACCTCAAGAACATCAGCCTGCGCATCCCGCGCGACAAGCTGGTGGTCGTCACCGGCCTGAGCGGTTCGGGCAAATCCTCCCTGGCGTTCGACACGTTGCACGCCGAGGGGCAACGCAAATATGTCGAGAGCCTTTCCGCGTACGCGCGGCAGTTCCTCGAGCAAATGCAGAAGCCAGACTGCGATTTCATCGAGGGACTCTCGCCCACCATCGCCATCGAGCAACGCACCGCCGGCTCGAACCCGCGCTCGACCATCTCGACCACGACCGAAATCTACGACTACCTGCGCCTCCTGTTCGCGAGCATCGGCAAGCCGCATTGCCACAAATGCGGACGTCCCATCAGCAGCCAGACGGTGTCTCAGATCGTGGATCAACTCCTCGCGCTGCCGCCCGGCTCGAGGCTGATGTTGCTCGCGCCGCTCGTGCAACGGCGCAAGGGCGAATATCGCGACGTCATCGAGAAGATCCGCAGGCAGGGCTTCGTGCGGGTTCGCGTGGATGGCCAGATCCTCGATGTCGGCACGCCGATCAAGCTCGAGAAAAGCCACAAGCACACCATCGAAGCCGTCGTCGACCGGCTGGTGATTGACGAGAAGATCAAGTCACGCCTGACCGATTCCGTCGAGACCGCGCTCAAATGGGGCGAAGGCATCCTGCGGGCCTGCTCGCAGCCAACCCAGGCTGCCACGATGGAGGAGCGGCTCATGAGCACGCTCAACGCCTGCGTCCATTGCGGGATCAGCTACGGCGAGTTAACACCGCAACATTTCAGCTTCAACAATCCTCACGGCGCCTGCCGGGAATGTCATGGACTCGGAAGCAAGCTGGTGTTCGATGAAGACCTGATCATTCCAGACAAGGAACGGACACTGGAGGAAGGCGCGATCGCGCCGTGGCAATTCGGCGGACGGCGCCTCATCCTCTTCTTCAAAATGATGCTTCGTTCGCTCTCGGAGCATTACAAGTTCTCGCTCAAGACGAAATGGAAGGACCTCGATCCGAACATCGTGAAGATTCTGCTCCACGGATCCGGCAGCGAGAAGGTCGAGTTCAAGCATTGGCGCGCCGGCAAAGTGCTCAAGAGCACGAAGCCATTCGAAGGCATTGTCCCCAATCTCGAACGACGGTTGCAGGAAACGAAGAGCGAATACATGAAGCGACGGATCGAACGCGTGATGAGCCGGCTGCGTTGTCCCGTGTGCAAGGGCGCGCGGCTGCGTCCCGAAACCCTGGCCGTGACCGTGAATGACAAGAACATCGTGGACATCGGCAAGCTCTCCGTCTCGGCAGCACATGAGTTCTTCCGCACGTTGCCGTTGACGGAACACGAACAGAAGATCGCCCACGAGATAATCAAGGAGGTATCCGCCCGGCTCGGTTTCCTCGTGGACGTCGGGCTCGGGTACCTGACGCTCGACCGCGAGAGCGGCACGTTGAGCGGCGGTGAGGCGCAACGAATCCGGCTCGCCACGCAGATCGGTGCGGGTCTGGTTGGAGTGATCTACATTCTCGACGAACCCAGCATCGGCCTGCACCAGCGCGACAACGGGCGATTGCTTCGCACCCTGATCGGGTTGCGCGATCTCGGCAACACCGTCATTGTCGTCGAACACGACGAAGAGACGATTCGCATGGCGGATTACATCATTGATCTCGGCCCCGGCGCGGGTATCCACGGAGGACAGGTTGTGTGCGCGGGCACGCTGCCGGAGTTGCTCGCATCACCTGCCTCGCTCACGGCGAAATACCTGCGCCGCGAGATCGAGATTCCCATTCCCAAGCGGCGAAAGCGCGTGGTGTGGCAGGAAGCGTTTCAAGAGCCCACTCGCGCTACCGCCGCGCGACAACGAGTTCCGTTGCGCTCGTCGCAGTTCGACGCCGCGGCGTTGTCCACGCCCTGCATCGAGATTCGGGGAGCGAAAGAGAACAATCTCAAGAATCTCAACGTCCGTATCCCCGTCGGGACGCTCTGTTGCGTTACCGGCGTCTCCGGCTCCGGCAAGAGCACGCTCGTGGATGACATCCTGCGCCGGACCCTCATGCGGAAATGGTACGGCTCGAAGGAACGCCCCGGTGCCCATGACGAAATTCGCGGCATCGAGGAACTCGACAAGATGATCGTGATTGATCAATCGCCCATCGGTCGCACACCGCGGTCGAATCCTGCGACCTACACTGGCATGTTCGACCACATCCGCGACCTGTTCGCACGATTGCCCACCGCCAAAGTGCGCGGCTACAGCAAGGGACGATTCAGTTTCAACGTCAAAGGCGGCCGCTGCGAGGCCTGTGCGGGCGACGGCATCATCAAGATCGAGATGCATTTCCTGCCCGACGTGTACGTGCAATGTGAAACCTGCCGCGGCAAACGATTCAGCCGCGAAACTCTCGAGATCACGTACAAGGGCAAAAACATCGCCGATATGCTCGAGATGACGGTGGACGAAGCGCTGACGTTCTTCCGTGCCGTGCCGCAGATTCACGACAAGCTCGTTACGCTTGCCGAGGTCGGTCTCGGCTACATCCATCTCGGCCAGCAGGCAACCACCCTGAGCGGCGGCGAGGCGCAGCGAGTCAAGCTTGCCGCCGAACTCAGTCGCAAAGCAACGGGACGCACCCTGTACATTCTCGACGAACCCACCACCGGCCTGCACTTCGCCGACATCCACAAACTTCTCGAAGTGCTCATGAAATTGCGCGATGCCGGCAACACGGTGCTCGTCATCGAACACAACCTCGACGTGATCAAGTGTGCTGACTGGATCATTGATCTCGGCCCCGAAGGCGGCGACGGCGGCGGACGCATCGTGGCCGAAGGCCCGCCGGAGAAGGTTGCGGAAGTCGAGCGAAGCCACACCGGCCAGTTCCTGAAGCAACTCCTTTCAGAGCGCAAGCGACCAGCCGCAGAGGCACCGGCACCGAAAACATCCACGCCCTCCGAATCGGTCACGACGGAGTAGGCACAGCACTTCGGGAGAGTCAGCTTGCTTGCCTGAGTCGTTCTGTTTCACCTGCGATCCGAAAAATTGTCGCGCGTGGGTAAGCCGAACTTGCGCCACCCGTCTTTATCGCTAAAAAACGAGTCAAGTCGGCTTGGTCGCGTCAAAGAACTTTTGGAATGAGCCGTTCCGCTCTTCGCGCGCGAAAAAATTAGTTCCTGCTGCACAAAAGAAGTTTCTGCGCATTGTCCGCGCCGCTTTGAGCACGGGCACACATCTAGTCGCCATATTCGGCATTCGGCCTCGCTCAAGTTTCTCTCCGCTCACGGTCGTAGCGCAAGCGTTATTCCGCGCCGATCCGGTCGCCTCACGGACCCGCTTTCCATCCGTGTGGTTGCACCACTCATCCGTGTGGTCGGATCAGTCGCTGGCGCTCGCGAATCGTTCCACCGCGCGTACCGATGGGCCTCTGGCGCCGGCGGATCGTTCAACCGTAGTGTGGGACCGTTCATCCGTGCGGTCGGGTCGTTCATCCGTGGTCGAAAACCTCGATTTCAGTCCCTTTTTCAGCAAATGTGGGGCTTGGGAGCCCCAAGTCGCACCCACCCAACATCCGCGAACTCCGAACCCAGAACCGAGAACCAGTAACAACCCTGAAAGGAGCAGACCATAGCAACGAGTAACTTCATTCCGCCCCCTGACGACAACTTCGTCATCTGGCACGACCGCTATGCGGCTGCGAGCAACGCCATCTGCGTCAGCGACGATCAGGAAGTGGGCCAGTTCAGCGACGAGGTGGTCGTGACGGCGAGGCCGTGAGGGGCCGGTAATTGGTGAATGGTGATTCGAGACTCGTTATTCACGAATGACGCGAAGTCCGCGAAGGATTCATTGAGCGTTCAAAGTTCAACGTTGGATGTTGGACGTTCAAGCCGTTCCGCCGATTCACCTGCCCCATTGCCCCAATCTCCCGGCAACCCGGGCGACTTACGCGCCGGACAAATTCGGGGTCACAGGACAAATTCGGGGTCACATCCCCACATTCAACATAAGTTGACGGGGGCTCTGCCGCCCGGGTCGTCTCCAGTCCGCTCTGGCACGTCC
>CAZOTB010000127.1:11489-18893 GCA_964582645.1 uncultured Verrucomicrobiota bacterium | reverse complement strand
AGATCGTCGAGTTGCAAGGCGCCGGCTTGAGCCAGAGTTGCGCGACCGCCGTGGCAGCGACAGGACACCGTGGAACGAGGAAGAAATCTTCCAGGTCTGCTATCGGTGCGCGCCTGCATAGCCATTGCAGGTTGGGCCGAAACGCACCCGGCAAGTGTTCCGGGAACACTCCGCCGATCAGAAAAATGGCCTGACGTGAAAGATTTCTTCTCAATCCAGTTAACAAAACGAGACAACTTGACTATACTGTATATGTTCCCCGGGGCGATGACCGTCCGTTAGGGGGTGGTTTCAGGCTGGAGCCACTGGCGCAGCAAGAATGGATCAGCAACACATTATGAAATACAAACCGGATCGCATCATCTCAGGCGGTCAGACCGGCGCGGATCGGGCCGGCCTCGACTGGGCAATCGAAAACGGTATCAAGCATGGAGGATTCTGTCCCAAGGGACGGAAGGCAGAAGACGGGGTAATTCCGGCAAAATACGGGCTCATACAGTCCCCAACCTCTGACCCTCGGGAACGGACCCAAATGAACGTAAAAACCGGGGACGCCACGTTGATCTTCATTGGAAAGACAATGGGCCCCGGTTCTCGGCAAACCGAATTGATGTGCAAGGAGGAAGGAAAGCCCTACCTGGTGGTTGATGCCTCGACCTCAACCGATCAGGTGGCGGGTTTTCTAAACCAGCATCAACCCAAGCGGCTCAATGTTGCCGGCAGCCGGGCCAGCAAGGATCCCGCAGTGTACCAGCGCGTAAAGCGCGTCTTGGACGCCGTGCTCGGTCCATCGCCCCAACCAGTTCCGGAAGATCAAACCAAGTAGGAAGTGAACTTGGAAACCGAATGAATACGATGAGCGCGTTCGCAACGCCGGCGACTGCCTTCGTTTCTCATCGCAAGTCAGCCAGACTGGACGTTGCAACGTATGACGAGCTGGCTGGCGGTTACAGCTTGGCCTGCTTGCTTGACGAGCAACCGGCGGTTGGTCGCGAAGGGCTGTTGGGCTTCATCATCGGCTGTTCCAGCCAATACTTCCGCGATTGCAACTCCACCGGCGAGCAGCGATGAGAATAGGATAACCGGCAATCACAAACTGAAGAGAAAAGCGGATAAGACAATGAGCAATCGCCAAAAGCAGAACAAGAATGAAGACAACCGGCGGGAGGCGTGGGCGAGAATCGAAGAGAGGCTACTGTCTGCCGGACGGCGGATGGAACGCGAAACGTCATCGGAACTGCGTCACCCAAGTCAAGCTGGGATGCCCGACTGGCGCGGGGCCGATGTCCAAGTCACCTCGAATTTCGGGCTGATGGAAGGGCATGACCTGCTAGTCAGGACCGTCCACGCCGTCCCCCTGGCTTGGCTCATCTTCCAAGTACGAGACGCCTTTGGGGATCTTCTCGATGCTTCCAATAAGTACGGATTCTATGGCTCACTCGCCAAGGCAGCCCTGGACCACCTCGCCACGCATCAACCTGAATCGGATGATGCAAGGCCGCTTCTGCGCACCGTGCTGAAGCAGGCGTTCGCCTCGCTGGAATTCCCGCGGGAGCATGGCTATTTGCCGATCGATGAGACGGTTGTGTTCCACGGTCGGGACAATGAAGGTCGCCAATGGCGGAGCGACCTGGACGGTTTGTGAAGTCGCTGCTTGGCGTCGCCAGGGCATGCAACTCAATGAGCGATAGAACCGACAAGAAGTATGGCCCACGCATCCTGAGCCTGGACGCGGACACGGCTTTTCTGAATGCGATGCGCGCAATCCTCAAATCCAATGGCTACGAACCATTGTCCTCGGCCAGCAGCGAACAGGCACTTGCCATTTTGGGTACCCAACCGATTGATCTGTTCACTCAGGACATCCACCGGCCCTGCATGAACGGTTGGGAACTCTGCCGGCTGATGAAGTCGGAGAAGCGTCTCCGCCAAATCCCGATTCTGATTATTTCCGGCTGGCCGAAACCCAGGAGCCGGAAATTGCTCGCCCTGATTGACGGTTACTTTAGGAAGCCGTTTCGCGTGGAGCGGTTGCTCTCCTCGGTGGAACGAGCGCTGCGAGAACGCTCTCGCGTGACGGCATGAAACGAAACAAACTGTTGAGATTGAGCCGCATCTGGAACCGCGGACTCCGGGCGGGCGCGGAGGAACGCGAGCGCATCGGTATCGTCTGGAATCCGTGCCTGCGAAAGCCCGTCGTTGTCCCGGATCCAGCATGCCGATACCGAACCGCTGCCGAGACAAGATATTGGAAGGACGGGTTTGTGGAGGGGTTCATCGGAGGGGCCTCGTCCCGGGATGTGAGAAAGGCGGAGCGGAGGACGAAACAGGTGGACTCATTGCTGCGGGAACTCGCCGCGGTGATTCCGAGGCTGTACCGGGTCACCGGGGACTTGGAGCGGTTTGTGCCCTGGGTGCAGTTCCGCCCCGATGGCGCTCTGTGGACAGGGATAGAGCGTGAGTTGGAGACCGGTAAAATCAATGCGAGAAGCCTGCGACAGTTGGTGTTCCCTGGCAGTGGAACTGAAAAGCGGGTTGCCACGATCGTGAAGGTGAAGCCCCGAAGCAATTCCAGAACGAAGTCAGAACCGAAATCGCGCTGCACCGCCACGCCTCATCGTTAGACACTCTCTCATCTATGCGGCTGACAAAAACACAGCGACTGGAGGCCACAACCAGGGCACGAGAGTTGGTTGAAGGACGCCTGAAAACTCCCCTGCCAAGCGCCGGGATTTATTACGCTGTGCTGTGCGCGGAAGGGTGGAGGCTTTTTCCATATCGCTACGACGAGTTTTCAGATCTGGTCGATCACGTAGAAATGTGGGACGAACTGGTCGCGCATTTCGTTGCAAGGAAATGGGCTAAGACTACAAAGAAGGCTGCTGATTTGGAGGAGCATTTGAAAAAGTACACGTACGCATTTCCAAGAGGACGTGTCTATCGAGATGGGGTCGCTACGGCATCGCCCACGGAAATGATCTTCCTTCCCCGCTGTCGCGAAGCCTGGTCGAGCGTGCATTCGGCATACAGGGCAAAGCGATCTGGGAATTTGACACTCATGAACAAGTGCAGAGAATGGACAAAGAGGCTGTCCGACGCCTTCTCCGCGTGAAGGAAAACTGGAAAAGCGTAGATCCTTCCTGCGGGTTTTGATGTCAACCTGGACTGCCGCTTCGTTCGTGCACCCCAACGATCGGCATCAACGCCGACTTACTTCTTCTTGCGCTTCTGTCGCTTCGCCGCTACAAGAGTCCGCTCAACCACAAACACAACACAGTCGCACGATTCAGGAGAAACAAGATGCAAGTCGGATTTTACGGTCACGTTCGGCAGTACAAAAACATTCAGCGGGAAATTGACGCCAACATCCAGAAGGTGTTGCTCAGCGGCGAGTACGTGCAGGGGCCGATGCTCAAGCAGTTCGAGAAGGAGCTGGCGGAGTTCCATGGGACGAAGCACGCCATCGGCGTCGGCAACGGCACCGACGCGATCTGGCTCGCCCTCATGGCGCTCGGGATCGGGCCCGGCGACGAAGTCATCACGCACCCGAACACGTTCTTCGCCACCGCCGAGGCGATCTGGATCGCCGGCGCCACGGCGGTGTTCGTGGACTGCGACCCGAAGACCAAGTGCATTGACCCCGCCAGGATCGAGGCCGCAATCACGCCGAAGACAAAGGCGATCATCCCGGTTCATCTCTACGGCCAGTGCGCCGACATGCCGGCCATCAAGAAGATCGCCGACAAACACAAGCTGCGCGTGATCGAAGACAACGCGCAGGGGATCGATGCCGCGGGCGACACGTTCAAGATCGGGCAACTCAGCGATGCGAACACCACAAGTTTCATCATCCAGAAGAACCTCGGCACCTTTGGCGACGGCGGCGCGGTGATGACAAACAACCCGGACATTGACGCCCGCGTCCGCAAACTGCGCAATCACGGCTCGACCAAGCGCAACGTGCACAGCTACGGATTCAACAGCCGTCTCGACGACATCCATGCCGGCATCCTCAGCGCGAAGCTCAAGCATATTCACGCGTGGAACGATCTCCGCATCCAGTGGGCGGCCCGGTACACTGCTGCTCTCAAGGGAGCGAAGAATTTCGACCTGCCGTACGTGCGTCCCGGCTACCGCCATGTGTTTCATCTCTACGTGATCGAGACGAAGAATCCCGCCCATCGCGACGCGTTGGTGGACTATCTCGTCAAGAACGGCGTGGACGCCAAGACGCACTACTCGATCGCGATCCACAAGCAGGAGGGATATCCGTGGGGCAAAGGCGCGCGGATCGTCGGATCGGTTGCGAACGCCGAGCGCAACGCCGCTACGTGCGTCAGCTTGCCGATGTATCCCGAACTGACGACGGAGGAAGTGGATTATGTCGTGAGCAAGACGCTGGAGTGGGATAAAGCAAACGGGTGATGGAAGAATGGAAGAGTGGAAGAGTGACCCTGAGCCGTTGACATCATCCATCCAATCTTCCACCATTCCAACCTTCCAAGCCTTATGAACACATATTCTGTTCTCGTCGTTGGCATGGGCAAACGCGGTTTGCACCACGCCACCGCCTTCAATGCCAACCCGCGCTTCAAGGTCGTCGGCATTTGCGACATTGACCAAGGGCGGCTCGATGCAGCGGCGCCGAAGCTCGGCAATCCGCAGACCAGCAGCGACGCGGCGGGGCTGGCGAAGTCGCTCAAGCCGGACATCTTCTGTTTTTGCACCCTGCCCAACCTTCGCACCCCGATGATCAAGGCCGCCATCGAGGCGGGAGCAAAACTGATCTCCTTCGAGAAACCAGTGGCGCTCACCAGCGCGGAATTGTTCACCGTGCGCGATCTCATCCGCAAAGCCGGGGTGAAAGCGGTGGTCAGTCATCAACATCGCTACGGCGTCCACTATCGCAAGGCGCAGGAGATCATCGCCAGTGGCGCGCTCGGTCGGGTGCACACCGTGTACGGCAGTGCCACCGGTTGGATGACGCACATGCTGTCGCATCTGATTGATTACACCTGTTGGTTCAACAGCTACACGCCCGCGACATGGGTGATGGCGCAGGCATCCGGCCGGGCGAAGCTCGCCGACAACCATCCCTCGCCCGATTACATCGGTGGCTTCGTGCAGTTTGCCAATGGCGTGCGCGGCATCTATGAATGCGGCGCCGGCGCTTCCGACCAACCCGAAGTCGCAAAGTGGTGGGGCAAGAACCGCATGGGCGCGCAGGGTACCGAAGGGTTTGCCGAGGTTCTTACCAACGGCGGCTGGCGCGCTGTGACGAAGCGCGGCGGCGCCCAGAGCGGCGAGGGCGCAATGAACTACGACCTCGATATGCCGCCGTACATCCAGGAAATGGCTGATTGGTTGGATGGCAAGAAGGTGCATCAATGCAATTTCGATCACGCCTGTCTCGGCGCCGAAATCATGTTCGCACTCCAACGCAGCGCGGTCGAAGGCGGCCAGGTGGCATTGCCTTTGACGGCAGGTGCAGACGAGCAAGCCCTGCTCAAGTCCAAGGTCCCGGACCGCCCGGTGCTCGTTTCCTGCGAGGGGAACAAGAAGGAATTTGGGTTGGGGTAGGGCGACAGAATTCCGATATCGGGGACTCGAGGTCCGAAGTAATCTCCCACATGCTTGACAACCCCGCAGCGAAAGGGAAATGTAGCACCGTGGATTACGCCAAGGTCATTACCATCGAGTCGGGAAAACGCGGAGGCAAGCCCTGCATTCGCGGGTTGCGGATCACCGTGTACGACGTGCTGGGATGGCTTGCTTCGGGCATGACTCACGAGGAAATCTTGCACGACTTCCCTGACCTGACAGAAGACGACATCCGCGCGTGTCTGCAATTCGCGGCCGACCGGGAGCATCACCTCCTGATCAAATCGGCTTGAAGCTTCTCCTCGACCACAACCTCAGCTTCCGCATGTTGCCCGCCTTGGAGGCAGTCTATCCCGGCTCGACTTGTGTCAGTGACCACGGACTGGACGCATCGGACGATGAATCCATCTGGGAGTTGGCCCGGAATGGCGGCTTTGTCATTGTGACCCAAGATAGCGATTTTGCCGAGCGCGTCCATTTGCGCGGACATCCTCCCAAAGTGATCTGGCTTCGCTGCGGGAACACCTCGACCAAACATGTGGCGAACTTGCTCCACCAAAACCAAACCGCGATTCTTGCTTTTGAAGCGGATCCGCAGGCCGGATGTTTGGAGATTCTCTAAGAACACTCGCTGTATGGAAGTCATCATTCAACCCGACGAAGCGCGCGCGAGCCTGCTCGTTGCCAGACTGATTGCCACCGCCGTGCGCGCGAGGCCGCGGCTTGTGCTCGGGCTGGCCACGGGACGGACGATGGAAGCGGTCTATCAGCATCTCGCTCGGATGCATCGCGAGGAGAACCTGGATTTTTCCCAGTGCTGCACGTTCAACCTGGACGAATACGTCGGGCTGGCCCCGGACGACGAGCATTCGTACCACGCCTACATGCACCGGCACCTCTTCAGCAAGGTCAACATTCCCAAGGGCAACATTCACCTGCCCAACGGCATGGCTACCGACCTCAACGGGGAATGCGCCCGCTACGAGGAGATGATTCGCGAGTCGGGCGGGATCGGCTTGCAGTTGCTCGGGATAGGTCAGGACGGCCACATCGGGTTCAATGAGCCGTTGTCCGCGCTGCTTTCACGCACGCGCGTCAAGGGCCTGACGCCCATGACCGTCGAGCAAAACGCACCGATGTTCGGCGGGGATGTGAGCCGTGTTCCCAAGCGCGCCATCACCATGGGCGTGGGCACGATTCTCGACAGCAAGCGCTGCCTCGTGCTGGCGACCGGCAGGGAGAAGGCCTACATCATCGCGAAGGCGGTCGAAGGTCCCATCACGGCGATGATCTCAGCGAGCGCGCTGCAGTTGCATCCGCGTTGCACGGTGATCGTGGACAATGCCGCCGCCGCGAACCTGGGCGGGCAGGAGTACTATCGCTGGATCTTCGAGAACGAGCCGGAGTGGGAGGAGTTTCGTTGAGGTAGCCGCGAGCGTAAGCGAGCGGACAGCCACTCGCTTACGCTCGCGGCTACGATTTGCGTCCGAGCCGCGCATTCAGCTTTTTCGTTACATCCGCCTTGAGTTTCTCGATGTACCCATCCACATACGCCACGATGTCCCGCGATTCATCGGCCACGAGCGGCGACAGATCCATCGCGAACCATACCTGCTGGCTCTTGTCCGTGGCGTGTGACTCGAAGAAGGTGGCATTGGCGCGGCGGCGACCCAATGTCGCCAGGTCGTAGCGTTTGCCACCCGCGATCTGGGAATCGAAGATGCCGTTGAGAGCGGCGGCGAGATTCTCGTGCGCGCTGACATCGAGCGGACACAGCACCCTGCCCTTCATCCGGGCCGCTCT
>CAZOTB010000127.1:0-11479 GCA_964582645.1 uncultured Verrucomicrobiota bacterium | reverse complement strand
TCGAGCGGCACCTTGTCCTCGTCCGGCATCCAATCGAGGCTCCGCCACACCTCGCAGCCATAGACGGTTTGCGGACGCTGCTCCTTCGGCAACTCCCGCATCGCCTGCAAGGCCGCGATCACCACGCCGATGTGGGTGTCGTGCTTGTCGGCGGGGTTGTGCGTATAGACGACCTGCGGGCGAGTGGCGGCGAGGATTTCTTTGAGATCGTTCTTCACAGCCGGATCGGTCGCGCTCTTCACGGCGCTGCTCGGGTAATCGAGCTGAATCATCACTCCGTACCGTCCCACGATGGCGGCCTTGTTCTGTTCTTTGCGACGCACAACGCGCATCTGCTCGTCGGTAAAGCTCGCGTACGGTCCCGAGCGCGCGCTGCCGGATCCGTTGGTGCAGGTCACGCCGCCAAACCACTGATTGTCGCTGTGGAAGCACTGAAGAATTCCGTGGAACGCCATGAACTCGAGGTCGTCCTGGTGCGCGCCGATGCCGAGATGGGTGATGCGTTTCAACGCGTTCTCGACCGGCTGGCCATCGGGGACAAATACTTCCGCTGTCGGATTGCGTAGTTTCATGGTGACGATCCTCCTTCCTCTGATCAGTCTTTCAGGAACAATTCGATCACGGGCACGGTCACGTGGGGCTGCTGCGAGGGTACCGTCAGCGTCACGGTGGGCGGCTGGTTGGTGGCACCGAGTCGTTCCGCCTGCCAGTCCTCCAGTCCCTTGAACAACACCTCCGAGGCGTCGTTGAGCAACTGGGCGTACTCGACGCGCTTCACGTAGGCTTCGCCTTCCAGGTGCAAATGCTTGTAGGGCCAGGCGAAGACATGCACGTAGAGGCGCTTGGTGTCCGGGTTGTAGGTAAGCCGGCAATGTTCGGGCGTTTTGAATTCCGCCGGCGCCTGCGTACAACCATAGATCGCGCGACCGTGCCGACGCATCCATTCGCCGATGCCGTTGAGCCGGGCCATCGCGCGTTCGTCGAACTCGCCGCGCCCCGTCGGGCCGACGTTGAGCAACAGGTTGCCGCCTTTGCTGACGCAGTCAATCAGCGTGCGGATCAGTTCATCCACGCTGCGCCAGCTCGATTCGTCGCGGTGATAACCCCACGACCCGCTGAAGGTCTGGCACGCCTCCCACACCACCGGCTTGCCGTCCACCTTCAACCATTCGCGCGGCTGGAATTGCTCCGGCGTCTTCACGTCGAACGCGCCCGGCAGATCGAGCCGGTCGTTGACGATCACGCGCGGCTGAAGCTTGCGGATCAGCCGCAACAGCTTCTCGCTTTGCCAGTCGTTGCGTCCCTTCCCGCTGCCGTCCTCTTTCGGGTAACTGAAGTCGAGCCACAGGATGTCCACGTTGCCGAACTGCGTCAACAGCTCGCGCACCTGGCCGTGCAGGAACGCGGCGTACTTCCGTTGGTCGCGTCCCTTGTTCATCTTCTCGCGGTCGGGGTGCGCGCGATAGGGACCGATGTGCGGATCAAGAATGTACTGCGGGTGGTGCCAGTCAATCAGCGAATGGTAGAACCCGACGCGCAGGCCGTGTTCGCGGAACGCCCTCACCATCGGCTTGAGCAGATCGCGCCGGGCCATCGTCTTCGTCGCTTTGTAGTCGGTGAGTTTCGAGTCCCAGAGACAAAATCCTTCATGGTGCTTCGTTGTGATGACGAAGTATTTCATCCCCGCCCGAGCCGCCGTCCGCGCCCAGATGCCGGGATCGTAGAGATCAGGCTCGAAATGCTTGAAGTACTTGCTGTCATAGACTTCGTTCGTGATCTGTTCATTGTTCTTCACCCATTCATGCCGGGCCGGCAGCGCGTACAGTCCCCAGTGAATGAACAAACCAAACCGATCGTGAGTGAACCAAGTGGTGTCGGCGGTGGAATGGATTGCTTTTGTTGTCATAAGATCAGGGTGGCTGTTGATTGGAGAGCACCACAAACGCAGTGTGCTTTGTTCGTAGTAGAGCGCTTCAACGCGGCCGTGAATCTTTGATCCAAGACCCGCAAGACCGCGCTGAAGCGCTCTACTACAAACTGCCGCTTGCCCTTCATCGTTTGATTGCCGGCAAGCTCGCCGCGGCGACCGCTTGACCAACTCGCCGACTCTTTTCATCGGGCACGTGCAGCTCGATCTTCCCGGCAATCGCCGCAAACTCAGTCCGCAAGACCTCCTTCGCCTTCGCGAGGATGATGTCGCCGCCTTTGCCGGTCGTGACGCGACCGAGGATGAGCATGTGACGGAAATCGTAGTAGTCGGCGTAATGCGGGATCGCGTAGCCGAGATAGACGCCGATCGTTTCGTAAATCTTCGCCGCGCGCGGGTCGCCCTTTGCCATGAGCGCCTGCACTTCCTTCAATCGCTCGGGTAATCCCATCTCCTTCGGCACGGTGATCCCCGCAGCCGGCAGAAGTTTGTTCACGGCCTGCTGCGAGAAATAGAGCGCGCCGACGCCACGGTCGCCGGACCATTCGTCCGCGGCTGCTTGGGGATTGAAATCCACGGGCACGAACGCCAACTCGCTCAACCAGCCGGTCATGCAGGCCTTCGCGTTGAGATAGCCGGCAGCCTGGCTCGAACCCATCGCCACGCCCAGCATACCGTTGGCGTTCAGCGACATCGCGCCCGCCAGCGCGGTCACGTCGCCGTCGTTGGCAACTTCGAGGGGGACTTTCCATTCGTCGCGAATGCGGAGGAAGAGGTTCTTCGCCTGATCGAACTTCTCCGGCTTCACGCCACGAATGAGCGACGCGACCATGATCTTGTTGTCCACAATGATTCCCGCCGAGCTGCCGCCGATCGCGTCCACACGTGGCAGATGAGCCGCCGCCTTCTTCAGGCCGCTGTTGAGATGGTCGAAGTGATACTGCGGGTCGGGCTGCGATTTCGGATCCCATGGGAATTCATCGCTATACACCGCTTCGCCGTCCTTTACCGCAGCCACCTTGTAATCGCTCGCCCCAAGATCGAACCCGATCCGGCACCCTTCGAGATGTCCGCCGAGCACTGCGCTCATCTCATTCCCGGCTGGAACAGCCTTCGTTTCGGTGACCACGACCTCGAACGGCCGTTCGAACGCGCGCGACATCAGATCGGCGTCGAAGGCCCGCTCGCCCGCTTTCGAATAACACCGCGCGATGTGTTCGCCGATGCCGCGTGGGCCGCCGAAGTGAATCTTCCATCCACCGCGCGCCCAGAGCAGAAACTTCACGAGCCGCTCGACGTACCGCAGCGAGTCCGGGTCAGCTTCGGGTGTGACGACGGTTTCATAGCGCGAAACGAATCCGCGCTCGCGTTCGAGGCCGATCACCAGCGGCACGGCTTTCCCCGAGGCTTTCGCAGATTGGAGGTAGGCATGGTTGAACAGAACCGCCGGCTGAAAGCCGGGATCGAGCGGCGCTGGGATACGAGGTTTGACATTCATGGACACCAGTATTACTCCCGGCTGGACTTAACGACTCCCGCCCTGCGGATTCAAGAGGAAAGCACGAGCCGGTTCATTTGTTCTTCCTGCTGCTCGATGGATTCGACCAGTTTGAACTGTGTCCGGCAGCGGTCGAGATTGTGGCCTTCGCGATGCACCTTGAAGTAGGTGTCGCCTGCGAGATAGTCGGCGAGGAAACGAATACCGATCTCGAAGGTGATCAGCTTGCCGGCGAAGGCGAGGTGTTGCTTCTCGGTCTGGTTGAGAAACTCGCCCGCTGTGCTCAGGTAGCCGCGCACGAGCGCCTCGAACATCGGGAACTGCATCGTCACCTTCGAGAGATCGCGCTCGTCTTCCTTCGCGGGACTGGTCGAAGTGCGCACCATGTCGCCGAAATCGTAGAGTGCGAGGCCGGGCATCACCGTGTCGAGGTCAATCACACAGATCCCCTCCTGCGTGGCGTCGTCGAGCATGACGTTGTTGAGCTTGGTGTCGTTGTGGGTGGTGCGCTCGGGAATCTTGCCCTGTCGCTGGAGATCAATGAGGAGGCTGGTCATCGCCTTGTGCCGCAGCGCGAACTCGATCTCTGGTTTCGCCAGCCGCGCGCGGTTGACGGCATCGGCTTCGATGGCTCTCTCGAGTGCGGCGAATCGCTTCGGCGTGTGGTGAAAATCCGGAATGGTGTCGTGCAACCGCGGCGCGGGCAGGTCGGCGAGCATTCGTTGAAACCGCCCGAACGACTTCGCCGCCTCGAACGCCTGTTTCGCGGACTCGATCGCGTCGTACGTGCGCGCCTTCTCGATGAAGATGTACGTGCGCCAGTAGTTGCCTTCCGAGTCCTTGTGAAAGCACTGACCATCGTGAGTCGGGATCAGCGTGAGCGTCTTGCGTGTCCGGTCACGCTCTCCCGCCAGTTTGCCGCCGATGTGTGCGGTGACACGCTGGACGTTTTCCATGAGCGCGACCGGATTCTTGAAAATGTTGTGGTTGATGCGCTGATGGATGTAACGCACCGTCGAGCCGCCCTGATCGTACACAGCGCAGTACGTGTCGTTAATGTGGCCGCTGCCGTAAGGCTCGGCGCTGATCAACTCGCCGTGAATCAGGAACTGGCGCGAGACGGACTCGACATCGTGCTTTAGTTTCACTTCCAGAGCCTCTCCGGGTAATCTCCGCGCGCGACGAGTTGCCGGATGTTGGCTGCAACAACGGGACGATCCTCGCGATAGGTGACACCGAACCAGGAGTCGGGTGTGCGCAGGACCTTCACCCGCGCCTTGCCGGCCTGGATCAATGTGTCCACGACCGTCGGGATGAAGTACTCTGCCTTCTCGTCCTGCCCGCGCTTTTTCAGGAATTCCGCGAATTCGCTGTGCAGATGTCCGAAAATCGTCGGCGTGAAGCCCCACATGTTCAGCGATGCGATCTCGTCGCCGGTAAGTGAGTGCGTGTGACCTTCGCCGTCGGTGTACTTTGCGGCGCGGCCGTCCTTCTCGATCTTCGTCAATTCGGTGACGGTCTTGAGGAAACCGCTCGCGTCCGAATGGCACACGCCGCGCGCGACGCTGCCGAACTCGGAGAGCGTGTTACGCAACGTGAACCCTACCATCGCGTAATCGCCGCTTCCCGATTTCAGATGTTCGGCCAGCAGGCGGAAGGAACCCGCGCCGTAGAAATCGTCACCGTTGATCATTCCGAACGGCTCGTGAATGGCAGGCTCTCCCGTGAGCACGGCGTGGCCGGTACCCCATGGCTTCGTGCGATGGGGAGGAACACGGAATCCGTCGGGCACATTGGAGAGTTCCTGGAAAACATACTCGACGGCGATGCGTTTCTCGAAGCGGTGGCCAATCGCGTCCTTGAACGCCTTTTCGATGTCGCGGCGGATGACGAAGACGAGTTTGCCGAACCCCGCGCGCAACGCGTCGAACACCGAGTAGTCAATAATCGTCTCGCCGCCGGGTCCGACCGGCTCGATCTGTTTCAGCCCGCCGTACCGGCTGCCAATGCCGGCGGCGAGAACGAGTAATGTGGGCGACATGGTTTGTGGTTGGATACCACTGCGAGTGAGGCGGTGTCGAGTCGTTCCAGAGTCATTCCAGCAGCGCTCCCGGCGGTCACTTTGCGGAAGCCGCCGCCTTGTCCTTTTCGAACTGGGCCGACCCAAAGTAGCCGGTCGGCGGCTTCCAGACGGTGCGGAAGCCGACGTGGTAGTAGGTTTCGCCCGGCTCGAGTCCGAATCGTTTCGCGGCGTAGAAACTCACCCAACCGTGATACCACGAACCGCCGCGAAGGCTCACCGCCTTCTGTCCGCTGTAGTCACCCATCTTCTCCGCGAGCGGATTGCCGGGGTACGGTTCGAGCCAATCCGCTGTCCATTCGTACTGGTTGCCGAGCATGTCGAGCGCACCGTACGGCGAGGCACCCCTCGGAAAACTTCCCACGGGCACGTAGAGCATCGGCCGTTTTCCCTCCTCGCCGAAATGACCGCGGTCGGTGCTGGGCGGATCGTTGCCCCACGGGTAGAGCCGGCCATCGGTGCCGCGTGCGGCTTTCTCCCATTGCGCGTCGGTGGGCAACGACTTGCCGGCCCACTTCGCATAGTCCTTGGCTTCGTTCCAGAGAATCTCTCCCGCCGGCAACTGCTGCTCGGCCGGCTTGTCGAAGTGCTGACTGGTTTCCGCCGACTTGCTCTTGTGTCCGGTCGCCTCCACGAACCGTTTCCAGCGCGCCACGGTGACCTCGCATTCATCAATGAAGAAGCCATCCACGGTGACGCGCCGCTTCGGATAGCAGTCCCACGCCCACAACTCGTTCGCATCCTTCTTGCCGAGATGCTTCGCGACGACGTTCGCCTCCGCTTCGTCGAGTCCCATGGTGAACTCGCCCGCCGGGACATACACCATCCGCGCGCCATCCCCGGGATACACGATGGCGGTGCCGGGCGGAGGTTCATTCGCGGAAGCAGCGAGAATGAAACCGGCTGGGAACAGCGTCAGAACCGCGGCCAGGAAGCTCTTCAAATCACGCCCGCCCGGTTGCCGACGTCTTTGTCGTGGATCATGCCACGCTCGTCGAGTTCCTTGAGGAAGTGCATCCGTCGCAATGGATGACCGCCGCGACGCAACAGCATCGGCACGGCGGCCTCGACTGTCTTGATCACGCCGTCCATGTCGTCCGTCATTCGCCCGAGCGCCCAAGCGGCGAAGAAATCCATCCCGCGCACGTCGTTCAGGCTGAACGCGCCCGGTTGGATGGCGCTCTTCAGCAACCGCACGCCGAGCTTGCGGAACGAGTCGTCGCCGGTGACCTCCCACAGCCGGTAGAGTCCCGCGAAGCTCGACCAATCGCCGTAGCCGGTGATGAGCTTGCGCGGACGTTTGGCCGTGCCTTGCGGATACGGATACTTGAACACGCCGTATTTCTTTTCCCACTTGAGGAAAAAGTTCTTGATGATGTGTTTTGCGGCTTTGATGTACTTCGCGTCGCGCCTGAGCCGGTAGGCGGCGGCGAGGTTGACGAGCGGCATCCCGGCTTCGCGTCCATCGCAGCACATCAACTCGGTTTTGTTGAACGCCCACCAAACGTGGTTGTCGCCGACGCGGAGGACGACGTTGCGGGCGCGTTCGTCGCCGGTCAGGTAGTAGTAGGCGAGAATGCCCTCGGCCCATTGGTGGCTCGGATAGACGTTGCCGATGAAATGATTGCCCGTATGTGGGATCAATCCGCCGCGCTGACGCGGGTCGGTGCTCCACTCGCAGAAATCCACCTCCATGTAATGCCGCGCGGCTTCCTTTCCGTAATCCCACGCGTACGTGTGGCCCGTGCGGAGGAAATGCTGCAACGGGAAGAAGACGTTGATGTCGTCCTCGTTGTTGGCGCAGCTCGTGGCGTCGGGGTTGACGATGTCGGCGAAATGAAACATGCCCGTAGCCGGTTGGCGGTCGTAGGTGTGACGGCCGGGATTGCCGGCCGCGGGCACGGGTTCGATCAGGTTCTCCAGCAACGGATACTTGCCGGGCTGGTACTTGAGCAGATGCTGGCAATCGAGAACCTGACAGTACACGGGCCACGCGGGATCGAACGACACATCCACCGGCTCGACGTAGCCGTATTCCCAGCGGGCGAGTTTGTCGAGCACGTCGTCCATCGCGAGCGCGCGACGTTCGCCGGTGATCCAGAGGATGTGACTCTTGCTGACGCCCTGCACGATCTGCATCGGCAACGACCACTCGGGCCAGATCGAGTACGTCAGGACGTTCTCGTCCACCGCGACCGACTTCGGGTGGAGTTGGCGGAAATGCTCAAAGGTTGTGACGAGCGTGAAGCCAGTCTGCTTCCAGCCGAGCACCGGCTCCACCTGACGCATGCTGGTGATCTGCAAGTCCGCCCGGAAACCCGAGCCTTGCCCGGGGCGCATGTGGAACGGGTACTCGCTCCAGTTTTCGTGGAGACTGTCCATGTTGCGGAGGAACACGCTGCCACCCGCGCAAGGATGCGTCGCGGTTGCACCGCGAAAGCCGGCAGCGTAGTTATCAATGTCGCCGACGCTGCTGGCTACAACCTCGATGTTCTCGGCGATCTCGACGTCGCGATGCAGCCAATCGTGGCCGTGGTGCGACTGGCGCAAGAGCTTCTTCGCGTCGCCGCGCATCGTGGTCGGCATCACCAGCCGCATCGAGCGCACGGGGATTTTCCCTTCCCGCGGCTCGCGGCAATAGAAAGTGTGTTCGAGCGTGAGGTCGGGGCAACCTGCCGTCAGCGTGAAGCGCAGGGCGAAATCGAGAAAGGTTGTCCCGTCTCGCGCGGCGTGTTTGCCTTCAACCTTGATCTGGGTCCGCAATCGGTTCTTGTGCGCGAAGGTGATCCGGTATGGTCCGCTCAGGCTGGCCCGATGAATCTTCCCGCCGCCGTCCACGACCTGGAGGTCAACAAGCGAACCCTCGGCGACCACAAGCTGCCCGTTGATCACGAGGCGGTGAATCAAGGACCCGCCCTCGCGCGAGACGGCGACTTCGCTCAGGCCGTTTGAGAGAGTGAGCAGCTTACCGGTCTCCCGAACCGTGACCGGATTCTTCACCGCAGGCTGTTTGGCGCGGCGCGGCTCGACAAAGATGGACGTGCTCTGCTGTCCACCGAGGTTCACGAGCACGTCGAGCAACATCCACTCGACACTGCCATCGGGACGGCGCTGCAGCACCTTGCCTTCGCTCGGCAGGACACGACCCTTTGCGTCCGTCACTGAAACGCCGCCCGCGCTTCTCACCGCGCCCGGCGGCAACGGCACGCCGCGCGTGAGCAGGTAGTTGTCGAGGACGGCCAACGTCTCGTTCTTCAGATGGATTTCGCCGCGATTCACGATGGATGATTCCTTTCAATGCCCACGCGCGGGCAAGGCGACGTGTGTACCCGAGTTCGCGAGACGGCGCAAGCTTCTCGAACTTGACATCCCTTCCACGCGCTCTCCACACTCCGCCCACCATGCGAACTGCCAGCCAGCCGAAAACGATGCCGTCGCCCGTCGAACTCGCACGGCGCTACCGGCAATTGCAGGGCGGCGACATCAACGGGGCGCTCTCGAAACTCAGCGAGGAAACGCAACTGCTCGATCTGCACATCAAACCGCTGCGCCCGGGGACGCGGTGCGCGGGCCTCGCGGTCACGTGGCACGCGGTGCTTGCGAACCACGATCCCGTACCGCGCAATCAGCCGCCGTATGATCGTTGGCTCAAGGTCTGGGAGCACTTCCATCCCGGCACCGTGTTCGTCTATCAACCCGGCGGCGAAATGAGCAGCGGCCACCTCGGCAACCTCTACAGCAACATGATCGCAGCCCGCGGCGCGACGGGCGCGGTCGTGGACGGCAACCTGCGCGACTCCGACGGCCACAGGCGCATCCCCAACTGGGCGCCTTTCGCCCGGGGTGCGAGTCCGCTCGAAGCCGCGCCGCGCTTGAAATGGATGCAGCCGAACACACCGATCCTGATGAGCGGCGAACTGCGTCGCTACATCGAGGTGTTCCCGGGCGACATGGTATTCGGTGACGGCGATGGGGTGATCATTGTCCCGAAACGCCTCATTCTTCCCGTGCTGCACCAGGCGGAGAGCACGAATCGAATGGAAGGGAAAGCCGAGAAGCTGTATGCCGCCGGGACAGACCCGGACAAGGTGATCAAGAAGTACGGAGCAGCCTGAAGCACGGGCGGTTCGGCCCGTCCGCTACATGATGGGGTGCACCCTTTCGCAGCGGAAACCAGCGGCGGGCTGTCCCTGCGCGGTTGCTATTCGCCGATGAAGTGAGCTCTGGCACTGGGGCACGTCCCTGGACCGAACCGTCGGCCTGCAATCTGCATCTACCATATAGCAATTGCGCGCCCCGATGGGCTGTGTTAGTTTGGGCCGCAAGGATTTTCCAGACGAACATGCTAAACAAAAAAGACAGTCCCAAGAAGCGATCAGGACCATCCGGACCCGATCCAAAAATTAACGGACGCGGACTGGTGATTTTCCTCACCATCCTCGTCGCAGTCGTGCTGCTGGCCCAGCTCAACCTCCGATGGACGCAACGCTCGGAGCGGCTCTCCTACAACGAGTTCATGGAGAAGGTCAACAATAGCGAAGTGCAATCGGGCGAGATCATCTACTACGGACTCGGGCGACCCGCGGAGATTCGTGGCGAGTACAAGAAAAAAGACGAGAAGGGCAATCTCATCTCGCAGCCGTTCAAGATCGAGTTGGCCCTCACCGCCGAGGACACCAGCAAGCTGCAGAAATCGGGCATGTTCAAGGAACGGCCCGTCAGCGATTTCTGGAACAGCATCGTCATGGGGTTGCTGCCAATCGTGCTCGTGCTCGGGTTGCTGTGGTTCCTGTTCATGCGCCAGGTGCGCGTGATGGGCAAAGGCGCGATGAGTTTCGGCAAGAGCCGGGCGCGGATGCTGTCGCGCGACAAGAACAAGGTCACATTCAAGGATGTGGCCGGGATTGACGAGGCGAAGGAGGAAGTGCAGGAGATCATTGATTTCCTCAAGGACCCGAAGAAGTTTCAGAAGCTTGGTGGTCGCATCCCCAAAGGCGTGCTCATGGTCGGGCCGCCGGGCACGGGCAAGACGTTGCTCGCAAAGGCCATCGCGGGAGAGGCTGACGTGCCGTTCTTCAGCATCAGCGGTTCGGACTTCGTCGAAATGTTCGTCGGCGTCGGCGCCAGCCGGGTGCGCGACATGTTCGAGCAGGCCAAGAAGAGCGCGCCGTGCCTGGTGTTCATTGACGAAATTGACGCCGTGGGCCGTCATCGCGGCGCGGGGCTCGGCGGAGGCCACGACGAGCGCGAACAGACGCTCAACGCCCTGCTGGTCGAGATGGACGGTTTCGACACGCAGGAAGGCGTGATCATCATTGCCGCTACGAATCGTCCCGACGTGCTCGACAACGCCCTGCTTCGCCCGGGCCGGTTTGATCGCCAGATCGTGATTGATCTGCCCGACGTGAAGGGGCGCGAAGGCATCCTCAAGGTGCATTGCCGCACCATCAAGATGGGCAAGGATGTGGACCTCGCTTCGGTCGCGCGCGCCACCCCCGGGTTCTCCGGCGCCGATCTCGCCAACCTGGTCAACGAAGCGGCCTTGCTCGCCGCGCGCAACAACAAGAAAGCGGTGGGCAAGATTGAGTTCGAGGAGGCTCGCGACAAGGTGTTGTGGGGACGCGAGCGGCGCAGCCGCGTGATGGACGACAAGGACAAGAAGATCACCGCCTACCACGAGGCGGGACACGCGTTGGTGCAATCGTTGACCGAAGGCAGCGAACCGATCCACAAGGTCACGATCATCCCGCGCGGCATGTTCCTCGGCGCCACGATGTCGTTGCCCGAGAAGGACAAATATCATCACACCAAGACGCAGTTGCTGGCCATGCTCACCGGCATCATGGGTGGACGCATCGCCGAGGAGGTCATGCTCGGTGATTTCACCAGCGGCGCGATGGGCGACATCAAACAGGCCACCGGTCTCGCTCGCAAGATGGTCACGGAATGGGGCATGAGCGAAAAGATCGGCATG